>NZ_JBYTCN010000012.1:0-98094 GCF_058790335.1 Rhodanobacter sp. FW101-FHT13A11 | reverse complement strand
GCGGACATGGTCGATGACGCGGAGCTGCTCGAGCTGGTCGAGATGGAAGTGCGCGAGCTGCTCTCCAAGTACGACTTTCCGGGCGACGACACGCCGATCATCCACGGTTCGGCGCTGAAGGCGCTGGAGGGTGACCAGTCGGAAATCGGCGTGCCGGCGATCATCAAGCTGGTGGATGCGCTGGACAGCTACATTCCGGAGCCGGTGCGGGCGATCGACAAGCCGTTCCTGATGCCGGTGGAAGACGTGTTCTCGATCTCGGGGCGCGGCACGGTGGTGACCGGCCGTATCGAGCGCGGCGTGATCAAGGTGGGCGACGAAATCGAAGTGGTCGGCATCCGCGACACGCAGAAGACCACGGTGACCGGCGTGGAAATGTTCCGCAAGCTGCTGGACCAGGGCCAGGCGGGCGATAACGCGGGCCTGCTGCTGCGTGGCCTGAAGCGTGACGACGTGGAGCGTGGCCAGGTGCTGGCCAAGCCGGGCACGATCACCCCGCACACCGACTTCGAGGCCGAGGTGTACGTGCTGTCGAAGGACGAGGGTGGCCGTCATACGCCGTTCTTCAAGGGTTACCGGCCGCAGTTCTACTTCCGCACGACGGACGTGACGGGTGCGGTGACGCTGCCGGAAGGGGTGGAAATGGTGATGCCGGGCGACAACGTGAAGATGGTGGTGAGCCTGATCCACCCGATCGCGATGGACGAGGGCCTGCGATTCGCGATTCGCGAAGGCGGCCGTACCGTCGGCGCCGGCGTGGTGGCCAAGGTCATCAAGTAAGCTGCTTCAGCGAGAAGTCCGGCAGGATGCCGGTCCGATCTTTGCCATCATGGAGGATGGCTGAAACAAATGCGAGAAGTCCGGCAGGATGCCGGTCCGATCTTTGCCATCAGGGAGGATGGCTGAAATAAATTGCGAGAAGTCCGGCATGGATGCCGGGTTGATCCTTGCCATCATGGAGGATGGCTGAAGTAAAGTTCACGGGGCGAGCGGATTCAAGCCGCTCGTCGTCGTGTTTGAAGTTCAAGCCATGTACGCCAGTAGCTCAATTGGCAGAGCAGCGGTCTCCAAAACCGCAGGTTGGGGGTTCGAGTCCCTCCTGGCGTGCCACTTCCCCGAGGATCGAGACGGGTGGCGGTGGCAAGGCCGGCCGTGAGAGGCAGGCGTGCTGCTGGTACCTGGTCACTAGTGCATGAATACCAAGGCAGAACAGCCCAAGGGCACGAACGCCGCCGACATCGGCAAGCTGGTACTGGCGGGGCTGGTGCTGGCTGCCGGTATCTTTGCCTATTCCTGGTTCGGCCGGGATGGCAGCATTTCCTCGTCGGTGCGCCTGCTGGGCGTGCTGGCCGCGCTGGTGGTCGCGCTGGCGATCGCCACGTTCACCGCGCCGGGTCGGCGGGTGCGGAACTTCATCGCCGAGTCGCAGTTCGAAATGCGCAAGGTGGTCTGGCCGACCCGCGACGAGACGATCAAGACGACCGGCATCATCATCCTGGTGGTGATCGTGCTGTCGCTGTTGTTGGGTCTTATCGACCTGATCCTGAAGTCGGTCATTCTCGACTGGCTGCTGAAGCTGGGTGGCTGAGGTGAGCATGAGCAAGCGCTGGTACGTGGTGCACGCCTATTCGGGCTTTGAGAACCAGGTGAAGCGCTCCCTCGAGGAGCGCATCAAGCGCGCCTCGATGGAGGAAAAGTTCGGCGAAGTGCTGGTGCCGACCGAGGAAGTGATCGAGATGCGTGGCGGCCAGAAGCGCCGCAGCGATCGCAAGTTCTTCCCGGGCTACGTGCTGGTGCAGATCGAGACGGGCACCGAAGGCAAGGCGCTGCGGATCGATGACGAGTGCTGGCATCTGATCAAGGAAACCCCGAAGGTGATGGGTTTCATCGGCGGTACCGCCGACCGCCCGCTGCCGATCAAGGACAGCGAGGCCGACGCCATCCTCAGTCGCGTGCGCGAAGGCGTCGAGAAGCCCAAGCCCAAGGTGCTGTTCGAGCCGGGCGAGATGGTGCGCGTCACCGAAGGCCCGTTCAACGATTTCAACGGCGTGGTCGAGGAAGTCAACTACGAAAAGAGCCGCCTGCGCGTGGCGGTGCTGATCTTCGGTCGCTCGACCCCGGTCGAGCTGGAGTTCGGCCAGGTCGAGAAGGCCTGAGTCGGCCGGGGCGGCCCGGTCACCCGGTTCAGCAGGCCTTGGCACGGGGCTTGCTGATAAGCCGGCAAATCTCTATACTGCGCGGTTCACGCTGGGTCTTTTTCGATCCGGCGTGCCCGCGTTTCGGATCCGCAGGACGCGGATCTTCCTTCCATCCAGGGACCGGTGAACAGCGAGGAGCCGCAAGGCGTCCGGACTCGCGAGGAAAATCCAATGGCAAAGAAAGTCGTCGGTTACATCAAGCTGCAGGTCAAGGCCGGCCAGGCCAACCCGTCGCCGCCGGTGGGTCCCGCCCTCGGCCAGCGCGGCCTGAACATCATGGAGTTCTGCAAGGCGTTCAATGCCGCCACGCAGAAGATGGAGCCGGGTCTGCCGATCCCGACCATCATCACGGCGTACTCCGACCGCAGCTTCACCTTCATCACCAAGACCCCGCCCGCCACGATCCTTCTGAAGAAGGCCACCGGCGTCGGCAAGGGTTCGTCGAAGCCGAACACCGACAAGGTCGGCAAGGTCACCCGCAAGCAGCTGGAAGATATTGCGAAGCAGAAGGAGCCGGACCTGACGGCTGCCGACCTCGACGCCGCGGTGCGCACCATTGCCGGTAGCGCCCGCAGCATGGGCCTGACGGTGGAGGGCTAAGACATGGCAAAGATCACGAAGCGTATGAAGGCCGCCCAGGCCGCGGTGCAGCCGGGCAAGTTCTATGCCCTGGACGAGGCCCTGAAGATCGTCAAGGCCAACGCCAAGGCGAAGTTCGCCGAGTCGGTGGACGTGGCCGTGCGTCTGGGCATCGACGCGAAGAAGTCGGACCAGGGCGTGCGCGGCTCCTCGCTGCTGCCGCACGGCACCGGCAAGACCGTCAAGGTCGCCGTGTTCTGCCCGCCGGGCGAGAAGGCCGAGGCCGCCAAGGCCGCCGGCGCCGATGCCGTCGGCATGGACGACCTGGCCGAGCGCATGCAGGGTGGTGAGCTGGACTTCGGTCGGGTGATCGCCACGCCGGACGCGATGCGCGTGGTCGGCAAGCTGGGCCAACTGCTCGGCCCGCGCGGCCTGATGCCGAACCCGAAGGACGGCTCGGTCACCGCCGACGTCGCCACCGCGGTGAAGAACGCCAAGGCCGGCCAGGTGAAGTTCCGCAACGACAAGGCGGGCATCATCCACGCCACCATCGGCAAGGCGAACTTCGAGGCCGAGCAGCTCGCGGACAACCTCAACGCGCTGATCGCCGACCTGCTGAAGGCCAAGCCGTCCACCGCGAAGGGCCAGTTCCTGCAGAAGGTGGCGCTGTCCAGCACCATGGGCGTCGGCGTGGCCGTCGACACCTCGTCGCTGGCTTTGGCCGCCAAGTAAGTATCAAGTCCCGCATCGGCGGTTGCCGGTGCGGGCAGTTTTTGAGGGCAGCCCCGGCCGTTTCGGCGGCCGGGGCCGCTGTCAAAGACCGCAGGCGCGCTCAGCGCGCGACGAAGGCGGGCAGGGAGCTCGTACCGGCATGGAGTCGCCCTCGTCGCCAGCGGGAACGCTTAATCGGATCGCCCGTCGGTCCGGCCTGCGCAGATGGTGCTGCCCGATCTGGAATGTTCGATGTGTTCTGGAAAGGCCAACACCCGGGACCCCGGCGTCCCCGACGTCATGGACGGCGTCGCCCAGGACCGCAAGCGGCAGGAGCCGTGAGCGGAGTTCATTTGGAGGAGTGCAATGGCTCTCAATCTGTCTCAGAAGCAAGAAGTAGTCGCCGAACTGGCAGAAGTTGCCGCGAAGGCCCACTCCCTGGTCGCTGCCGAGTATGCGGGCACCACGGTCGAACAGATGACCGCGATGCGCAAGAAGGCCCGCGAATCCGGCGTGTACTTGAGGGTTGTCAAGAACACGCTGGCGTCGCGCGCCATGGCCGGTACCGAATTCGAGGTCGTCAAGGACGCCCTGGTCGGTCCGTTGCTGTACGCATTCTCGACGGAAGAACCCGGCGCAGCCGGGCGTCTGATCAAGGAATTCGCCAAGGGCAACGACAAGCTGAAGGCGAAGCTCGTCTCGGTCGAAGGCAAGCTGCTGCCGGCCTCGCACGTCGACGTGCTGGCCTCGCTGCCGACCCGCGAACAGGCGCTGACCATGCTGGCCCGCGTGCTGGCCGAGCCGGCCACGATGTTCGCCCGCGCCGTCAAGGCTGTCGCCGACAAGCAGGGTGGTGGCGAAACCACCGCCGAAGCGCCGGCCGAAGCCGAGCCCGCCTGAGTTTCGACGTCTACTCAACATATCGAATCCACCCCAGAGGTAAAAACAAATGTCCCTGACCAACGAACAGATCGTTGAAGCCGTCGCCGCGAAGTCGCTGATGGAAGTGATGGACCTGGTGAAGGCCATCGAAGAGAAGTTTGGCGTGTCCGCCGCCGCCCCGGTCGCCGTGGCCGCCGGCCCGGCCGCTGCCGCCCCGGCTGCCGAGGCGCAGACCGAGTTCGACGTGATCCTGAAGACCGCCGGCGCCAAGAAGGTCGACGTGATCAAGGCCGTCCGCGCCATCACCGGCCTGGGCCTGAAGGAAGCCAAGGACCTCACCGAGGCCGGCGGGGTCCTGAAGGAAGCCGTGTCGAAGGAAGATGCCGAGAAGTTCAAGAAGGAACTCGAAGCTGCCGGCGCTACGGTCGAACTGAAGTAATCGGCGCCCTTGCGCGCCATCAGTTTGATCTTTGCGTCAAGCAAGCCTGGGGGCGCGAGCCCCCGGGCTTTGCCTGCTTAGGCGGGAAAGGGGAATGGAGAATGGGAAATCGCCTGTCGATTCCGCATTCTCGATTCCCAAATCCCGGTGAGGTGTCGAAAACATCTCGCGGCGAGCCAAGGATGGCTCGCCCACCCATCAAGCGCGGTTGCCTGATGGGTGGGGAGCGAGTCCGGACATGTGCCGGACTCGCGGTGTCGGGGAAGGGCAGGAGCCCTCCCCCGACAAGACAAATTATCCATTCAGCCGGTGTGTGCACCACCGGCGTCACTGCGAACCGAGGCGCTACCGATCATGGCCTACTCGTTTACCGAGAAGAAACGCATCCGCAAGGACTTTGGCAAGCGTCCGCCCGTACTGGGCGTGCCGAACCTGCTGACCATCCAGACTGATTCCTACCGGGAGTTCCTGCAGGAGCACGTCGCGCCGAAGCAGCGTGGCGACAAGGGTTTGCATGCCGCGTTGAAATCGGTGTTCCCGATTACCAGCTACTCGGGCAATGCGGCGCTGGAATACGTCGACTACCGTCTCGGCGAGCCGGCGTTCGACGAACGCGAGTGCCGCAACCGCGGCATGACCTTCGGCGCGCCGCTGCGCGTCACCGTGCGCCTGGTCATCTACGACAAGGACAGCCCGGCGTCCAAGAAGGCCGTGAAGTACGTCAAGGAGCAGGAGGTCTACATGGGCGAGATCCCGCTCATGACCGACACCGGCACCTTCATCATCAACGGCACCGAGCGCGTGATCGTCTCGCAGCTGCACCGTTCGCCGGGCGTGTTCTTCGACCACGACCGCGGCAAGACGCACAGCTCGGGCAAGCTGCTGTTCTCCGCCCGCGTGATCCCCTACCGCGGCTCCTGGCTGGACTTCGAGTTCGACCCGAAGGACGCGCTGTTCACCCGCATCGACCGTCGCCGCAAGCTGCCGGTGACGGTGCTGCTGCGCGCGCTCGGCTACAGCAACGAGGAGATGCTGGCCATCTTCTTCGAGCACAACGTGTTCCACCTGGGCAAGAAGGGCGGCACCACGCTGGAGCTGGTCGCCGAGCGCCTGCGCGGCGAGACGCTGAGCTTCGACCTCGCGATCGGCGGCAAGGTGCTGGTGGAAGCCGGCAAGCGCATCACCGCGCGCCACGTGCGCCAGCTGGCGGCCGAGAACATCACCGCGCTGGAAGTGCCGGACGACTATCCGGTCGGCCGCATCCTGGCGATCGACATCGTCGACTCGAAGACCGGCGAGCTGCTGGCCTCGGCCAACGACGAGATCACCGCCGAGCAGATGGAGGCCTTCCGCAAGGCCGGCATCGAGCGCCTGCCCACGCTCTACGTGAACGATCTCGACCGCGGCGCCTACATCTCGCACACCCTGCGCATCGACAACACCAAGACGCCGCTGGAGGCGCTGGTGGAGATCTATCGCATGATGCGTCCGGGTGAGCCGCCGACCAAGGATGCCGCGCAGAACCTGTTCTTCAACCTGTTCTTCACCTTCGACCGCTACGACCTGTCCTCGGTCGGCCGCATGAAGTTCAACCGCCGCGTCGGCCGCCAGGAGATCGTCGGCCCGGGCGTGCTGTACGACCACAAGTACTTCGGCGAGCGCAAGGAAGACGAGGCGCAGGCGCTGGTGGCCTCGCAGGGCGACAGCTCCGACATCCTCGACGTGCTGAAGGTGCTGATCGACATCAAGAACGGCCATGGCACCGTGGACGACATCGACCACCTGGGCAACCGTCGCGTGCGCTCGGTCGGCGAGATGGCCGAGAACACCTTCCGCATCGGCCTGGTGCGCGTGGAGCGCGCCGTGCGCGAGCGCCTGTCGCTGGCCGAGGCCGACGGCCTCACCCCGCAGGACCTGATCAACGCCAAGCCCGTGGCGGCGGCGGTGAAGGAGTTCTTCGGCTCCTCGCAGCTGTCGCAGTTCATGGACCAGAACAACCCGCTGTCGGAAGTGACGCACAAGCGCCGTGTCTCGGCCCTCGGCCCGGGCGGCCTGACCCGCGAGCGCGCCGGCTTCGAGGTGCGCGACGTGCACCCGACCCATTACGGCCGCGTCTGCACCATCGAGACGCCGGAAGGCCCGAACATCGGCCTGATCAACTCGCTGGCCGTTTATGCCCGCACCAATGCCTACGGCTTCCTCGAGACGCCGTACCGCAAGGTCGCCAACGGCAAGGTCACCGACAAGGTCGACTACCTCTCCGCGATCGAGGAGGGCGACCACGTGATCGCCCAGGCGAACTCGCCGCTGGACAAGCACGGCGCGTTCCTCGAGGACTTCGTGTCCTGCCGTTTCCGCGGCGAATCCGAGCTGCGCCCGGCGTCCGAGGTCGACTACATGGACGTCTCGCCGATGCAGACCGTGTCGGTCGCAGCGGCACTGGTGCCGTTCCTGGAACACGACGACGCGAACCGCGCGCTGATGGGCGCGAACATGCAGCGCCAGGCCGTGCCGACCCTGCGTTCGCAGACCCCGCTGGTGGGCACCGGCATCGAGCGTGCCGTGGCGCGCGATTCGGGCGTCATTGTCTCCGCCAAGCGCGGCGGCGTGATCGACCAGGTCGACGCGGCCCGCATCGTGGTGCGCGTCAATGAAGTGGAGGTCGGCGACAACGATGCCGGCGTCGACATCTACACGCTGACCAAGTACACCCGCTCCAACCAGAACACCAACCTCAACCAGCGTCCGTTGGTGAACGTGGGCGACGTGGTGGCGAAGGGCGACACGCTGGCCGACGGTTCGTCGACCGACCTGGGCGAGCTCGCGCTCGGCCAGAACATGCTGATCGCGTTCATGCCGTGGAACGGCTACAACTTCGAAGACTCGATCCTGCTCTCCGAGCGCGTCGTGCAGGAAGACCGCTACACCTCGATCCACATCGAGGAGCTGTCGTGCATCGCGCGCGACACCAAGCTGGGCGCCGAGGAAATCACCGCCGACATCCCGAACGTGGGCGAGCAGGCGCTGGCGCGCCTCGACGAGTCCGGTATCGTGTACATCGGTGCGGAAGTGAAGGCCGGCGACATCATGGTCGGCAAGGTCACGCCGAAGGGCGAGAGCCAGCTCACGCCGGAAGAGAAGCTGCTGCGCGCGATCTTCGGCGAGAAGGCGTCCGATGTGAAGGACAGCTCGCTGCGCGTGCCGCCGGGCATGGACGGCACCGTCATCGACGTGCAGGTGTTCACCCGCGACGGCATCGAGAAGGACAAGCGCGCCAAGCAGATCGAGGAAACCGAGGTCAAGCGGATCCGCAAGGACCTGGACGACCAGTTCCGCATCCTCGAAGGCGCGATCTACAGCCGCATGCGCACCCAGCTGGTCGGCAAGTCCGCGATGAGCGGCCCGGGCGGCCTCAAGCGCGGCGCCGAGATCACCGACGCCTACCTCGACGGCCTGAAGAAGGACGACTGGTTCAAGATCAACGTCAAGGACGAGGACGTCAGCGAGTTCCTCGAGCGCGCGGCCGACCAGATCAAGCGCCACAAGGAAGAGTTCGACAAGCGCTTCAAGGAGAAGCAGGGCAAGATCACCCAGGGCGACGACCTCGCGCCGGGCGTGCTGAAGATGGTCAAGGTGTTCCTGGCCGTGAAGCGCCGCATCCAGCCGGGCGACAAGATGGCCGGCCGCCACGGCAACAAGGGCGTGGTCTCCAACGTGGTGCCGGTGGAGGACATGCCGTACTCCGCCGACGGCGTGCCGGTCGACATCGTGCTGAACCCGCTGGGCGTGCCTTCGCGCATGAACATCGGGCAGATCCTGGAAGTGCACCTGGGATGGGCCGCCAAGGGTCTGGGCAAGAAGATCCAGAAGATGATCGAGGCGCAGGAGAAGGTGGCCGAGATCCGCAAGTTCCTCGACCAGATCTACAACAACCACGTCGCCGGCGCGGTGCAGCACGTCGACCTGAAGTCGCTCACCGACGCCGAGATCCTGGCGCTGGCGAACAACCTGCAGGAAGGCGTGCCGATGGCCACGCCGGTGTTCGACGGCGCCGAGGAGACCGAGATCAAGGCGATGCTGAAGCTGGCCGACCTGCCGGAATCCGGCCAGACCGTGCTGTTCGACGGCCGCACCGGCGAGGCGTTCGATCGCCCGGTCACGGTGGGCTACATGCATTACCTGAAGCTCAACCACCTGGTCGACGACAAGATGCACGCGCGCTCCACCGGTCCGTACTCGCTGGTCACCCAGCAGCCGCTGGGCGGCAAGGCTCAGTTCGGCGGCCAGCGCTTCGGCGAGATGGAAGTGTGGGCGCTGGAAGCCTACGGCGCGGCCTACACCCTGCAGGAAATGCTGACGGTGAAGTCCGACGACGTGCAGGGCCGCAACCAGATGTACAAGAACATTGTCGACGGCAACCACGAGATGTCCGCGGGCATGCCGGAGTCCTTCAACGTGCTGGTGAAGGAAATCCGCTCGCTCGCCATCGACATCGATCTGGAAGAGATCAAGTGATCCGCGCAGTCACCGGAGATTTCGAATGAAAGACCTGCTCAACCTGTTCAACCAGCAGCGCGCGACGCCGGATTTCGACGCGATCAAGATCGCGCTCGCCTCGCCGGAGCTGATCCGCTCGTGGTCCTACGGCGAAGTGAAGAAGCCGGAAACCATCAACTACCGCACCTTCAAGCCGGAGCGTGACGGCCTGTTCTGCGCCGCGATCTTCGGGCCGGTGAAGGACTACGAGTGCCTGTGCGGCAAGTACAAGCGCATGAAGCACCGCGGCGTGGTGTGCGAGAAGTGCGGCACGGAAGTGACGCTGGCCAAGGTGCGTCGTGAGCGCATGGGCCACATCGAGCTGGCCAGCCCGACCGCACACATCTGGTTCCTCAAGTCGCTGCCTTCGCGCATCGGCCTGATGCTGGATATGACCCTGCGCGACATCGAGCGCATCCTGTACTTCGAGGCCTTCGTGGTGATCGATCCGGGCATGACCGCGCTCGAGCGCGGCCAGCTGCTCAGCGAAGACCAGTACCTGGAAGCCACCGAGGAACACGGTGACGAGTTCGACGCGCGGATGGGCGCCGAGGCGGTGTACCACCTGCTGAAGTCGCTCGACCTGCCGGGCGAAGTCATCCGCCTGAAGGAAGAGATCGGCTCGACCAATTCCGAGACCAAGCTGAAGCGCCTCACCAAGCGCGTGAAGCTGATCGAGGCGTTCCTGGAATCCGGCAACAAGCCGGAGTGGATGGTGCTGACCGTACTGCCCGTGCTGCCGCCGGACCTGCGTCCGCTGGTGCCGCTGGACGGTGGCCGCTTCGCCACTTCCGACCTGAACGATTTGTATCGCCGCGTCATCAACCGCAACAACCGCCTGAAGCGGCTGCTCGAGCTCAATGCGCCCGACATCATCGTGCGCAACGAGAAGCGCATGCTGCAGGAGTCGGTCGATGCGCTGCTCGACAACGGCCGCCGCGGCCGTGCCATCACCGGCACCAACAAGCGCGCGCTGAAGTCGCTGGCCGACATGATCAAGGGCAAGCAGGGCCGCTTCCGCCAGAACCTGCTCGGCAAGCGCGTGGATTACTCCGGCCGATCGGTGATCGTGGTCGGTCCGACCCTGCGCCTGCACCAGTGCGGTCTGCCCAAGAAGATGGCGCTGGAACTGTTCAAGCCGTTCATCTTCGCCAAGCTGCAGGCGCGTGGCGAAGCCACCACCATCAAGGCGGCGAAGAAGCTGGTCGAGCGCGAAGAGGCCCAGGTGTGGGACATCCTCGAAGAGGTGATCCGCGAGCATCCGGTGCTGCTGAACCGTGCGCCGACCCTGCACCGCCTCGGTATCCAGGCGTTCGAGCCGAAGCTCATCGAAGGCAAGGCGATCCAGCTGCACCCGCTCGTCTGTACGGCATTCAACGCCGACTTCGACGGCGACCAGATGGCCGTCCATGTGCCGCTGTCGATCGAGGCGCAGCTGGAAGCGCGCACGCTGATGATGTCGTCCAACAACATCCTCAGCCCCGCCAACGGCGAGCCGATCATCGTGCCGACCCAGGACGTGGTGCTGGGTCTGTATTACATGACCCGCGAGCTGATCAACGTCAAGGGCACCGGCATGGTGTTCTCCGGCATTGCCGAGGCACGCCGCGCCTATGACAACCGTGCGGTCGAACTGCACGCCAAGGTCAAGGTGCGCCTGAAGCTGGTGCACATCGCCGAAGACGGCACCCGCACCCATGAGACGAAGATCGTCGACACCACTGTCGGCCGTGCGCTGCTGGCGGAGATCCTGCCGGAAGGCCTGCCGTTCGAGCTGGCCAACACCGAGCTGACCAAGAAGAACATCTCGCGCCTGATCAACTCCAGCTATCGTCTGCTGGGCCTGAAGGAAACCGTGGTGTTCGCCGACAAGCTGATGTACACCGGCTACCGGTTCGCCACGCGCGCGGGCATCTCGATCGGCATCGACGACATGCTGATCCCGAGCGAGAAGAAGACCATCCTCGACGAGGCCGAGAAGGAAGTCGTCGAGATCCAGCAGCAGTACCAGTCGGGCCTGGTCACCGCCGGCGAGCGCTACAACAAGGTGGTCGACATCTGGTCGCGCACCAGCGAGCTGGTGGCCAAGGCGATGATCGACGGCATCGGCACCGAGAAGGTGGTCGATGCCGACGGCAACACGGTCAGCCAGAAGTCGATGAACTCGCTGTACATCATGGCCGATTCCGGCGCGCGCGGTTCCGTGGCGCAGATCCGCCAGCTGGCCGGCATGCGCGGCCTGATGGCGCGTCCGGACGGCTCGATCATCGAGACCCCGATCAAGGCCAACTTCCGCGAAGGCCTGAACGTGCTGCAGTACTTCAACTCGACCCACGGCGCGCGCAAGGGCCTGGCGGACACCGCGCTGAAGACCGCGAACTCCGGCTACCTGACCCGCCGCCTGGTCGACGTGGCGCAGGACGTGGTCATCACCATGGACGACTGCGGCACCGAGGACGGCGTCACCATGCAGCCGATCGTCGAGGGCGGCGACGTGGTCGAGCCGTTGCGCGACCGGGTGCTGGGCCGTGTGGTGGTCGAGGACGTCTATGCCCCCGGCGACGACGACCAGCCGATCGTCACCCGCGACACCCTCCTCAATGAAGCCCTGGTCGAGAAGCTCGACAAGGCCGGCGTGCAGATCATCAAGGTGCGTTCGCCGATCACCTGCGAAGCCGAACACGGCGTGTGCAAGCTGTGCTACGGCCGCGACCTGGCCCGCGGCCACCTGGTCAACATGGGCGAGGCCGTGGGCGTGGTCGCCGCGCAGTCGATCGGCGAGCCGGGCACCCAGCTGACCATGCGCACGTTCCATATCGGCGGCGCGGCTTCGCGTGCGGCGGCGGTGGACAACGTGACGGTGAAGACCACCGGTTCGCTGAAGTTCAACAACCTGAAGTCGGTGCAGCACAAGCAGGGCCATCTGGTGGCGGTGTCGCGTTCGGGCGAACTGAGCGTGATCGACTCCAGCGGCCGCGAGCGCGAGCGCTACAAGGTGCCGTACGGCGCCATCATCGCGGTCAAGGACGGCGCACCGGTCAAGCCGGGCCAGGCCGTGGCGAACTGGGATCCGCACACCCATCCGATCGTCACCGAGGTGGCCGGCGTGGTGCGCTTCATCGACTTCCTCGATGGCGTCACCGTGCAGAGCCAGACCGACGAGCTGACCGGCCTGGAGTCGGCGGTGGTCACCGATCCGAAGCGTCGCGGCGCGCAGGCGAAGGACCTGCGTCCGATCGTGCGCCTGGAAGATGCCAAGGGTCGCGAGCTGAAGCTGCCGGGTACCGACATCGCCGCGCAGTACTTCCTGCCGGCCGGCGCGATCGTGTCGATCCAGAACGGTGCCGAAGTGGGAGTGGGCGACGTCATCGCGCGTATCCCGCAGGAAACCTCGAAGACCCGCGATATCACCGGCGGTCTGCCGCGCGTGGCCGACCTGTTCGAGGCGCGCAAGCCGAAGGAGCCGGCGATCCTGGCCGAGCGCTCCGGCATCGTCAGCTTCGGCAAGGACACCAAGGGCAAGCAGCGCCTGATCATCAAGGATGCCGACGGCAACGAGCACGAGGAGCTGATCCCGAAGTGGCGCCAGGTCATCGTGTTCGAGGGCGAGCACGTGGAGAAGGGCGAGACCGTCGTCGACGGCGAGCCGAATCCGCATGACATCCTGCGCCTGCTGGGCGTGGAGCCGCTGGCCACGTACCTGGTCAAGGAGATCCAGGACGTATACCGCCTGCAGGGCGTGAAGATCAACGACAAGCACATCGAGGCGATCATTCGCCAGATGCTGCGCAAGGTCGAGATCACCGAGCCGGGCGAGAGCCACTACCTGCGCGGCGAGCAGGTCGAGCGCGTGCGTATCAATGCCGAGAACGAGCGTGCGGTGGGCAAGGGCGAGCGTGCCGCCGAGTACCAGTCGGTGCTGCTGGGCATCACCAAGGCATCGCTGGCGACCGAGTCGTTCATCTCGGCGGCCTCGTTCCAGGAAACCACCCGCGTCCTCACCGAGGCGGCGGTTCGTGGCACCCGCGACACCTTGCGTGGCCTGAAGGAAAATGTTATCGTCGGCCGTCTTATTCCGGCAGGTACGGGTCTGGCGTACCACGCATCGCGTCGTCGCCAGGGCGGTTTGACCGCCACGGAGCTGGAGACCCTTTCCGGTTCCGCGTCTGCGGTTTCGTTCGCCGAGGCTCCGGTCGGAAGTGAAAACGGTGTCGAGTAAGCCCGTTCAGGGCTTCGCTCGCTGACATACGAAATGAGGTGCAGGGACGCACCTCGTGTTCGGGTCCAGGACGGCTGAGCATTGGCTTGCCTATGGCGGGCTGCTCATGTTAAATTCCCGCTTCTTGGCAGACCGAGCTTATTCGGGCTGCCTTTATGTTTTCAGGAACAGCTTCGCATGACGACAGTCAACCAGTTGGTGCGCAAAAACCGCAGCCCCAAGACCTACAAGAGCGGGTCGCCTGCCCTGCAGAGCAGCCCGCAGCGTCGTGGCGTCTGCACGCGCGTTTACACGACCACCCCGAAGAAGCCGAACTCGGCCCTGCGCAAGGTTGCCAAGGTGCGCCTGACCAATGGCTTCGAGGTCATCAGCTATATCGGTGGCGAAGGCCACAACCTGCAGGAGCACTCGGTGGTGCTGATCCGCGGCGGCCGCGTCAAGGATCTGCCCGGTGTGCGTTACCACACGGTGCGCGGCAGCCTCGACTGCGCCGGTGTCACCAAGCGTCGCCAATCGCGCTCGAAGTACGGCGCCAAGCGCCCGAAGAAGTAAAGGACTCGAAACATGTCGCGTAAAGGTTCACATCCCGCCCGTCTGGTCCTGCCGGATCCCAAGCACGGCAGCCAGCTGATCGCCCGCTTCATCAACATGGTGATGAAGAGCGGCAAGAAGTCCGTCGCCGAGAGCATCGTTTACGGTGCGCTGCAGCATATCGGCGAGAAGAACGCCGAGCCGGTAGCCCTGGTGGAGAAGGCGCTCAACAACATCGCTCCGGCGGTCGAGGTGAAGTCCCGTCGTGTCGGCGGCGCCACCTACCAGGTGCCGGTCGAAGTGCGTCCGGGTCGCCGCATGGCGCTGGCAATGCGCTGGGTCATCGATGCCGCCCGCAAGCGTGGCGAGACGTCGATGCCGCGCAAGCTGGCGGCCGAGCTGCTGGAAGCTTCCGAGAGCCGCGGCGGCGCCGCCAAGAAGCGTGAAGAGACGCATCGCATGGCGGAAGCCAACAAGGCCTTCTCGCACTACCGCTGGTAATCGGGTTTTGCCTTGCCGCCCATGTTGGCGGCAAGGGACAAACCGGCGGTGCCTGTGACGTCGCTCATGGCGGCAAAGAAGAACCCGGCACCCATGCCGGACTTTTCATAATAGCGGCAGCCAGGACGGCTGCGTGAATCCAGGGCAGGACCGCCCGGCAAAGGTAAACTCCCATGGCACGCACCACTCCTATCGAGCGCTATCGCAACTTCGGCATCATGGCCCACATCGATGCCGGCAAGACCACGACCACGGAGCGCATCCTGTTCTATACCGGCGTCTCGCACAAGATCGGCGAGGTGCATGACGGTGCGGCCACGATGGACTGGATGGAGCAGGAGCAGGAGCGCGGCATCACCATCACGTCGGCAGCGACGACGGCGTTCTGGAAGGGCATGGATGGCTCGATGGAGCAGCACCGCTTCAACATCATCGATACCCCGGGGCACGTCGACTTCACCATCGAGGTGGAGCGTTCGCTGCGCGTGCTCGATGGCGCCGTGTTCGTGCTGTGCGCGGTCGGCGGCGTGCAGCCGCAGTCCGAGACCGTGTGGCGCCAGGCCAACAAGTACAAGGTGCCGCGCCTGGCCTTCGTCAACAAGATGGACCGCACCGGCGCCAACTTCTACAAAGTCATCGACCAGCTGAAGTCGCGCCTGGGCGCGCATCCGGTGCCGATGCAGGTGCCGATCGGCGCCGAGGACGGTTTCGAGGGCGTGGTCGACCTGCTCAAGATGAAGGCGATCGTCTGGGACATGGAATCCCAGGGCATGAAATTCGAGCTCAAGGACATTCCTGCGAACCTGGCCGACAAGGCTGCGGAAGCACGCGCCTTCATGGTCGAATCCGCCGCCGAGGCCACCGAAGAGTTGATGAACAAGTATCTCGAGGGCGGTGACCTCACCGTGGACGAGATCATCGCCGGTCTGCGCCAGCGCACATTGGCGAACGAGATCATTCCGGTGTTCTGCGGTACCGCGTTCAAGAACAAGGGCGTCCAGGCGATGCTCGACGCGGTGGTGCAGCTGCTGCCGTCGCCAGCCGACCGCCCGCCGGTTGCCGGTGTCGACGAGAACGAGCAGGAGGCCACGCGCAAGGCCGACGACGCTGCGCCGTTCTCCGCGCTTGCGTTCAAGATCATGACCGACCCGTTCGTCGGTTCGCTGACGTTCTTCCGCGTCTACTCGGGCGTGCTCAACGCCGGTGACCAGCTTTACAACCCGGTCAAGTCGAAGAAGGAGCGCATCGGCCGCATCCTGCAGATGCACGCTAACGAGCGTCAGGAGCTGAAGGAAGTCCGCGCGGGCGACATCGCCGCCGCGGTCGGCCTGAAGGACGTGACGACCGGCGACACGCTGTGCGCGCAGGACCACATCATCACCCTGGAGCGGATGACGTTCCCAGAGCCGGTGATCTCGATGGCGGTCGAGCCGAAGACCAAGTCGGACCAGGAGAAGATGGGCATCGCCCTCGGCCGTCTGGCCGCGGAGGATCCGTCCTTCCGCGTGCGCACGGACGAGGAGTCGGGCCAGACCATCATCTCGGGCATGGGCGAACTGCACCTGGACATCATCGTCGACCGCATGCGTCGCGAGTTCAATGTCGAGGCCAACGTCGGCAAGCCGCAGGTGGCCTATCGCGAGACGATCCGCAAGAGCGACGTCAAGTCGGACTACAAGCACGCCAAGCAGTCGGGCGGCAAGGGCCAGTATGGCCACGTCGTGATCGAGCTGTCGCCGATGACGGAAGAGGATCGCAAGAGCCCGGACGTCAAGAACGATTTCCTGTTCATCAACGACATCACCGGTGGCGTGATCCCGAAGGAATTCATCCCGTCGGTCGAGAAGGGCCTGCGCGAGACCATCACCAGCGGTCCGCTGGCCGGCTTCCCGGTGGTCGGTGTCAAGGTAAAACTGGTGTTCGGCTCGTACCACGACGTCGACTCGTCCGAAATGGCGTTCAAGCTGGCTGCCTCGATGGCGTTCAAGGAAGGCTTCAGGAAGGCCGATCCGGTCTTGCTCGAGCCGATCATGAAGGTCGAGGTGGTGACGCCCGAGGAGTACGTCGGCGACGTCATGGGCGACATGAGCCGTCGTCGTGGCCTGCTCCAGGGCCAGGACGACACGCCGTCGGGCAAGACCATCGATGCGATGGTGCCGCTGGGCGAGATGTTCGGCTACGCGACGACGATCCGTTCGCTGACCCAGGGTCGCGCCACCTTCACGATGGAATTCGACCATTACGCCGAGGCGCCGAACAACATCGCCGAGCAGGTCATGAAGAAGGCGTAACTTGTGCGATCTTCCTGATCGCAACGGCAAAGATCAGGAAGCGGCCATCCATGGCCGCACTCTTAAAAGAAGCGGCCATTCGTGGACGTATCATCAAATAAGTTCTCTCAGAGGTTTGAGTCATGGCAAAGGGTAAATTCGAACGCACCAAGCCGCACGTGAACGTCGGCACGATTGGTCACGTGGATCACGGCAAGACGACGCTGACGGCGGCGCTGACGAAGGTCGGTGCGGAGCGTTTTGGCGGCGAGTTCAAGGACTACAGTGCGATCGACGCGGCGCCGGAAGAGAAGGCGCGCGGCATCACGATCTCGACGGCGCACGTGGAATACGAGTCGCCGAAGCGGCATTACGCGCACGTGGACTGCCCGGGCCATGCGGACTACGTGAAGAACATGATCACGGGTGCGGCGCAGATGGACGGCGCGATCCTGGTGTGCTCGGCGGCGGACGGCCCGATGCCGCAGACGCGCGAGCACATCCTGCTGTCGCGCCAGGTGGGCGTGCCGTACATCGTGGTGTTCCTGAACAAGGCGGACATGGTCGATGACGCGGAGCTGCTCGAGCTGGTCGAGATGGAAGTGCGCGAGCTGCTCTCCAAGTACGACTTCCCGGGCGACGACACGCCGATCATCCACGGTTCGGCGCTGAAGGCGCTGGAGGGTGACCAGTCGGAAATCGGCGTGCCGGCGATCATCAAGCTGGTGGATGCGCTGGACAGCTACATTCCGGAGCCGGTGCGGGCGATCGACAAGCCGTTCCTGATGCCGGTGGAAGACGTGTTCTCGATCTCGGGGCGCGGCACGGTGGTGACCGGCCGTATCGAGCGCGGCGTGATCAAGGTGGGCGACGAAATCGAAGTGGTCGGCATCCGCGACACGCAGAAGACCACGGTGACCGGCGTGGAAATGTTCCGCAAGCTGCTGGACCAGGGCCAGGCGGGTGACAACGCGGGCCTGCTGCTGCGTGGCCTGAAGCGTGACGACGTGGAGCGTGGCCAGGTGCTGGCCAAGCCGGGCACGATCACCCCGCACACGGACTTCGAGGCCGAGGTGTACGTGCTGTCGAAGGACGAGGGTGGCCGTCATACGCCGTTCTTCAAGGGTTACCGGCCGCAGTTCTACTTCCGCACGACGGACGTGACGGGTGCGGTGACGCTGCCGGAAGGGGTGGAAATGGTGATGCCGGGCGACAACGTGAAGATGGTGGTGAGCCTGATCCACCCGATCGCGATGGACGAGGGCCTGCGATTCGCGATTCGCGAAGGCGGCCGCACCGTCGGCGCCGGCGTGGTGGCCAAGGTCATCAAGTAAGTGTCGAGCCGCACCGGGTTGCCCTGCGGCAGCCCGGTGCGCAGCCATCGATCCGGGTAATCGCCCCCTGGCGGAGCGCCGCCCGTCGAATCGATGATGGAGCGCTTCACTAAAGGGATATTTGCCGGTATACTTCGCAGCTCACTTGCCGGCTGGGGCTCTGTCCCGGTCGGCTTACCGCGAAATGAGGCACAGGACGTGCTTCGAGTTCGCCGGCCGGGGAACGGCCCTCGCAAGCCAGCGTAATCACGGGGTACGCCCTGTTGACCACGTTGTTTTTGCGTGAATAGCGATTTTCTGCCCAAGCGAGCCCTCCGGTGCTCGCTTGGTCTTTTCGGATTGGGGTCGCGCTGTTCATGGCGGTCGCTGATGTGGTGGCAAAGGGTAGTGCGGGGCGGTGAGAAGCCGCTTCGTTTCACATTACGTTCTTTCGACAACAGGACACGGTTATGGCGAACCAGAAGATTCGGATTCGGCTGAAAGCGTACGATCATCGGCTGATCGACCGCTCGGCCAGCGAGATCGTCGAGACGGCTAAGCGCACGGGTGCCACGGTACTCGGCCCGATCCCGCTCCCGACCAAGATCGAGCGTTACACCATTCTGACGTCGCCGCACGTCGACAAGGATGCACGCGACCAGTACGAGACCCGTACGCACAAGCGCGTGCTCGACATCATCGACCCGAACGACAAAACCGTGGACGCGCTCATGAAGCTTGATCTCGCCGCTGGCGTCGATGTTCAGATCAAGCTCGGTTGAGCGACAGACAGGATACGAAGATGAGTATCGGATTGGTTGGCCGCAAATGCGGCATGAGCCGACTCTTCACTGAAGATGGCCGCTCGATTCCGGTGACGCTGATTGAAGCGACGCCGAACCGCGTGACCCAGTTGAAGACGGACGATAACGATGGCTACAGCGCCGTCCAGGTTTCCGCGGGCAGCAAGCGCGCGAACCTGCTGACGCAGCCGCTGAAGGGCCACTATGCGAAGGCCAAAGTCGAGCCGGGTCGTGGTCTGTGGGAGTTCCGCGTGTCCGCCGAGGATCTCGGCAAGTACGCCGTGGGCGCCGAGATCAAGGCGGACGAGGTGTTCTCCGTCGGCCAGATCGTCGATGTCGCCGGCGTGTCGAAGGGCAAGGGTTTCCAGGGCACGATCAAGCGCTGGAACTTCAAGATGGGTGACGCCACCCACGGCAACTCGCTGTCGCATCGCGCGCCGGGCTCCATCGGCCAGCGCCAGACGCCGGGTCGCGTGTTCCCGGGCAAGAAGATGGCCGGTCACATGGGTGCCGTGCGCCGTTCGGCGCAGGGGCTGGAAGTGGTCAAGGTCGACGCCGAGCGTCACCTGATTGCGGTGAAGGGCGCGGTGCCGGGTGCAACCGGTGGCGATGTCATCATCCGCCCGACGACCAAGGGTTGAGGAGAGTCGCCATGGAATTGAATGTCATTGGCGCCAAGCCGCTCAACGTGTCGGACGAAGTGTTCGGCGGTGAGTACAAGAAGGCCTTGGTCCACCAGGTCGTGGTTGCCTATCAGGCAGCCGGTCGTGCCGGTACCAAGGCGCAGCTGTCGCGCGGCGAGATGTCCGGTACCACCAAGAAATTCAAGAAGCAGAAGGGCGGTGGCGCCCGTCACGGTGACTACCGTGCGCCGATCTTCGTCGGCGGCGGCGTCACGTTCGCCGCCAAGCCGCGCAGCTACGAGCAGAAGGTCAACCGCAAGGCCTATCGCGTCGCGATCCGTTCGATCTTCTCCGAGCTGGTCCGCCAGGGCCGTCTGAAGGTGGTCACGAGCTTCGGCGTCGAGACGCCGAAGACCAAGTCGATGGTGGCCAAGCTGGCCGAGCTGGAAGTTGCCGGCCGCGTGCTGCTGGTGTCGGAGGATGCCTCCGAGGCGGTGTTCCTGGCCGCCCGCAACATCCCGTACATCCACGTGCTGGACGTAATGGGTCTGAACCCGGTCAGCCTGGTCGGTTCCGACCACGTGGTGATGACGGTTGACGCCGTGAAGAAGGTCGAGGAGTGGCTGGCATGAACAACGAACGCATTCTCGACATGCTGCGCGCGCCGCACATCTCGGAGAAATCGGCGCGTCTGGCCGAACACAACCAGTATGTATTCGTGGTCGCCCCGACGGCGACCAAGGCCGATGTCCGCGTTGCCGTGGAGAAGCTGTTCGACGTGAAGGTCGAGCAGGTGAACCTCGTCAACACCAAGGGCAAGGTCAAGTCCTTCCGTTTCCGCGCTGGCAGCCGCCAGGGCAAGCGCAAGGCCTACGTGCGTCTTGCCGATGGCCAGACCATCGACGTGGCCGCCAAGGCCTGAGCCAGGAGTTCTGTGAGATGGCACTAATCAACCACAAGCCGACCTCGCCGGGCCGCCGTGACGCGGTGAGCGTCCGCACGGAAGGCCTGCACAAGGGCGCGCCGTACGCGGCGTTGACCGAGGCGCAGTCCAAGACCGGCGGCCGCAACCACCACGGCCGCATCACCACGCGTCACCGCGGCGGCGGTCACAAGCAGCACTACCGCATCATCGACTTCAAGCGCGACAAGGAAGGCATCGCCGCCCGCGTCGAGCGCATCGAGTACGACCCGAACCGCACCGCGCATATCGCGCTGCTGTGCTACGCCGACGGCGAGCGCCGCTATATCATCGCGCCGAAGGGCGTTCAGGTGGACGATCGCCTCGTGTCCGGTCGCGATGCCCCGATCAAGGCCGGCAACTGCCTGCAGCTGCGCAACATCCCGATGGGCAGCACGATCCACTGCATCGAACTGCGCCCCGGCAAGGGCGCGCAGATCGCCCGCAGCGCCGGTGCCTCGGTGCAGCTGGTTGCCCGCGAGTCGGGTTACGCCACGCTGCGTCTGCGTTCCGGCGAGATGCGCCGCGTCTCGGTCGACTGCCGCGCCACCATCGGCGAAGTGGGCAACGGCGAGCACAGCCTGAAGAAGCTGGGCAAGGCTGGTGCCAAGCGCTGGGTGGGTATTCGCCCGACCGTCCGCGGCGTGGTGATGAACCCGGTCGATCACCCGCACGGCGGTGGCGAAGGCAAGACCTCCGGCGGTCGTCATCCGGTCAGCCCGTGGGGCACGCCGGCCAAGGGTTACAAGACCCGCAACAACAAGCGCACGCAGCAGTTCATCGTGCGTCGTCGTACCAAGTAACGGGAAGCCGACATGCCGCGTTCTCTGAAGAAAGGTCCGTTCGTCGACCTTCACCTCGTAAAGAAGGTGGAAGCTGCGGTTTCCGCCCACAACAAGCGCCCGATCAAGACCTGGTCGCGCCGCTCGATGATCCTGCCGGAAATGGTCGGCTTGACCATCGCCATCCACAACGGCCGTCAGCACGTACCCGTCCTGATCAACGAGAACATGGTCGGGCACAAGCTCGGCGAGTTCGCGGTGACTCGTACGTTCAAGGGCCATGTCGGCGACAAGAAGGGCAAGTGATGAGCACTGAAGCCAAAGCGATCCTGCGCGGCGCCCGCATTTCGGCGCAAAAGGCACGCCTGGTGGCCGATCTCGTCCGCGGACTTCCCGTGGGCCGGGCCAGCGACGTGCTCACCTACACGAACAAGAAGGCCGCACACCTCGTCCGCAAGGTGCTGCTGTCGGCCGTCGCCAACGCCGAGAACAACCTCGGCGCGGATGTCGACGAGCTGAAGGTCTCCAGCATCTTCGTCGACGAAGGTCCGGCGATGAAGCGCATGTATGCCCGCGCCAAAGGCCGCGGTTCGCGCATTCTCAAGCGCACCAGCCACATCACTGTGGTTGTTGGCAACTGACCGGGGACATAGACGATGGGTCACAAAGTTCATCCCACCGGTATCCGCCTCGGCATTGCCAAGGACTGGAACTCGAAGTGGTACGCAAACAAGGGCGACTACGCCAAGTATCTCGTGGCCGACATCAAGGTCCGCGACATGCTGAAGAAGAAGCTGGCGGCCGCCGGCATCTCGAAGATCCAGATTGAGCGCCCGGCCAAGACCGCGCGCGTGACGATCCACACCGCCCGTCCGGGCGTGGTGATCGGCAAGAAGGGCGAGGATATCGAGAAGCTGCGCAAGGAAGTCAGCGACATGATGGGCGTTCCGACGCACATCAACGTCAGCGAGGTGCGCAAGCCGGAGCTGGACGCGCAGCTGGTGGCCGAGTCGATCGCGCAGCAGCTTGAGCGCCGCATCATGTTCCGCCGCGCGATGAAGCGCTCGGTCGGCAACGCGATGCGCCTGGGTGCGCTGGGCATCAAGATCAACGTGTCCGGCCGTCTGAACGGCGCCGAGATCGCCCGTTCCGAGTGGGCCCGCGAAGGTCGCGTGCCGCTGCACACGCTGCGTGCCGACATCGACTACGGCTTCGCCGAGGCGAGCACTACCTACGGCATCATCGGCATCAAGGTGTGGGTCAACAAGGGCGAGATCTTCGACCTTTCCCAGATCGGCCAGGAGTCGAAGGACGAGTCGCAGCCGCGCCGCGAAGGTGGCGAAGGTCGTCGTAACGATTCGCGTCGCGAGGCCGGTGACGGCCGCCGCGAGCGGTCGGCGAAGTAAGGAGAGTTGCCATGTTGCAACCCAAGCGAACCAAATACCGCAAGCAGTTCAAGGGCCGTAACGACGGGCTGGCGCAGTGCGCCAATCTGGTCAGCTTCGGTGAGTACGGCCTGAAGGCGACCACCCATGGCGCGCTCACTGCGCGCCAGATCGAGGCAGCCCGTCGTTGCATCACCCGCTTCGTCAAGCGAGGCGGCAAGCTGTGGATCCGCGTGTTCCCGGACAAGCCGATCACCAAGAAGCCGATCGAAGTCCGCATGGGCGCGGGCAAGGGCGGCGTCGAATTCTGGGTCGCTCCGATCCAGCCCGGCCGCATGCTCTATGAAATCGAGGGCGTCGACGAGCCGACGGCGCGCGAGGCATTCCGCCTGGCCGCTGCCAAGCTCTCGGTGCAGACCCAGTTCGTGACCCGGGCGGTGATGTGATGGCCAGCAAAGATATCAACAACCAGTCGGCCGAAGAGCTGCAGCAGCACCTGCTGGACCTGCGCAAGGAGCAGTTCAACCTGCGTATGCAAAAAGGTTCCGGCCAGCTCACCCAGCCGCACCAGCTCCGCCGCGTTCGGCGTGACATCGCCCGCACGAAGTTCGTGCTCGGCGGCAAGAAGTAAGGGACGGCCGACATGAGCGACAACCAGAACCAAGACAAGAAGCAGGCGCGCACCCTCGAGGGCCGCGTCACCAGCAACAAGATGGACAAGACGGTCACCGTCCTGGTCGAGCGCCAGGAGCAGCATTGGCTGCTCGGCAAGACCATCCGCCGGTCGACCAAGCTGCATGCGCAGGACGACCTGGGTGCGAACGAGGGTGACCTCGTGCGCATCGCGGAGTGCCGTCCGTTGTCCAAGACCAAACATCACCGCGTGGTCGAGATCATCACGCGCGCCAACGGCTAAGGGAGGCATGCAGACATGATCCAGATGCAAAGCACGCTTTCCGCGGCGGACAACAGCGGCGCGAAGGAACTGATGTGCATCAAGGTACTCGGCGGTTCCAAGCGCCGGTATGCCGCGATCGGTGACGTCATCAAGGTCACCGTGAAGGATGCGATTCCCCGCGGCAAGGTGAAGAAGGGCGAGGTGTACAACGCCGTGGTGGTGCGTACCGCCAAGGGCGTGCGCCGTCCCGATGGCTCGCTGATCCGTTTCGACGGCAACGCAGCGGTCCTCCTCAACAACAAGCTCGAGCCGATCGGCACCCGTATTTTCGGGCCGGTTACCCGCGAGCTGCGCAGCGAGAAGTTCATGAAGATCGTCTCGCTTGCGCCCGAAGTGCTCTGAGCGGAGTCAAGACAATGAACCGTATCCGCAAGGGTGATCAAATCCTGGTGATCACCGGCAAGAACAAGGGTCAGCGCGGCGACGTGCTGCGCGTTGATGGCGACCGCGTGTTCGTCTCCAACGTGAATCTGGTCAAGCGCCACACCAAGCCGAACCCCCAGGCCAACCAGGCTGGCGGCATCGTCGAGCGCGAAGCCTCGATCCATCTCTCCAACGTGCAGCTGTTCAACCCCGCCACGAACAAGGGTGAACGCGTCGGCACCAAAACGCTCGCTGATGGGCGCAAGGTCCGCGTGTTCCGTTCGACTGGCGAGGTCGTGGACGCGTAAGGAATCACGATCATGACCCGCCTTGAAAATTTCTACAAAGAGCAGGTAGTGCCGAAGCTCACCGAGCAGTTCGGCTACCAGAACGTGATGCAGGTTCCCCGCATCACCAAGATCACGCTGAATATGGGCGTGGGCGAAGCCGCGGGCAACAAGAAGGTGCTCGAGAACGCCGTGGCCGACATGGCCAAGATCTCCGGCCAGAAGCCGATCACGACCAAGGCGCGCGTCTCCGTGGCCTCGTTCAAGATCCGCGACGGCTGGCCGATCGGCTGCAAGGTCACCCTGCGCCGCGCGCAGATGTTCGAGTTCCTCGACCGCCTGATCAACATCTCGCTGCCGCGCGTGCGCGACTTCCGCGGTGTCTCGGGCAAGGCCTTCGACGGCCGTGGCAACTACAACTTCGGCATCAAGGAACAGATCATCTTCCCTGAGATCGACTTCGACCAGGTCGATGCGCTGCGTGGCATGGATATCTCCATCACCACCACCGCCAAGACCGACGAAGAAGCGAAGGCCCTGCTGGCCGCGTTCAGCTTCCCGTTCCGGAATTGAGATAAACCTATGGCAAAGACCTCGATGGTCAACCGCGACATCAAGCGGACCAAGCTCGCCCAGAAGTTCGCCGCCAAGCGCGCCGAGCTGAAGGCGATCGTGCTGAGCCCCGGCGCCTCCTACGAGGAGAAGATGGCGGCCCAGTCCAAGCTGCAGAAGCTGCCGCGCGATGCCAGCCCGGTGCGCCAGCGCACCCGTTGTGCGTTGACCGGTCGCCCGCGTGCCGTCTACTCGAAGTTCGGCCTCGGCCGCAACAAGCTGCGTGAAGCGACCATGCGCGGCGACGTGCCTGGCCTGCGCAAGGCCAGCTGGTAATACTGTTTGCAGAACCGGCCGGCGGGGCGATGCCTCGCCGCCGATTCATCCCGGTCGCGTCGGTACGCGGCCGGCTGGTGCGGTTATCGCATCGCTATTCGCCAAAGCCTGAAAATGCTGTTATAGTCGGCGGTCTGCGCAAGGCAGGCCGGCGTCCATGCCGGCTCACAATCTGATTGATTTCCGGTTTTATCGGATATCGGTGCACTCTGAAGGATGTTTTCATGAGCATGACTGATCCCATCGCCGATCTGTTCACGCGCGTCCGCAATGCCCAGGCCATGGGCAAGCCGATCGTGCGTATGCCGTCGTCGAAACTGAAGTTGGCGATCGCCAACCTTCTCAAGAACGAGGGCTACATCCTCGACGCCAAGACTTCCGCCGAGGAAGGCAAGCCGGTGCTCGAGATCAAGCTCAAGTATTTCGAGGGCCAGCCGGCCATCGAGCGCATTTCCCGTGTCAGCCGTTCCGGCCTGCGTGTGTATCGCGGCAAGGATGAGCTGCCGAAGGTCCTCGGCGGCCTGGGTATCTCGATCATCTCGACTTCCGCTGGTCTGTTGACCGATGCGCAGGCCCGTGCCAAGGGTCTGGGCGGCGAAGTCATCGGCCAAGTGGCATAAGGAGTCTTTCGATGTCACGTGTTGCCAAACAACCCATTTCCCTGCCCAAGGGCGTCGAGATGACCGTCGGCGCCGACAGCATCTCCGTGAAGGGCCCGAAGGGCACGCTGTCCGTGCACCAGTTGCCGGGCGTCACCATCGCCGTGGACAACGGCGTGGCGCACATCAGCCTCGCCGAGGGCGCCGATGACATGTTCGGCGGTACTGCCCGCGCACTGCTGTCCAACATGGTCACTGGCGTCTTCACCGGCTACGAGCGCAAGCTCGAGCTGGTCGGCGTCGGCTACCGCGCCTCCATGCAAGGCAAGTCGCTGAACCTGAGCCTGGGCTTTTCCCACCCGGTAGTGTTCGATGCGCCGGAAGGCATCAGCATCGAAACCCCGTCGCAGACCGAAATCCTGATCAAGGGTACGGACAAGCAGGCGGTAGGCCAGGTGGCGGCCAAGGTCCGCGGCTTCCGTCCGCCGGAGCCCTACAAGGGCAAGGGCGTCCGCTATGCCGGTGAGAAGATCACGCTGAAGGAAGCCAAGAAGGCGTAATGCGGGTCCCTCCGCGAAAGACTGGCCATCCATGGCCAGACTCTTCAAAAGAGCCCCAAATACAAGCCGATCCGCTTTCGAGGAACTAACGATGAACAAGAACGAAAACCGCCTGCGTCGCGCCAAGTCCACGCGCGCCCATATCCGCAAGCTGGCCGTGGCCCGCCTGTCGGTGCATCGCACCGGGCAGCACATCTATGCGCAGGTGTTCGACGCCTCCGGCAAGAACGTGGTGGCGGCTGCCTCCACCGTGCAGAAGTCGGTGGCCGAGGGCCTGAAGGGTACCAAGAACCTGGCCGCCGCCGCCGCCGTGGGCAAGGCCGTCGCCGAACGTGCGAAGGCCGCGGGCATCGAGTCGGTCGCGTTCGACCGCTCCGGTTTCCGCTATCACGGTCGCATCAAGGCGCTGGCCGATGCGGCGCGCGAGGCCGGCCTGCAGTTCTAAGCAACATCCGGATCAGGGTGTGCCTCTGATCCATGGCGTCACCTACAACTCCAAGCGGCCCAGCCGCAAGCAAAGTCCCGGTTTGCCGGGCACATGGAAAAGAACATGTCTTCTACCGATCGCGAAAATTCCGACGGCCTGCTGGAAAAGTTGATTGCCGTCAACCGAGTGGCCAAAACCGTCAAGGGTGGCCGCCAGATGAGCTTCACCGCGCTGACCGTGGTCGGTGACGGCGAGGGCAAGGTCGGCTTTGGCTATGGCAAGGCGCGCGAAGTGCCGGTTGCCATCTCCAAGGCGATGGAGCGTGCCCGCCGCCAGATGGTGAACATCGAGTTGAACAACGGCACCCTGTGGTACGCCGTGAAGGCGAACCATGGTGCGGCCCGCGTCTACATGCAGCCGGCTTCCGAAGGTACCGGCGTGATCGCCGGCGGCGCCATGCGTGCCGTGCTGGAAGTGGTCGGCGTGAAGAACGTGCTGGCCAAGGCCGTCGGTTCGCGCAACCCGATCAACCTGGTGCGCGCCACCATCAAGGGCCTGCAGGCGGTTGCCTCGCCCAAGAAGATCGCCGCCAAGCGTGGCAAGACCCTGGAAGAGGTGCTCGGCAATGGCTAAGTCTCAACAAACCGCCGACAAGACCGTGCGCGTGCGCCTGGTCAAGGGCCTGCGTGGCGTGCAGGCGCGCCACCGCCTGAGCGTGAAGGCGCTGGGTCTGGGCAAGATCAACGACGTCCGCGAACTGAAGGACAGCCCGCAGGTGCGTGGCCTGATCAACACGGTCTACTACCTGGTCCGGGTCGAGGAGTAATCATCATGCGTTTGAATGACATCAAGCCGGCCGCCGGTTCGCACAAGACGCGCCTGCGCGTCGGCCGCGGCATCGGCTCGGGCCTGGGCAAGACCGCCGGCCGCGGTCACAAGGGCCAGCACGCCCGTGCGGGCGGCACCCACAAGTACGGCTTCGAGGGCGGCCAGATGCCGCTGCAGCGCCGGTTGCCGAAGGTCGGCTTCCGCTCGAAGATGCAGGCTGAGAGTCAGGAGGTGTTCCTGTACCAGTTGGCCGGCCTCAAGGTCGACGTGATCGATGTCGTGGCGCTGCATCAGGCTGGCCTGATCAACAGCCGCGCAAAGAAGGTCAAGGTGGTGCTCAAGGGTGAAATCGGCCGCGCGGTGAAGTTGTCCGGCCTGCTGGCTACCGCCGGCGCCAAGGCAGCCATCGAAGCTGCCGGCGGCAGCGTGGAGTAATCAGGTGGCAGCAGCCAAGGGCAACGCACTCGGCAAGCTCGGCAAGCTGACGGAGCTTCGCCAGCGCATCTTCTTCGTGATCGGTGCGCTGGTGGTGTTCCGCCTCGGTTCGTTCATTCCGGTTCCGGGCGTCAATCCGGAGGCGATGACCAACCTGGTCAACGGCAATGGCCTGATGGACATGTTCAACATGTTCTCGGGCGGCGCGCTGGAGCGTTTCTCGGTGTTCGCGCTTGGCGTGATCCCGTACATCTCGGCGTCGATCGTGTTCCAGATGATGGGTGCGGTGGTGCCCAGCCTGCAGAGCCTGCGCAAGGAAGGCGAGGCCGGCAAGCGCAAGATGACGATGTATACGCGCTACGCCACGGTAGCCTTGGC
Organism: Rhodanobacter sp. FW101-FHT13A11; assembly: GCF_058790335.1. Classification (NCBI taxonomy): domain Bacteria; kingdom Pseudomonadati; phylum Pseudomonadota; class Gammaproteobacteria; order Lysobacterales; family Rhodanobacteraceae; genus Rhodanobacter; species Rhodanobacter sp. FW101-FHT13A11. The sequence continues at coordinate 69,638 of NZ_JBYTCN010000012.1, read as the reverse complement.
GGCGTTCCAGTCGTTCGGCATCGCGGTGGCGCTGCAGGGGCAGGTCGCTGCCGGCGGGGCGCCGGTGGTCTACACGCCGGGATTCGCCTTCATCTTCTCCTCGGTGGTGGGGCTTACCGCCGGCACGATGTTCCTGATGTGGCTGGGCGAGCAGATGACGGAGCGCGGTATCGGCAACGGCATCTCGTTGCTGATCTTCGCCGGCATCGTGGCCGGCCTGCCCGGTGCAGTGGTGCACACCCTGGGCATGGCCAGCAACGGCGAGCTGTCGCTGCTCAAGCTGCTGATGGTGTTCGCCCTGGCGCTGGGCGTGACCGGGTTCGTGGTGTTCATGGAGCGCGCCCAGCGGCGCATCACCGTGAACTATGCGCGGCGTTCGGGTGGCCAGAAGGCCTACATGAACCAGAGTTCGAACCTGCCGCTGAAGATCAACATGTCGGGCGTGATCCCGCCGATCTTCGCCTCGAGCCTGCTGATGTTCCCGGCGACCGCGGTGAGCTGGTTCAGCACCGGCCAGCAGGCGCGCTGGCTGCAGGATCTGACGCAGGCGCTGAGCCCGGGCAACCCGCTGTACGAAATCGTCTTCTCGGTGCTGGTGATCGGCTTTGCGTTCTTCTATACGGCGATCGTGTTCAATGCCGACGAGACCGCCGACAACCTCAAGCGGTCGGGCGCGTTGATTCCGGGCATCCGTCCGGGCAAGGCCACGGCCGGTTACATCGACGCGGTGATGACGCGCCTGACCGGCGTCGGCGCGCTGTATCTGGTGATGGTGTGTCTGGTGCCCTCGTTCATGCAGAGCGCCTGGCACGTACCGTTCTATTTCGGCGGCACGTCGCTACTGATCGTGGTGGTGGTGGTGATGGATTTCACGGCTCAGGTGCAGGCGCACCTGGTCAGTCACCAGTACGAAAGTCTGCTCAAGAAGGCCAATCTCCGCCGCAACTAGTGGCTGCTGGGGCGAGCGGAGTGGGTCGAAGTCGGAAGCTGGCGGCGCCTCGGTGCCGCAGGGCTTTCCAGTCAGGGTAATTCAGGTTAGAATTGCGCGTTTACCGCGCAAGAAACGCATCGGAGAAAGTACATCATGGCGCGCATCGCGGGTGTCAATTTGCCGGTCCAGAAGCATGTCTGGGTTGGTTTGCAGAGCATTTACGGTATCGGCCGCAGCCGGGCCAAGAAGGTCTGCGTGGATGCTGGCGTGGTTCCCACCACCCAGATCAAGTCCCTCAGTGAAGGCGAGGTGGAGAAGATCCGCCACGAAATCGCCAAATACACAGTCGAAGGCGATCTGCGTCGCGAGGTGGGCATGGCCATCAAGCGCCTGATGGACCTGGGCTGCTACCGCGGCCTGCGCCATCGTCGCGGCCTGCCGGTGCGCGGCCAGCGCACGCGTACCAACGCACGCACCCGCAAGGGTCCGCGTCGCGCCATCAAGAAGTAAGTAACGGATTCCGAACATGGCCAAGCCTGTCAAGACCAAGAAGAAGATCAAGCGCGTTGTCACGGATGCCGTGGCCCACGTGCAGGCCTCCTTCAACAACACCATCGTCACCATCACCGACCGCCAGGGCAACGCGCTGTCGTGGGCGACCGCCGGGGGCGCGGGTTTCCGCGGTTCGCGCAAGTCGACCCCGTTTGCCGCCCAGGTGGCCGCCGAGAAGGCCGGCCGCGCCGCGGGCGACTACGGCGTGAAGACGGTGGAAGTGCGCATCAAGGGCCCGGGCCCGGGCCGCGAATCGGCGGTGCGTTCGCTGAACGCGTTGGGCTACAAGGTGCTCAACATCATCGACGTCACGCCGATCCCGCATAACGGCTGCCGTCCCCCCAAGAAGCGTCGAGTCTAAGAGGTTGTTTTTTGCGATCATCCCTGATCGCGAAAATCAAAAACCGGCCTTCCTTGGCCGGACTATCGAAAGAGAAAAAACATGGCCCGTTATCGTGGAGCTACCTGCAAACTCGCCCGTCGTGAGGGTGCAGATCTCAGCCTGAAGAGCCCGGCGCGCGCGCTGGATTCCAAGTGCAAGCTGGAAAACAAGCCCGGCCAGCATGGCGCCAACAAGCGCATGCGCATGTCCGACTACGCCGTGCAGCTGCGTGAAAAGCAGAAGGTCAAGCGCATCTACGGTGTGCTCGAGCGCCAATTCAGCAACTACTACACCAAGGCGACCACCCTCAAGGGCAACACCGGCGAGAACCTGCTGCGCCTGCTCGAGAGCCGCCTGGACAATGTCGTCTACCGTATGGGCTTCGCGGTCACCCGCGCCCAGGCCCGCCAGCTGGTCGCCCACAAGGCGATCCTGGTGAACGGCAAGAAGGTGAACATCCCGTCGTACCAGGTGCGTCCGGGCGACGCGATCGCGCTGACCGAGCGCGCCCGCAGCCAGCTGCGTGTGCAGGAAGCGGCGACTGTGTTCGACACCATGGACTTGCGTCCGGGCTGGGTCGAGGTCGACAGCAAGAAGTTCGAAGGTACGTTCAAGTCGGTGCCGGATCGTGGCGATCTGCCGACCGACATCAATGAAGCCCTGATCGTCGAGCTTTACTCGAAGTAATTTTACCGGAGCTCTGCATGGCAGTTTCGTCAACTAGCGTGCTGCGGCCGCGTGGCCTCAGCGTCGAACAGCTCGGAGCCAACCGCGCCAAGGTGGTGGTCGAGCCGCTCGAGCGTGGCTTTGGCCACACCCTGGGCAACGCGCTGCGTCGCGTGCTGCTCTCCTCGATCCCCGGCAGCGCCATCGTCGAGGTCGAAATCGATGGCGTGCTGCACGAGTACACCACCCTGGAAGGCCTGCAGGAGGACGTGATCGAAGTCCTGCTGAACCTCAAGGACGTGGCGATCCGTCAGCACAGCGGCGACGAGGTCACCCTGACTCTGTCCAAGAAGGGCAAGGGCGTGGTCACGGCCGGCGACATCGTCGTCGACCACTCGGTGGAGATCATCAACCCCGAGCACGTGATCTGCCACCTGACCAAGGACATCGCGCTCAACATGCGCCTGAAGGTGCGTCGCGGCGTCGGCTACCAGCCGGCCAGCGCGCGCCAGCATCCGGATGATGAAGCGCGTCCGATCGGCCGCCTGCAGCTGGACGCGTCGTTCGCGCCGGTGCTGCGCGTGGCCTACGAAGTGGACGCCGCTCGCGTCGAGCAGCGCACGAATCTCGATAAGTTGGTTCTGGATATCGAGACGAATGGAACCATCGGCGCCGAGGACGCGGTGCGCAAGGCCGCCGAGATCATCAACGACCAGCTGTCGGTGTTCGGCGATTTCTCGCGTCGCGAGAGCGCCACCGACAAGGCGGAGAAGAGCGGCTTCGACCCGCTGCTGCTGCGCCCGATCGACGATCTGGAGCTCACCGTGCGTTCGGCGAACTGCCTGAAGGCCGAGAGCATCTACTACATCGGCGACCTGGTGCAGAAGACCGAGGTCGAGCTGCTGAAGACGCCGAACCTGGGCAAGAAGTCGCTGACCGAGATCAAGGACGTGCTGGGCGGTCGTGGCCTCGCGCTGGGCATGAAGCTCGAGAACTGGCCGCCGCCGGGGCTGTCGCACGGCATGCAGCTGGGCTGATGCGATCATCCTGATCGCTGTTGTAGCTGAATCTTGGCCAGGGTGTTTATAGCGCTCTGGCCAAGCGCCAGAAGCGGCCATCCATGGCTGCACTCCTCATAAGAGCTTGCGCTCCGATGGGGGTTTTTCAAAAAAGAGCCTCCGGTTCAATGAGGCCATATAAGCGGGTAACCGCGGGGTGCTGGACACAGGTGCCGGCGCTTCATAACAACAGACCAGAGAGTATTCCGTCATGCGCCACATGAAATCCGGACGCAAATTCAACCGGACCAGCAGCCACCGCGAGGCGATGTTCAAGAACATGGCTTCGTCGCTGTTCAAGCACGAGCTGATCCGCACCACCCTGCCGAAGGCGAAGGAACTTCGCCGCGTGGCCGAGCCGCTGATCACCCTGGCCAAGGCCGACGGCGTGGCCAATCGCCGCCTCGCCTTCTCGCGCCTGCGCGACAAGGAAGCGGTGGGCAAGCTGTTCGTCGAGCTGGGCCCGCGCTACAAGGAGCGCCCCGGCGGTTACCTGCGCATCCTGAAGTGTGGCTTCCGCGATGGCGACAATGCGCCGATGGCGTACGTCGAGCTGGTCGGTCGCCCGCAGGTCGAGGCTGTCGACGCCGAATAAGGTGACGGCCGCGGTCGACCAGGCCCGGCGTTCAGGCGTCCAGACACGAAACCCGGCCGGGTGACCGGCCGGGTTTTCGCGTATGGGGGCTACGCCGGGGCGGGTATCGCTGCCGGATGCCGCTTGCCTGCTGACAGCGTCCCGGCGAACGGGTAATGTCATCGGTTCCGCAACGCAGCAATCCACCATGAATCCATTCCGCTGGTCGTACCGTGTCAGTTTCCTCGTCGGCTTCCTGGTCTGCGCGGGCCTGCTCGGCTTTGCGCTGTACGCCGAGTACGGACTGGGCATGACGCCGTGCCCGCTGTGCATCTTCCAGCGCATCGCGTTCCTGTTCATGGCGCTGTTCTTCCTGCTGGGCGGCCTGCATGCGCCGCGCGGCAAAGGCCGCTGGGCCTATGCGGGGCTGGTGCTGGTCGGCGCGGTGGGCGGCGTCGTCACCGCCGGCCGCCATCTCTGGCTGCAGACCTTGCCGGCCGACCAAGTGCCTTCCTGCGGCCCCGGCCTCGGCTACATGCTGGATGCGTTCCCGTTCTCCCGAATGCTGAAGCTGGTCTTCACCGGCTCGGGCGAGTGCGCCAAGGTCGAGCCGATCCTCGGCTTGCCGATGCCGGCCTGGACCCTGCTGTGGTACGTCGCGCTGGCCGTGCTGGCGATCGCGGCGGCGCGGCGCCGGTCTGCCGCAAAGTAAGCGTTCCCGTTGCCATCCAGGGTCGTGTGATGAATCCCGCCGTGTCCAACTTCCGCCTCCCCGCCGACTGGGCGCCCGACTCGTGGCAGCGGCGCGTGGCGCTGCAGCAGCCGCATTACGACGATGCGGTCGAGTTGGCCGCCGCCGGTGTCCAGCTTGCCCGGTTGCCGCCGCTGGTGACCTCGTGGGAAGTACTGGCGCTGAAACAGGCGCTGGCCGAAGCACAGGAAGGCGGGCGCTTCCTGTTGCAGGGCGGCGACTGCGCGGAGAGTTTTGCCGACTGCACCAGCCCGGTGATCTCGAACCGGCTGAAAGTGCTGCTGCAGATGAGCCTGGTACTGGTGCACGGGCTGAAGAAGCCGGTGCTGCGGGTGGGCCGTTTCGCCGGGCAGTACGCGAAACCGCGTTCGACTGACAGCGAGACCCGCGACGGCGTGAGCCTGCCAAGCTTCCGCGGCGACCTCGTCAACGGCCCGGAATTCACCGCGGCTGCCCGCCGGCCCGATCCGCAGCGGCTGATCCAGGCGCATGCGCACTCGGCGCTGACGATGAACTTCGTGCGTGCGCTGATCGATGGCGGCTTCGCCGATCTGCATCACCCGGAATACTGGGACCTGGCCTGGGTCGAGCATTCGCCGCTGGCTGCCGAGTACCGCCAGATGGTCGCGGCCATCGGCGACTCGCTGCGCTTCATGGAGACCCTGGCCGGGCCGATCGCCGGTTTTTCCAAGGTGGATTTCTTCACCTCGCACGAAGCGCTGCTGCTGCATTACGAGCAGGCGCTGACCCGCCAGGTGCCGCGCCATCCCGGCTGGTTCAACCTGTCCACCCACTTCCCGTGGATCGGCATGCGCACGGCCGCGCTGGATGGCGCGCACGTGGAATATTTCCGCGGGATCCGCAACCCAGTGGCGGTGAAGGTCGGCCCCTCGGTAAGTCCTGACCAGCTGCTGCCGCTGATCGACGGGTTGAACCCGGGCGACGAGCCGGGCCGGCTGACCCTGATCCATCGCATGGGCAACGCGAAGATCGCCGCGGCGCTGCCGCCGCTGCTGGACGCGGTGAGGCGGGAGGGCCGCCGCGTGCTGTGGGTGGCCGATCCGATGCATGGCAATACCGAGAGTACCTCGAACGGCTACAAGACCCGCCGTTTCGACAACATCCGCGGCGAGCTCGACCAGGCGTTCGACATCCACGCCGCCGCCGGCACCCGGCTGGGCGGCGTGCATCTGGAGCTGACCGGCGAGGACGTCACCGAATGCATGGGCGGCGCCCGCGACCTGTCGGAGAGTGACCTCGACCGCGCCTACAAGTCGATGGTCGATCCGCGCCTGAACTACGAGCAGTCGCTGGAGCTGGCGATGCTGATCGTGCGCAAGTCAGTCGGGGCAATGCCGGCGCCCGAGTGATCGGCCATGACAGATGTCACGGCCGCGGACTGGCACTGTGCACTGGAGTGCGTGTGCCGGAAGCGTGACCATGGGTTCCTCTGACGGGGAGCATCGAACGGTGACCGAAAAGAATCTGGCGTCGCCGCGCGTCGATCTCTGGACGCTGCTGGGGCTGGTGCTGCTGCTGTTGCCTTTGCTGACCATGGCGCATGAGCTGATGGGACACGCGCTTGCCTGCGTCGCCAGTGGCCATCGGCCCAGCGAGCTGGGCGCGTATTACGTGGAGTGCCCCGGGACGGGTAGCTGGAGCAGACGCATCGTGGCGATGGCCGGCACGGGCGTGGACGCGATACTGGCAACGTTGGCCTGTCTCGCCTGGAGCCGGGTGAAACGGCCGCTGCCGCGGCTGGTGCTGTGGATCGTGTTCGCCGTGAAGGGCATGGTCGCCGCGGGTTACTGGATGTTTTCCGGGGGTGACCAACCTCGGCGACTGGGGGCCGGACACGGGTGGCGGCATCGGCCCGCTGCCGTGGCCGTGGCTGTGGCGTGGTGTGATGTTCGCCGTAGGCCTGTACGTCTACATCGCAGTGGTCCGTCGTGCCATACGCATGATGTGGGCGATGCTGGGCGGCGGCGGGCAGGCCGGACATGAGCAGCGGAAGATTGCCATGGCCGTGTACGCGATCGGCGGCATGGTTGCCGTGCTCGTCGGCCTGCTGAATCCGCTGGGTATCGCGATCACCCTGATGTCGGCAGTCGCTTCAACGTTCGGCGGCACGGCTGGGTTGTTCAACGTGGCCTATGCCCGTGCCTGCAACGAACCGCCGCGCGATTTCGCGATCGGCCGCCATGGCGCCATCGTGGTCGCCGGCGTGCTGGTGACGCTGGTATTCGCGGTAGTGCTGGGGCCGACGGTCTACCTGCGCTAGCGACGCGCTACGGCCTTTTTCCAGTTGCCACGGGCTTGCCGCCCACCGTCTCCAGGAACTGCGGCGGCTGCCACGCGCCGGCATGCTGCTCGAAGCCGTAGGCGATCGAGATCAGCATGGGCTCGCTCCACTTCGCGCCGAACAGCACGATGCCCACCGGCAGGCCGTGGGCGAAGCCGGCGGGTACGGTGATCGAGGGGTAGCCGGCCACGGCCGCCGGCTGCGACGCGCCGCCCACGGTGGGGTCGCCGCTGACGATGTGGTCGCCGAGCACCGGGTCGGTCATGAAGGCCGGACCCCACGACGGCGCCAGCAGGGCGTCCAGATGCTGCGCCTGCAAGGCGGCGTCGATGCCCTCCGGCCCGGACAGCCGCTTCGCCTTGGCCAGCGCATCCGTGTACGCCTTGTCGCTGAGCGGCCCCTTCTTCTCCGCCTGCTCGAACAGCTCCTGGCCGAACCAGGGCATCTCCTCGCCGGCGTGTGCCTGGTTGAATGCGATCAGGTCGGCCAGCGTCCTTGCCTTGAGGCCGCGGCGGTTGGCGAGGTAGGCGTCGATGTCGTGCTTGAAGTCGTACAGCAGCACGGTCATCTCCGGCTCGCCCAGCTCGGCCAGGTGTGGCAGCTTGACCGGGTCGACGATGATCGCGCCCTGCGCCTTCATCAGCGCGATTGCCTGCTCGAGCACGCGGTCGGCGTTAGGCTCGGCGCCGGCGAGCTGGCGCACCACGCCGATGCGCTTGCCGCGCAGGCCGTTCGGGTCGAGGAACTTGGTGTAGTCGGCGGCGTGCCGGCCCGCTTCGGCGGTGGCCGGGTCGCGCGGGTCGCTGCCGGCGATCACCGTGAGCAGGGCGGCGGCGTCGGCCACGCTGCGCGCCATCGGGCCGGCGGTGTCCTGGCTGTGGCTGATCGGCACGATGCCGCTGCGGCTGACCAGGCCCAGGGTGGGCTTGATGCCGACGATGCCGTTCATCGCCGCGGGGCAGATGATCGAGCCGTCGGTCTCGCTGCCGATCGCCACGGTGGCCAGCCCGGCCGCTACCGCGGCGGCGGAGCCGGCGCTGGAGCCGCAGGGGTTGCGGTCCAGCACGTAGGGGTTCTTGGTCTGCCCGCCGCGCCCGCTCCAGCCGCTGCTGGCGTGGTTGGAGCGGAAGTTGGCCCATTCGCTGAGGTTGGTCTTGCCCAGAACCAGCGCACCGGCCTTGCGCAGCCGCTCGACCAGGCCGGCGTCGCGCGGCGCCGGCGCGTCGGCGAGCGCCAGCGAGCCGGCGGTGGTGAGCATGCGATCGCCGGTGTCGATGTTGTCCTTCAGCAGCACCGGGATGCCGTACAGCGGGCCGCGGCCCTTCGTGCGTTTCGCGTCGAGTGCGCCGGCCAGCTCCAGCGCGTCGGGGTTCGTCTCGATCACCGCGCGCAGGGTCGGGCCGGAGCGATCGATCTGCTGGATGCGTTCCAGCAGATCCTGCGTCAGCCGGCGGCTGTCCAGCGTGCCGGCATCCATGCGTTGCTGCAGCTGCGCGACCGAGGCGTAGGCGACTTCCGGCGGGATGGTTTCGCCGGCCCATGCCGGAGCGGCAAGCAGCGAGGCGGCGAGGGCGGCGAGATGGACGGCTGGATGCTTCACGATGATCCCCGGGCGGCGAGTACGGCATGCGGTCGTGCCGGCCAAGCTTAGCGCGGTGCCGGAGGGTGCGCGGAGTCGCCGGAGTACAATCCCGGGATGATGACGAACGCCCGTTCCTGTCCAGCCAAGTCCTTCGGTGTCGCGGCCCTGCTGGCGGCCGCCCTGTGGTTCGGCGCACCCGCCCGTGCCGCCGATACGGCCGATACGCCGCCGATCCCCGACACCCTGCAACAGCGCATCGCCGCGTGCACCAGCTGCCACGGCGTGCATGGCGAAGGCACGCCGGGCAGCGGTTACTTTCCGCGCCTGGCCGGCAAGCCGGCGGCCTACCTCGCGCGCCAGATGCAGGATTTCCAGAACGGCCTGCGCAAGTACGCGCCGATGGAATACACCGTGCGCCAGCTGCCGCCCGCCTACATGCAGGAGATCGCCGAATACTTCGCGGCGCAGCAGGTGCCGTACGGCCGCTCGCCGCTGCCGCCGGTCTCCGCCGCCACGCTGCAGCGCGGCGAGGAGCTGATCGGCAAGGGCGATCCGGCGCGCAAGATTCCCGCCTGCAGCAGCTGCCACGGCAGCCAGCTGACCGGAGTGGAGCCTTCCACGCCGGGCCTGGTCGGCCTGCCTTACGACTACCTCAGCGCGCAACTGGGTTCCTGGCGCACGCATACCCGCGCCACGGTGGCGCCCGACTGCATGGCCGAGGTGGCGAACCGGCTGGGCGAGTCGGACATCACCGCCGTGGCGGCGGCGCTGGCCAGCCGCGAGTTGCCGGCCGACACGCATGCGCAGCCGGCCGGCTCGGTGACGCCGCCGTTGCGATGCGGCGTGCTGGGTGCCACGGGAGGCACGCCATGACATGGCTGCGCAGGCTGTTGCTGCTGGTTGCGGTGCTGGCCGTGCTGGTGCTGGGCTGGAGGCTGTTCGGCAGCGGCGACGGCCGGCCGACGCCGCCCGGCGCCAGCAAGGTCGCGGCGGATACCTTGCGCGACCCGGCGCTGATCGCGAAGGGCGAATACCTCGCCACCGTCGGCGACTGCGCCGGCTGCCATACCGCGCAGGGCGGCGCGCGCCTTGCCGGTGGCCGTTCGCTGGCCACGCCGTTCGGCAATATCCCGGTGCCCAACATCACCCCCGACCGCGAGACCGGCCTGGGCAACTGGAGCTTCGAGGATTTCTGGCAGGCGCTGCACAGCGGCAAGGGCCGGCGTGGCGAGCTGCTGTACCCGGCGTTTTCGTACACCTCCTACACCAAGGTGAGCCGCGACGATGCGCTGGCGATCTTCGCCTGGCTGCAGTCGCTGGCGCCGGTGCACCGGCCGGCCGCGGCGCCGGCGCTGGCGTTCCCGTACAGCGTGCGCAAGAGCCTGGCGGCGTGGCGCACGCTGTACTTCAAGGAGGGCGAGTTCAAGCCCGACCCGGCGCAATCGGCCGAATGGAACCGCGGCGCCTACCTGGTGCAGGGCCTGGGCCACTGCAACGAATGCCATGCGGCGCGCGACACGCTTGGCGGCACGCCGCCGGACGTGCACCTCACCGGCGGCCAGATCCCGATGCAGAACTGGTACGCGCCGGACCTCAGCACCCGCAGCAACGGCGGCCTGCAAGGCTGGAGCGCGCAGGACATCGTCGACCTGCTGAAGACCGGCCAGTCCGCCAGGGGCGCGGCGTTCGGCCCGATGGCCGCGGTGGTGTCCGGCAGCACCCAGCACATGACCGACGCCGACCTGCATGCGATCGCCAGCTACCTGCTGTCGCTGCCGCCGCGGGCCCCGGCGGCCGAGCCGGGTTTGCCATTCGACACCAGGACACTGACCGAGCAGGGCGGAAAGGTCTACGCGCAGCACTGCGCGGCCTGCCACGGCAAGAGCGGCAAGGGCGTCGCCGGGGTGTATCCGCCGCTGGACGGCAATTCCTCGGTGACCGAACCGACCGGCATCAATGCGACCCGGATGGTCCTGCTCGGCGGCTTCACCCCGGTCACCGCGGCGAACCAGCGGCCCTACTCGATGCCGCCGTTCGCGCAGCAGCTGAATGATGGCGAGGTGGCGGCGGTGGTCACCTACATCCGCCGCACGTGGTCGAACCAGGCCTCGATCGTGCGCGCCGAGGGGGTCAGCAAATACCGGCACACGCCGGTCGAGTGACCCCGGCTTCGCGTGTAGGAGCGCACCCTGTGCGCGATGCTCTGATGTGTCATCGGAGCGAAGAGCATCGCGCACAGGGTGCGCTCCTACAGGCGGCGCGGTACGGCCACCGACGCAGGGCGGACACCGTCCGCCGGCTTTCCGATCCGTCGCCATGTGCGTCGGCAAGTGCGGCGGGCAGTGCCCGCCCTACGGATTGTGGTGGACGGTGCGGTACAGCGCGGCCAGCGCCAGCCACGGGCCGATGTCCCAGTGCCCGCGCGCCTGGCCGGACGGCGACGGCAGCACGAACAGTTGCGTGCTGCCGATGGTTTCGCTTTGCAGGCCGTAGCTGGCTGCATGGCCGAGCGCGGCGCGCGCCGCGTTCTTGCTGGTGAACGCAAGCAGGCGCGGAGCATGGCGTTCGATCTTGGCGACCAGCGCGGGCGCGTCGAACGCGTCGCGCGGCAGCTCGTCGTCGTTGCCCGCATGGCGCTTGGCCAGGTCGGTGAGGCCGATGCCGTAGCGGGGCAGCAGCGGGAACTCCGCCGGCGCCAGCAGGCGCGGGGTCAGGCCGGCTTCGAGCAGCGCGCGCCAGAACAGGTTGCCGGGGTGGGCGTAGTAGGCGCGCTCGGCAGCCGAGCGCCTGCCCGCGGCGGTGCCGCAGAACACCAGCGCCAGCCCGGGTTGCAGCAGGTCGGGCAGGATGGGCCGCTCAGTTCGCCGCGGCATGGCCGTCGAGCAGGAAATCGGTGAACTGGAAACGCCCGTCGCGCAGCACAGATTCGCCGCGGCGCAGCCGCAGTGGCCGGCGGAACAGCGGCCCGGCGTAGCTCAGCGTATGGAACTCGCCGCGCTCGCCGCAGGGGTCGACGCCGGCCGGCAGCGCGTCGAGCAGGGCGGCATCGTAGTGGCGGCCGCAAAAATCCGCGTCGAGCTGCTGGGTATCCACGCAGCACAGCATCGCGCGATGGCCCTCGCCGACGAAGCGGCGCGACAGCGCGGCGGTGTCCTCGCCCCATAGCGGGAACACCGCGCGCCAGTTGTCGCGGCCGAGCTGGCGCACCCGGTAGTCGCGCACGTCCTCCAGGAACAGGTCGCCGAACGCGCAGTGGCGGATCCCCGGCCAGCGCATCCGCGCCTCGACCAGCGCCTGCGCATGGGCCGCCTCGTAGGCCTCGTTGCTGCCCGGCCAGTCCAGCATCACCTCCAGCAGCGGCAGGCCGAGCGCGGCGGCCTGCGCCAGCAGCACCTCGCGCTGCACGCCGTGCATGGCCACGCGCTGGTAGTTGCGGTTGACCGTGGTGAGCAGCGCAGTCACCTGCCATTGCGGATCGGCCTGCAGCCGCTGCAGGGCCAGCAGGCAGTCCTTGCCGCCGCTCCATGCCAGCAGGGTCGGCGTCGCCGTGGGCGTCGTCATGCTTTTGGGCTCCCGGGTGGTTCGTCTGGTGGCGGCAGGCCGCGCCGCCCGCCGTCCATTGTGCGGCATTTGCGGGGGTAGGCGGTTTTTCCGCCGTGGTTCATCGACAGTCCGTGGCCACAGCCGCTATAAAGATCACCTGCCCGGGGAGTATGCGGTGAGTGAAGAAATCCTGATCAACGTGACCCCGCGCGAGACGCGGGTCGGTGTGGTCGAAAACGGCATGCTGCAGGAGGTGCACGTCGAGCGGGCGTCCCGGCGCGGCTATGTCGGCAACATCTACAAGGGCCGCGTGCAACGGGTGATGCCCGGCATGCAGGCGGTGTTCGTGGAGATCGGGCTGGAGCGCGCGGCGTTCCTGCACGCCTCCGACATCGTGCGCCCGGCGCCGGCCGAAGGCGCCGAATCGAACGGCAATGGCCACATGCCCTCGATCAGCGAACTGGTGCACGAAGGCCAGGAGATCGTGGTGCAGGTGGTGAAGGACCCGATCAGCACCAAGGGCGCGCGGCTGTCCGCGCACCTGTCGATCCCCTCGCGCTACCTGGTGCTGCTGCCGTACGCGCGCACCCTGGGCATCTCGGCGCGGATCGAGGACGAGGCCGAGCGCCAGCGGCTGCGCGACGTGCTGACCCCGTTGATCGGCGACGCCCCGCTGGGCTACATCGTGCGCACCAATGCCGAAGGGCAGAGCGCCGAGTCGCTGGCGTTCGACGTGACCTACCTCGGCAAGGTGTGGCGGGTGGTGCAGGAGAACATCGCCCGGGCGAAGGTCGGCGAGCGCGTGTACGAGGAACTCTCGCTGCCTCTGCGCAGCCTGCGCGACATGCTCAACGACGACATCGAGAAGGTGCGCGTGGATTCGCGCGAGACCTTCGAGAAGGTGACCAAGTTCGTGCACAAGTTCATGCCGAGCCTGGACGACCGCGTCGAGCACTACGACGGCGAGCGGCCGATCTTCGACCTCTACGGCGCCGAGGACGAGATGCAGCGCGCGCTGAAGAAGGAGGTTCCGCTGAAGTCCGGCGGCTACCTGATCGTCGACCAGACCGAGGCGATGACCACCATCGACGTCAACACCGGCGCCTACCTCGGCACGCGCAACCTGGAGGAGACGGTCTACCGCACCAACCTGGAGGCCGCGCAGGCGGCGGCGCGCCAGCTGCGCCTGCGCAACCTGGGCGGCATCATCATCATCGACTTCATCGACATGAACGACGAGGAACACAAACGCCAGGTGCTGCGCATGCTCGGCAAGGGGCTGATGCGCGACCATGCCAAGACCACGGTGTACCCGATGTCGGCGCTGGGCCTGGTGGAGATGACCCGCAAGCGCACCACCGAAAGCCTGGCCCGCCAGCTGTGCGAGCCGTGCCCGGCCTGCAACGGCCGCGGCGTGCTGAAGACCGCCGAGACGGTGACCTACGAGATCTTCCGCGAGATCACCCGCGCGGTGCGCCAGTTCAATGCGCAGAAGCTGCTGGTGATGGCCAATCCCGCGGTGGTCAACCGGATCCTGGAGGAGGAATCCAGCGCGGTCGCGGAACTGGAAGAGTTCATCTCCAAGAGCATACGCTTCCAGGCCGAAGAGCATTATTCGCAGGAACAGTTTGATGTCGTCTTGCTGTAAATCCGGCGACTGCGGATCCGAGTGGGGCCGCCGCGCGTGAACGCGTCATGGCAGCGGCGGCTGCATGGTTGCGCCCGTGCGTCGGGCTGGGTGGCCGGGGTTGCGTTGATCCTGCTCGCCGTGCTGGCGGCACTGGCCCAGCTGCTGCTGCCGCTGCTGGCGCGGCACCCGGACTGGGTGGCCGCGCAGCTCAGCGCGCGGCTGCAGCGACCGGTCAGCTTCGCCTCGATGGAAGGGCGCTGGACGGCCGCCGGCCCGGCGTTCGTGATGCACGGGGTGAACATCGGTGCGGCACCGGGCGAGACGGGTGCCGTGCTGCAACTGCCCGAATCCGAGCTGAAATTCGACTTCGGCGGCTGGCTGCTGCCGTCGCGCCACCTGCTCAACCTGCACGTGCGCGGCCTGCAGCTGGACCTGCTGCACGATGCCGCCGGCTGGCATGTCAACGGCATTGGCCTGGCCGGTGGCGGCAGCCGGCAGCCGCTGTCGCTGGGCCGGCTGTCGGCCGACCTGTGGCTGGAAGATCTGCGCGTGGTGGTCACCGACGCCACCCTGGACAAGCGCTACACCCTGCTGTCGAAGCAGCTGCGGCTGAGCCACCAGGGCCGCCAGATCCGTTTCGGTGGCGTGCTGCGGCGCGATGGCGTGAGCGCCGCCGTGCGCACGGCCGGCCGTTTCCGGGAGGACGGCAGCGCGGGCCAGGTCTGGGTCGACGTCGACGGTGCCGAGCTGAAGCCGCTGCTGGATGGCGTCGACATGGGCGGCTACGCGGTCGACCACGGCAGCGGCCGGCTGAGCGCCTGGCTCGACTGGCGCGCGGGCCGGCTGACCCGCAGCCTGACCCGCTTCGACCTGGCTACCCTGACGGTGCGCGCGCCCACCGGCGGAAGCGCCAGCGTGGCGGCGTTGCACGGGCTGCTCGGCGTGCACCAGACCGGCGACGGTTATGGGGTGCGCTGGGCCGGTGACGACGCCAGTGCGCTGGCGCTGAGCCTGCACCAGCCCGGTACGCCGCAGGCCAGCGTCGGCGTCGCTGCGCGCGAGCTGCAGCTGGCGCCGCTGCTGCCGTGGCTGGCCTTGCTGCCGGAGCTGCCGCCGACGCTCGCGCCGTGGCTGGGCCAAGGCCATCCGCGCGGCGATCTCAACCGGGTCGCGCTGCAATGGAGCCGCGCCGACGGCGTGCACGCGGTCGACGTGGCGTTCAGCGGCCTGGGCATCGACCCGGTCGGCAAGCTGCCCGGCGTGAGCAACCTGCACGGCCAGCTGCGCGGCGACGCCGGCGCGCTGTCGCTGGAGCTGCCGGCGCAGGCCGTCACGCTGACGTTCCCGCACACGTTCCGGCAGCCGTTCGTGCTGTCCCGGCTGTCCGGCACGCTGGCTGCCTGGCCGCAGGATGGCAACTGGCACATCGGCGTGGATGCGCTGGATTTCGCCGGCGTCGGCTATGCCGGCCAGGCCCGCGGCGAGCTGGAGTTGCCGGCGCAGGGCGGCCACCCGTTCCTGGAGCTGTATGCCTCGCTCGACCCGTCCGACGTGGTCGCCGCCAAACTGTTCTGGCCGATCGACTCGATGTCGCCGGCCACCGTCGCCTGGCTGGACCGCGCCCTGGTGTCCGGCCATCTGGACCAGGCGCAGGTGCTGCTGCGCGGCGATCTCGGCGACTGGCCGTTCCGCCACAACGAGGGCCGTTTCGAGGCGCGTGCGGCGATCAGCAACCTCACCTTCGACTACGGCAAGGACTGGCCGCGCGCCGAAAACGTCAGCGCGGTGGCCAACTTCATCGACAACGGCATGCTGGTCGAGGCCAGCGGCGGCCAGTCGCTCGGCGTGAAAGCGAGCCAGGCAGTGGCGCTGATCCCGGATTTCCACGACGGCCTGCTCGACCTCAACGTGCAAGGCGGCGGCAGCGGCGCGAGCCTGCTGGAGTTTGCGCGCAGGAGCCCGATCGCCAGCCGCGAGGCCGATACGCTGGCCAAGCTGAAGCTGGGCGGCAGCGGCACGTTCGCGTTCCATCTCGCCATGCCGCTGAAGGACGCCGCCAACGCGCAGTTGAGCGGCACCGCCCAGCTGAAGGACGCCGACCTCAGTGCGCCGGCATGGAACCTCCAGCTGGACAAGCTCAACGGCCCGCTGACCTTCGACCTGCACGGCCTGCAGGCCGGCCCGCTGGACGCCGGCTTCCGCGGCCAGCCGTCGAAGCTGCGGCTGGCGGTCGCCGGCGCCACCGGCGACCCGGCCACGATCCTCGCGGCGAAGCTGCAGGGCAGCTACCGCATGGCCGAGCTGGTGCAGGATTACCCGTCGCTGGACTGGATCGGCAAGCTGGCCGACGGACGCAGCAACTTCGACATCGGCTTCAGCATCGCGCGCGTGGCCGGCAGCGATGCGCTGGCGCAGACCCTCAGCGTCGATTCCTCGCTGGACGGCATCGCGCTGGGGCTGCCGGCGCCGTTGGACAAACCGGCAACGGCCAGCCTGCCGCTGCACCTGACGATGAGCCTGCCGGTCGACGGCAGCGACCTGCGGCTCGGGCTGGGCGAGGTGATGCGCGGGCATCTGCGCCTGGCTGCCGGGGAGCAGCGGCCGCTGGCCGGCACGCTGGCGTTCGGCAGCCAGATGCCCGAGACGCTGCCGCCGCGCAACCTGCGCATCCGCGGCCATGCCAGCCAGCTCGACGTTACCGGCTGGGTGCAGCACACGGTGGCGGCCAGCGGCGGCAACGGCCCGGGGTTGGAAAGCCTCGACGTCAGCACCGACCAGGCGGAGTGGTTCGGCCGCCCGCTCGGCGCGCTGAAGCTGCACGCTGTGCCGCAGCCGGACGCGCTCGGCGTGGACGTGGACGGCCCGGCGATGGCCGGCAACTTCACCGTGCCGGCCGCCGAACTGAACAAGCGCGGCGTCACCGCGCGGCTGCAGCGGCTGTACTGGCCGAAGGCTCCGCCTCCTCCGGCCGCCGGCAACGCCGCCGCGCCGTCGCGCGACCCCGCCAACACCGGCATCAATCCGGCCGCGTTGCCGCCGTTCCATCTGTGGATCGGCGATCTGCGCCTGGGCGAATCGAAGCTCGGCGAGGCCCGGCTGGAAACCTGGCCCACCGCCGAGGGCATGCGCATCGAGCAACTGCGCGCACTGTCCAGCCGCGTGCAGGTCAACGCCAGCGGCGATTGGAACGGCAACGCCAGCAGCAGCCACACGCACATGAAGATCAGCTTCGCCGCCGAGGATCTCGGCGCGATGCTCGGTGCGTTCGGCTATGACGGGCTGGTCAACGGCGGCAAGACACGCGACCAGCTCGATGCCAGCTGGCCCGGCGCGCCCAGCGACCTGTCGCTGGCCACCATGGACGGCACCCTCACCATCCAGGTCAGCGACGGCCATATCCCCGAGGCGTCGTCGCCTGGGGTGGGGCGGCTGCTCGGGCTGGTCTCGCTGGCCGAATTGCCGCGCCGGCTCACCCTCGATTTCGGCGACGTGTTCGGCAAGGGGCTGGCGTTCGACTCGATCACCGGTGATTTCAAGCTGGCCAACGGCAACGCCGTCACCGACAACCTGGTGATCGCCGGCCCGGCCGCGAGCGTCAGCGTCAACGGCCGCACCGGGCTGCGCGTACGCGACTACGACCAGCAGATGGTGGTGGTGCCGCACGTCGGCAACAGCCTGCCGCTGGTCGGCGCGATGGTCGGCGGCCCGGTCGGGGCGGCGGCGGGTTTCGCCGTGCAGGGCATCCTCGGACGGGGCCTGAACCAGGCGGCCAGCGCGCGCTACCGGATCACCGGCAGCTGGGACAAGCCGGTAATCACCCTGGTCGAGAAGCGCGGCGGTCCCGCGCCCACCACGCCGCCGCTGCTCAATCGACCCGCTCCGCCGGCCGCCGTTCCGGCCCTGCCTGCCGCCGCCGGCTCGGTGCTGCCGCCCGCACCCAAGCTTTAAAGCGGCCGGTGGCAGCCCCATGTGAAGCATTCCGCACCGACCGCAGGCCAACGACGCCCCATGGATTCCCTGATCGCCCTCGCCGAAAGCAAGCTGCTGTCCCCCGGCGGCATCGCCACCGGCGACCTCGATCGCGTGTTCTCACAGTTGATGGGCCCCGCGATCGACGCCGCCGACCTGTACTTCCAGCATTCGCGCAGCGAGTCGTGGACGCTGGAGGAGGGCATCGTCAAGGACGGCAGCCACTCGATCGAGCAGGGCGTGGGCGTGCGCGCGATCTCGGGCGAGAAGACCGGTTTCGCCTATTCCGACGAGATCGTGCTGCCGCAGCTGCTGGAAGCATCGAAGGCCGCGCGTGCGATCGCGCACGACGGCCGCGGCGCCGGCAAGCCGCTGGCGCTGAACGGCGCGCGGGCGCTGTACCCGGCGATCGACCCGGTCGAAAGCCTGCCGAACCCCGACAAGATCGCGCTGCTGCGCGAGGTGGACGCCTATGCGCGCTCGCGCGACCCGCGCGTGAAGCAGGTCATAGTCAGCATGGCCGCCACCATCGATACCGTGCTGATCGCCGCCTCCGACGGCACCCTCGCCGCCGACGTGCGCCCGCTGGTGCGCATCAACGTGCAGGTGATCGCCGAGCAGAACGGCCGGCGCGAGCAGGGCTACGCCGGCGGCGGCGGCCGCTACGGCTACCGCGAGCTGATCGAGGACGGCCGCGCGCTGCGCTTCGCCGACGAGGCGGTGCGCCAGGCGCTGGTGAACCTGGATTCGGTCGACGCCCCCGCTGGCCAGATGACCGTGGTGCTCGGCCCCGGCTGGCCCGGCGTGCTGCTGCACGAGGCGATCGGCCACGGCCTGGAAGGCGACTTCAACCGCAAGGGCAGCTCCGCGTTCGCCGGCCGCATCGGCCAGCGCGTGGCCGCCAAGGGCGTCACCATCGTCGATGACGGTACCCTGGTCGGCCGCCGCGGCTCGCTCAGCATCGACGACGAAGGCACCCCGACCGAATGCACCACCCTGATCGAGGATGGCATCCTGAAAGGCTATATGCAGGACAAGCTCAACGCGCGCCTGATGGGCATGGCGCCCACCGGCAACGGCCGCCGCGAATCGTTCACCGCGCTGCCGATGCCGCGCATGACCAACACCTACATGCTGGCCGGCCAGCACGATCCGGCCGAGATCGTCCGCTCGGTGAAAAAAGGCCTGTACGCGCCGAATTTCGGCGGCGGCCAGGTCGACATCACCAACGGCAAGTTCACCTTCTCCGCGTCCGAGGCGTATCTGATCGAGGACGGTCGCATCACCCGCCCGGTGAAGGGCGCCACGCTGATCGGCTCCGGGCCGGAAGTGCTCAACCGCGTGTCGATGATCGGCAACGACCTGGCGCTGGACGAGGGCGTGGGCGTGTGCGGCAAGGACGGCCAGAGCGTGCCCGTCGGCGTGGGCCAGCCCACGTTGAAGATCGACTCGATGACGGTGGGCGGCACCGCGTCCTGAGCGTCGCCGGGAACGGAGGTACGCGTCCGGCGTAGCCAGCCTGCGACATTGCGCTCCAGTGTCGGAAGGCTGGCTTTTGACTGGAATCAATATCCGGGGCATCCGCCAGTCCAAGACTGCACTCGCATCCAGTCATCACACTGGAACCGTGGGGAGCATGCACATGAACACTCGCCGGAATAGCCTGGTTTCGAGCTGGTTCGCCGCCCTATGCCGACCACCGCGCTGGATCGCGCTGATCGCACTCGCGTGGCTGGGGGTGCCCACCCTGGCATCGGCGGTGCCTTCATACGCACGACAGACCCAGCAGGCCTGCGTCGCCTGCCATGTGGGCGGCTTCGGGCCGGAACTTACCCAGTTCGGGCGCCAGTTCAAGCTGATGGGCTACACCATGAAGGTTGGCGACCAGACGGACGTGCCGCTTTCGGCGATGCTGGTCGAGTCGTTCACGCACACGCAGAAAGCCCAGACGGAGGCCCCGGCCAAGGGCTTCGGCACCAACAACAACACCGAGTTGCAGCAGGTGTCGGCGTTCCTGGCCGGCCGATTGAGCGAGCACATCGGCGTCTTCGCGCAGGCGACCTACTCCGAGAATGGCGGCCTGCTCGGCTGGGACAATATGGACTGGCGCTATGCGCGCATGTTCAGCCATGGCAGCCATAGCGGCATCTGGGGTATCTCGCTCAACAACAACCCCACCGTCAGCGACGTGTTCAACACCGCACCGGCGTGGAAGTACCCCTACATGTCGGCCGATCTGGCCCCCGGGGCACCCGCCCAGCCGATGCTGCTCGGCGGCCTCGCCGCACAGGTGGTCGGTGTCAGCGCCTACATGCAGCTGGATGGCGCCTGGTACATGGAGTTGGGCGGCTATCGCTCCCTGTCGCCGGCGTTCCTGCGACACGTCAATGGCCATTTCAACGGCCGCCTGAGCGGGGTCACGCCCTATGCGCGCCTGGCCTACACGTGGAACCTGCCCACCGGCAGCCTCTCCCTCGGCGGCTTCATGCTGAACATGCGCCGCGGACAGGTCGGCAGCAATGCGGTCGGTGACGCGGTGGCGTTGCCCGGGCCGACGGACCGGTTCCGCGACTTCGGCATCGATTCCAGCTACATGTACATCAAGGGCGATCACGCGATCACCGTCGACGGACTGTACGTCCACGAGAGCCAACGCCTGGATGCCACCTACGGCGGCGGATCGGACCATCTGCACAACAGCCTGCACTCGCTCAATCTCAAGGGCAGCTACTGGTACCGCCATACCTACGGCGTGACCCTGGCAACCTTCGTCGACAATGGCAGCAAGGACGCCACGCTCTACGGCAACGACGGCTCACCGAACACCCAGGGCGGCAGCATCGAGCTTGGCTACAGCCCGTTCGGCCAGTCCAACTCGTGGCAGCAACCGTGGGCCAACGTGCGGCTGGGCCTGGAATACACGTACTTCACCCGTTTCAGCGGACGCGTGCACAACATCGACGGGGCGGGACGCAACGCCAGCGACAACAACACGCTTTACTTCTACGTGTGGCTGGCGATCTGAGCATGCGTCGATGAAAATGGGTGGCGCCGGTGCAAGCGGTCATGGACGCCCATTGAGATCAGATGGACGTCCATATGACAACAAAATTCGTTGGCCATGAGTCCTTCGACGAGCCCAGGGCAGGCGCAGTGAAGTCGAAGGGCGATTGCCACGAAGTTATGTCGATGCTTGACTGGTAGAGCAAAGCGAAGGGCTTTCGGCTGCCGCAAGTGGCCGAAAGCCCTTTGTTCTGAATGCCACGGAGAGCAAAGGCATCGCGCACGACCGAAGGAAGTCCCTTGTGGACAGGGGGCGCTCCTACGGGCTGATGCGTCAGCCCTCGGCCGAATCGCCCGCCTGCAGATCCTTCAGCAACTGGAATATCTCCCGATACGCCCGCGGCGGCTTGTTCGGCGTGTCCTTCTCGATGCGCGCCTGGCGCACCAGCGAGCGCAGGCGCTGGCGGTCGACCTGGGGGTACTCGACGATCAGTTCGGAGAGCGCGCTTTCGTCCTCGGCGACCAGCCGGTCGCGCATCGCCTCCAGGCGGTGCATCGCGGCGGTTTCCTGGCGCTGCTTCTCGCGGTTCTCGCCGAGTTCGGCGCGCACCGCGGCGAAGTCGTCGTCGCCGTAGCGGCGCATCACCTTGGCGAGGAAGGCGAGCTGGCGCTTCTTCGCGCCGTGCGAAGTGATGCGGCGGGTGACGTCGATTTCGCGGCGCACGTCTTCCGGCAGCGCGAGCTTGGCCAGCCGACTCGGCTGCAGCTCGATCAGCTGGCCGGCCAGGGTCAGGATGGCCAGCGCTTCGCGGCGTTGCTGGGTACGGCTGGGGCCGTAGTCCGCGTCGTCGAGTTCGGTCTGGTTGCGGCTGCGGCTCGGGCTCACGGGATCATTCCAGAAGAAAAGCGGGTGGATCAGGCGTGCGGGTCGTTGCTGGCCAGCCCGGTCGGGCCTTGTCCGGCCGGGTCCAGCTCAGCCTGTTCCAGCGCGAAGCGGGCGATCGGTTCGCCGTCCAGTTCGATGGTCTCGCTGAACATCGCGGCGGGACGTACCCACAGGCCATGATCGCCGTAGAGCGCCTGGTAGACCACTAGCGGCTCCATGGTTTCGCTGTGGTGCGCGGTGCCCAGCACGCGGTAGCGCTGGCCCTTGTAGTGGCGATAGATGCCGGCGGTAGGTTGCATGGGCGTTCTCCGCAGCTCTTTTCATTTCGCCGCCGTGGCCCCATGTCGGATGCCAGCGGCTGCGAACCGCCTATTCTACCCGTCTAATCCCCAGGAAAGCCCGACGTGAGCGAAGTTGCCATCAGCCCGGCCCCCAGCCTGCACGAACTCGACCGCCTGGCCGAGCTGGCCGAGGACGTGATCCGCCGTGCCCGCGCCGCCGGCGCCAGCCAGGCCGAGGTGGCCGCCAGCATCGACAGCGGGCTCAGCGTGAACGTGCGCCTGGGCGAGGTGGAGACGGTGGAGCACACCCGCGACCGCGGTTTCGGGCTTACCGTGTACTTCGGCCAGCGCAAGGGCTCGGCCAGCACTGCCGACCTCAACCCCGATTCGATCCAGGCCACGCTGGACCAGGCCTGCGCGATCGCCCGCTATACCGAGGCCGACCCGGCCGCGGGGCTGGCCGATGCGGCGCGCATGGCTACGGCGTTCCCCGACCTGGACCTGTGGCATCCGTGGGACATCGACACCGCGCAAGCGATCGAGCTGGGCATCCGGATCGAGGAGGCCGGCCGCGCCCACGCCGGCATCAGCAATTCCGACGGCGCCAGCGTGCAGGCCGGGCAGGGCCTGTCGGTGTACGCGAACTCGCACGGCTTCGTGGGGCGCGAGCGCGGCACCCGGCACTCGCTGTCGCTGTCGCTGATCGCCGGCGACGAGGACGGCATGCAGCGCGATTACTGGTACGACAGCGTGCGCGCGGCCGGCGATTTCATCAGCGCGCAGGCGCTGGGCGACAAGGCCGCCGCACGCACGCTGGCGCGACTGGGTGCGCGCAGCCTGTCGACGCGGCAGTGCCCGGTGCTGTTCGCGCCGGAGCTGGCGCGCGGGCTGATCGGCCACCTGCTTGGCGCGGTCAGCGGCGGCGCGTTGTATCGCCACGCCAGTTTTCTGCTCGACCATGTGGGCAAGCCGGTGATGCCGGCCTGGCTGAACATCGACGAGCGGCCGCACCTGCCGCGCGGCCAAGGCTCGGGCAACTTCGACGCCGAGGGCGTGGCCACCGTCGACAGTGCGCTGGTCGAAGGCGGCGTGCTGGCGCGCTACGTGCTGGGCAGCTACTCGGCGCGCAAGCTGGGCTTGCAGTCGACCGGCAACGCCGGCGGCATCCACAACCTGATCGTGGAGCCAGGCGCGGCCGACGGCGAGCACAGCGATTTCGACGGCATGCTGCGGCGCCTGGGCAACGGCCTGCTGGTGACCGAGGTGATGGGGCAGGGCGTGTCCACCGTCACCGGCGACTATTCGCGCGGCGCGGCCGGCTTCTGGGTCGAGAACGGCCGGATCGCCTACCCAGTAGAGGGGATCACCATTGCGGCGAACCTGCGCGAGATGTTCGCCGGCATCGTCGCGGTGGGCACGGACGTCGACCCGCGCTCGCACATCCTCACCGGCTCGATCCTGCTGGAGCGGATGACGGTGGCGGGCGAGTAGCCTGGTTGGCAGGGCGGGCACTGCCCGCCGCTGTTGGGCCGTGATGTATCGTCGAAGGGCCGACGGACAGTGTCCGCCCTACGAAGCAGGAGCGTCGTGCACGACCGGGCGCAGATTCATGCGGCAAAGCCGGGCGAGGCTTGCTAGCATCTTCCTGACCGGCAAGCGGCCGGCGAATTTTCGACGTTGAGGAGATGCGCATGAGCGTTCCACCCGAGTCCGTCATTCCGCCCCCGTCGAACGAACCGCCGATGGCCGGGGCACCTTCCGCCGAAGAGCGTCAGTGGGCGATGTTCGCGCATCTGTCCGCGCTGGCCGGTGTGATCATTCCGCTGGGAAGCATCATCGGTCCGCTGGTGATCTGGCTGATCAAGAAGGACACCATGCCGTTCGTCAACGACCAGGGCAAGGAAGCGCTGAACTTCAACATCACCGTGGCGATCGCCGCCATCGTGGGCTGGATCCTGTGCTTCATCCTGATCGGCTTCCTGGTGCTGGCGGTGCTGGCGATCGGCTGGCTGGTGTTCGTGATCATCGCCACGATCAAGGCGAACGAGGGCACTACTTACCGCTATCCGTTCACGCTGCGACTGGTCAGCTGAAGGCGTGCTTCGCGCGATGAAGCGGGGCGGCGCAAGCCGCCCTTTTCATGGATCGCGATTCGCTCAGTAATGGCGGTGGGCGGCGTACAGCGCCAGCTCTTCCAGTAGTTCGGCGCGCTTGCCCAGCGGCGCGATCGCGGCCAGCGCGGTGTCGGTCAGTTCGGCCAGCCGGGCGCGCGAGGCGTCGAGGCCGATGATCGAGGGGAAGGTGGGCTTGGCGGCGGCGGCGTCCTTGCCGGCGGTCTTGCCGATCACCGCCGATTCGCCTTCCACGTCGAGGATGTCGTCGCGCACCTGGAACGCCAGGCCGACCGCGTGGGCGTAGCGGTCCAGCGCCCGCAGCGTGCCGCCGCCTGCGCCGGCGGCGAGTGCGCCCAGCTGTACCGAGGCGCGGATCAGCGCGCCGGTCTTGCAGGCGTGCATGTGCTCCAGTTCGTCCAAGGTCAGCGGATGGCCGACCGCGGCGAGGTCCAGCGCCTGGCCGCCGGCCATGCCCTCGGCGCCGCAGGCGCGGCCCAGCGCGCGCAGCATGGCCATGCTGGTGGACGGGTCGGTGCGCTGCGAGCCGTCGTCGGCGAGGATCTCGAACGCCAGCGCCTGCAGCGCGTCGCCGGCGAGGATCGCCATCGCTTCGCCGAACACGATGTGGCAGGTCGGGCGGCCGCGGCGCAGCGCGTCGTCGTCCATCGCGGGCAGGTCGTCGTGTACCAACGAATAGGCGTGGATCAGCTCCACCGCGCAGGCGGCCGCATCCAGCGACAGACCGTCTTCGCCCAGTGCGTGCGCGGCGGCGTAGACCAGCAGCGGGCGCAGCCGCTTGCCGCCGCCGAGCACGGCGTAGCGCATCGCGCGATGCAGTTCGGCGGGGGATTGTTCGGCCGGGGGCAGGCTGCGGTCCAGCGCCTGTTCGGCACGGACGATCAATGCTTGCAGGGCGGGACCAAGCTCAGAGTTCGGGTTCAAACGGTTGGGCGCTGTCGGGGGCTTCGGGGTCGAGCAGCAGGCGCACGCGCAATTCGGCCTGCTCCAGCGACTGCTGGCAATGACGGAACAGCCCGATGCCGCGCTCGAACGAGGCCAGCGATTCGTCCAGGCTCATCTCGCCGCCTTCCATCTTCGCGACCAGTTGTTCCAGCTCGTCGAGGGAGTGTTCGAAGTCGGCGGCGGGCGGGGTCTTGCCGGGTGCGGGAGCGGTCTTGGCCATGGCCCGCAACGCTAGCGCAGCGGCCGTCCGGAATCAATCCGCGCGGGCCGCGGAACGCCGCCGGCGTGACCTGGGTCAGCGTCCCGCACGCCAGCGCGGCGGCGCGCCGGCTTGGCGGAAAATCGCCGAGCCGCGGGCGCTGGTCCAGCGGTCGGCCACCGCGACCAGTTCGTCGCCGGCATACAGCAGCGGGCAGGCGTTGCGCCGCCATGGCGGCAGCTGCGCCTGCTGGAACAGGTCGCGCAGCTCGCGCGTATGCGCGTCGCCGTCGGGCCGGATGCGCTCGCCGCCGCGGCGCAGGCGCACGAGCAGCGGCTCGGCAAGACGGATCCCTTCGACAGTCAGGGATAGTTCGCCGCCGTCGGGCAGCGCCAGCGGCTCGCCGCGCCAGGGCGCCTGCCAACCGGTGTCGATGGCATGCCCCGGCGGCAAAGCCCACAGGCGGCCTTTCCAGAGGTGCAGCTCGGCGCCGGCCCAGCGGATGCACGGCAACTGGCCAGGGCGCGCGCCGCATTGGCGCTCGATCTGCCGACGCTGGGCGGCGGTGGGTGCAGGCAGGCCACGCAGGTGCAGCCAGTGGTCGAGCAGCGGCTCGCGCAACGCCGGGGCCAGCGCCAGCCAGCCGTGGGCGTCCAGACTCCCGCTGGTGGGGTCGTGCAGCGCCGCGAACGCGGTCAGCCATTGCGTCTGCAGTGCATCGGCGGCGGCGCGGCTGAGCGCGGCGCTGTGCAGGATCGAATCCACCGCGTGCGGCCAGTGTTGCGCCAGTCGCGGCAGGATTTCGTGGCGCAGCCGGTTACGCGCCAGGCGCGTATCGCGATTGGACGGATCGTCGATGCAATCCAGCTGCCGCGCCGCGACGTAATCGTGCAGTTGCTGCCGCGACAGCGCCAGCAACGGCCGCCACAGCTGGCCGCGGCCGAACGGGCGCAGCGCGCGCATGCCGCCGAGCCCTTCCGGGCCGGCGCCGCGCAGCAGCTTCAGCAGCACGGTCTCGGCCTGGTCGTCGCGATGGTGACCGAGCAGCAGGCATTCGCCATCGTGCAACTGCGTGGACAGCGCGGCGTAGCGCGCGGCACGGGCGGCGGCTTCCACGCCCATGCCGCTGCCGCTGTCGACCTGCACGCGTAGCACCTTGCACGGCACGTCCAGTGCGGCGCAGTAGCGTTCGCAGTGTGCGGCCCAGGCCGCGCTGTCCGGGTGCAGGCCGTGATCGACATGCAGCGCGCGCAGTCCGCGCGCGCGGGCTTCGGGCAGTTGTGCCAGCGCGTGCAGCAGGGCAGTGGAATCCGGGCCGCCGCTGAAGGCGACGCACAGCGGGCCCGGCGGCAGCGCCGCCAGGGAGGCCAGCAGATGCGCTTGCAGCCGATTGCTCACTTCTTGCTGTCGCGTGGCCGGACGTAGAGATGCTTGCCGTTGCCGATCTGGCGTTCCTCGGTCTCGAACAGGCCGATGCCCTTGATCAGGCCGCTGAGCTTCGCGTAGCCATAGTTGCGCGAGTCGAAGTCGGGCGACTGCTTGCTGATGATGCTGCCGATGGTGCCGAGGCTGGCCCAGCCGGTGTCGTCCGAGGCCGCCTCCAGCGCGCCGCGCAGCAGGTTCATGAGGCGCGTGTCGCCGCGCAGTTCCTTCGCCGAGCGCGGTTTCGGCGCGGCCGCGGTCTCGGTCTCGGTCGTGCCGGCCAGCACCTCGGTGTAGATGAACTTGTCGCAGGCGGTGCGGAACGGCTCGGGTGTCTTCTTCTCGCCGAAGCCGTACACGGTCTGGCCGGATTCGCGGATGCGCGAGGCGAGCCGGGTGAAGTCGCTGTCGCTGGAGACGATGCAGAAGCCGTCGAAGCGCTCGGCGTAGAGCAGGTCCATCGCGTCGATGATCATCGCCGAGTCGGTGGCGTTCTTGCCGACGGTGTAGCGGAACTGCTGGATCGGCTGGATCGAGTGGCGCAGCAGCACTTCCTTCCAGCCGTTGAGGTCGGGCTTGGTCCAGTCGCCGTAGATGCGCTTGACGTGTGCGGTGCCGTACTTCGCCACTTCGGCGAGCAGGCCTTCGACGATCGCCGGGCGGGCGTTGTCGGCGTCGATCAGTACGGCGAGCTTGTCGTGGGCCATGACGGGCTCCTGGGCGGCCAAGGAATGACAGGGATGGTAGCGCCTTGGCGGAATGCCACAACGCTGTTCATGCGTTTGAGGACCGCTTCACGGACCAGTCACGGGGCGGGCCGATCAAAGCGAAGCCCCGGCCAGTGGCCGGGGCTCGACGCTCGTTCGACGGCAACGCGCCGGGTTTCAATGGATGTCGCGGTCAAAGCCATGCGGTGGCGTGATGCCGGTAAAGTCGCCGACCGCCTTGGCGTCGTAGGGGCCGTTGAGCTGGTTGAAACCGTCGCCGGGCGCATTGAGCGCACCCTGCTGGAACACGATCTTTCCTTCGGGCGTGACCTCGATGACGCGCTGGTTGAATTGATCGCTGATCAGCGTATCGCCATTGCGCAAACGCAGCGCGCGCGTCGGCAAGGGCGCTGGGTTGCTGCCCGGGTCGGTGCTGGTGAGGTACTGCCAGACGGCGTGGTCGTTGCCGTCGACTTCGACGGTGCGGTTGTTGTTGGAGTCGCTGATCAGCGTGTCGCCGTTGTCCAGCCGGCTGGCGAAGGCGGCGCCGTTCACCGTGCCCATGGCGGTGAACTGCTTCACGATCTGCAGGTCGGGAGTGACCTCGATGACCCGGTTGTTGTTCTCGTCGGCAATCAGGATGTGGCCGTTTTCCAGCACTTCCGCGCTGTTCGGATTGCTGAGCTGGTTGGGGCCGTTGCCGGCCACGCCCGTGGTGCCGTATTGCCAGACGATCTTGTGCCCCAGGTTGACCAGGATGACGCGCTGGTTGCCCTGGTCGGTGATCAGCACGTGCGCACCCGGATGATGCGGAAAGCCGGTCAGGAAGAGGGAGTGCACCGGGGTATTCAGTTCGTTCGGACCCGAACCGGTGATGCCTGCCTTGCCGTACTGCCAGAGAATGTCGCCGCCGCGATCGACAATCAGCACGCGATTGTCGGGACAGCCGCTGACCGGGTCGGCACAGCCGGGGAGCGCCGGGTTGCTGGGCGGGATGCCGGTGCCCGAGATCAACGTGAAGCCGTTGAAGCGCTCGGCATCGTTCACGCCCACGATGCTCCTGGGGCCCGGCAAGTCCGAGCCGTTGCCGAAACGCCACAGCACACGGTGGGTGTCGCGGTCGATTTCGATGACGCGATTGTTGAACTGATCCGCAATGAGAATGGTGCCGTGCGCCTCTTCGCGGGCCGGTGCAGCGGGGGAGAAGAAAATGCCGCCGATTGCCGTGGCAATGGCAAGCGCGGCCAGTACGCGCCGTGGCGTCGTCGTTGGTGCCGAAACGTGTGTCATGGAAAGCCCTCCACTCGGGTCAAACCGCGACAAGCAGACCCAAAGGCTCCCCCCGGCGGTGGTGCGATGGCCTGCTGGGCAGGACATCCCTGACTGGAATCTTTCGCGCGTTCGCTTATGGCCCTTGGGGACCACCGTTGCTGCGCAACGGATGGGCGGACGTCTAGTCCCGACGCTGTAAGTGGCGGTGTGTTTCGCGTTAAAACCGTGCTACTCAAGGGCGTCGATGACCAAGGGTTCACCCCGAAAGCGCCGCCCCGAAACTCCTGGCCGGCAGCACATGCGACCGGAACCGCGCGTAACGGAGGTTTTGCCCCGTTTTATTCCTGATACGCGCCGTAGCTGCGCAGGCGCTTGTAGCGTTGCTGCAGCAGGTCGGTGACCGGCATCGCCTCGAGTTCGTCGAGCTGGTTCAGCAGCACCGCCTTCAGGCGGATCGCCATCGAGCGCGGATTGCGGTGGGCGCCGCCCAGCGGTTCGCGCACCAGCTTGTCGATCAGGCCCAGCTCCAGCAGGCGTGGCGCGGTCATGCCCAGTGCCTCGGCGGCATCCCTCACCTTGTCCGGGCTCTTCCACAGGATCGAGGCGCAGCCTTCCGGCGAGATCACCGAATAGGTGGCGTACTGCAGCATGTTGGTGCGGTCGCCCACGCCGATCGCCAGCGCGCCGCCGGAGCCGCCCTCGCCGATCACGGTGCAGACGATCGGCACCTTCAGCTCGGCCATTTCCAGCAGGTTGCGCGCGATCGCCTCGCTCTGGCCGCGCTCCTCGGCGCCCACGCCGGGGTAGGCGCCGGGGGTGTCGATCAGGGTCAGCAGCGGCAGGCCGAAGCGCTCGGCCATCTTCATCAGGCGCAGCGCCTTGCGGTAGCCCTCGGGACGCGGCATGCCGAAGTTGCGGCGTACCTTGTCCTTGGTATTGCGGCCTTTCTGGTGGCCGATGATCATTACCTGGCGGCCGTTGATGCGGCCGAGGCCGCCGACGATGGCGGCGTCTTCGGCATACATGCGGTCGCCGGCCAGCTCGTGGAACTCCTCGCAGATCACGCCGATGTAGTCGAGCGTGTACGGCCGCGCCGGGTGGCGCGAGAGCTGGGTGGTCTGCCACGAGTTGAGGTTGCGGAAGATCTCCGCGGTCTTGACCTTGAGCTTCTCGCGCAGGCGGCCGACTTCCTCGTCGATGTTGAACGCCTGGCCATGGCTGGCGTGGCGAAGCTCTTCGATCTTCGCGTCCAGCTCGGCAATCGGTTGTTCGAAATCGAGGAAGTTGGGGTTCATTCGTTGCAATTCATGGCACAGAAGCGGCTCAGTATACCGTCCTGCGGGAAAACGCGAGAACGCCGCCGTATGGCTGTGACGGGGTGGACAAAAGCCCGTCGCCGAGCCGCCATTGCGCTATCGTCCGCCTCACCGCAAGCCGTCAGCCGGAGCCATGCCATGCCCAGCAAACCCATCGACGAGGCCAGGCTCGACCGCATCGTGGCCGAGGCGCGGCGCAACGCGGAGCAGCGCGAGCTGGGTTATCGCGAGCGTGCGCTGAAGATGTACCCGTGGGTGTGCGGCCGCTGTGCGCGCGAGTTCACCCGCGCGAACCTGCAGGAACTGACCGTGCACCACCGCAACCACAACCACGACGACAACCCGCCTGACGGCAGCAACTGGGAACTGCTGTGCGTGTACTGCCACGACAACGAACACGCGCGTCACATCGACCACGTGCGCGGCGGCGTGCTGGCGGTGGAGGACGCCCCGCCGGCCACCGGCAACCCGTTCGCCGACCTGAAGGCAATGCTGGAGCGGGGCAGCAAATGATTTTCTCCTCCCCCTGCTTTGCAGGGGGAGGTTGGGTGGGGGTTGTCGGGACTGGCAAGGAAGATCAAGAGCGACCCCACCCCAGCCCTCCCCTGCGAAGCAGGGGAGGGCGCAAGGCGGGTCAATCCTGCTGCTTGACGATGCGCAGTCGCGCCGCTTTCACGCCGGGCAGGGCGCGCACCGCGCGCAGCAGGTCGGGGATGGCTTCCACGCGCCAGGCTTCGCCGAGTTCGAGGTCGGCCTGGGCGCCCTGGTTGCGGTAGCCGTGCAGGGTCACGCTGGTGCGGCCGCCGCGGTAGCCGGCCAGGGCGTGCTGCAGCTGGCCGACGAAGTCCGGGCCGATGCCATTCAACTTCAGCTGCAACAGGCGCGCGTGGCGGCGGCAGGCGTCCGCCAGCGAACAGGCGCTGCGCGCGCGCAGCTGGAAGCCGCCGCCGGAGAAATCGTCGATGCGCAGCCCGCCGTCGACCACCAGCATCTCGTCGCGTGTCAGCAGCGGCGCAATCTGCTGGTACAGCTCGCCGAAGAAGCTCACCTCGATGACGCCGGTGCCGTCCTCCAGCCGCACGAAGGCGTCGCTGTCGCCGCGCTTGCGCACGGCGGTGACCATGCCGGCGACGGTCCATGGCGTGTCGGGACCACGACGGAAGCGGTTATTGTCGCCTTCGTCGTTCTTGCGCGGCTTCGGCGGCTGGTAGCGGTCGGCGATCTCGCCGAGCGGACAGGTCGACAGCTGCGCCAGTTCGTCCATCCACGGGTCGGTGGGGTGGCCGGACAGGTAATGCCCGAGCGTGTCGCGCTCGCCCTGCAGCTTCTGTTCCAGCGGCCATTCCGGCACGGTGGGCAGGTCGATGCGCAGCACGGGTGTCATCGCGCCCATGGCGGTGCCGAACATGTCGTTCTGGCCGGACTGCCGGTCGCGCAGGTGCTGCTCGGCGGCCTTGATCGCGTCGGGCAGCTGCAGCATCAGGCTGGCGCGGTTGGCGGCGAGCGTGTCCAGTGCGCCGGACAGGATCAGCGCTTCCAGCACGCGGCGGTTGAGCCGGGTCGGGTCCACGCGGCGGCAGAAATCGGCCAGGTCGGTGTACTTGCCGTTGGCGCGTTCGGCGACGATGGATTCGCACGCCCCCTGGCCGACGCCCTTGATCGCGCCGAGGCCGTACTGGATCGTCCTGGGCTCGATCGCCA
The DNA here is from genome assembly GCF_058790335.1 of Rhodanobacter sp. FW101-FHT13A11. Taxonomy (NCBI): domain Bacteria; kingdom Pseudomonadati; phylum Pseudomonadota; class Gammaproteobacteria; order Lysobacterales; family Rhodanobacteraceae; genus Rhodanobacter; species Rhodanobacter sp. FW101-FHT13A11. Next base: position 37,834 of record NZ_JBYTCN010000012.1, on the reverse strand, counting down.
CGAACATGTATTCGGACGCATTGACGTCCGGCGGCTGCACGGCGATGCCGATGGCCCGCGATTCGTCGAGGAAGGTCACCACCTTGTCGGTGTTGTCCATGTCCGAGGAGATCGTGGCGGCCATGAACTCGGCCGGGTAGTGCGTCTTCAGCCAGGCGGTCTGGTAGGAGACCAGCGCATAGGCGGCCGCGTGCGACTTGTTGAAGCCGTAGCCGGCGAACTTCTCCATCAGGTCGAAGATCGCATCAGCCTTCTCGCCGGTCAGGCCGTCCTTCGCCGCGCCCTCGCGGAACTTGGCGCGCTCCTTCGCCATCTCCTCGAGCTTCTTCTTGCCCATCGCGCGGCGCAGCAGGTCGGCGCCGCCGAGCGAGTAGCCGCCGACGATCTGCGCCATCTGCATCACCTGCTCCTGGTAGACCATGATGCCGTAGGTCTCTTGCAGGATCGGTTCGACGCGCGGGTCGGGGTACTCCACTTCCTCGCGGCCGTGCTTGCGCGCCACGAAGCTGGGGATCAGGTCCATCGGGCCGGGGCGGTACAGCGCCACCAGCGCGATGATGTCCTCGAAGCGGTCGGGCTTGGCGTCCTTCAGCATGCGCTGCATGCCGGAGGATTCGAGCTGGAATACCGCGACGGTCTGCGCCTTCTTCAGCAGCTCGTAGGTGGGCGCGTCGTCCAGCGGCAGCGCGGCGATGTCCAGCGGTGTCTCGCCGGCTTTCGCGCGGCGCGCGTTGATCGCCTTCACCGCCCAGTCGATGATGGTCAGCGTGCGCAGGCCGAGGAAGTCGAACTTGACCAGGCCGACCGCTTCCACGTCGTCCTTGTCGTACTGGGTCACCACGCCGCCGCCGCCGGCTTCGCAGTACAGCGGCGCGAAGTCGGTCAGCGGGCTCGGCGCGATCACCACGCCGCCGGCGTGCTTGCCGGCGTTGCGGGTGAGGTTTTCAAGCTTCAGCGCCAGGTCGATCAGCGCGTGGGCGTCCTCGTCCTGCTCGTAGGCTTCGCAGAACTCCTTGACGACGCGATCGGGTTCCTTCTTCGACTTCTCCGAGCGGCCCAGCGCATCGGACAGGGTGAGGTCGAGCGGCCGCGGCGGCACCATCTTGGCCAGCTTGTCGACCTGGCCGTAACCCATGCTGAGCACGCGGCCGGAATCGCGCAGCACGGCCTTGGCCGCCATCGAGCCGTAGGTGATGATCTGGCTGACCCGGTCGCGGCCGTATTTGCGCGACACGTAGTCGATCACCTCGTCGCGGCGGTCCATGCAGAAGTCGATGTCGAAGTCGGGCATCGACACGCGTTCGGGGTTGAGGAAGCGCTCGAACAGCAGGTTGAACTGCAGCGGGTCCAGGTCGGTGATCTTCAGCGCCCAGGCCACCAGCGAGCCGGCGCCGGAACCGCGGCCGGGACCGACCGGAATGCCGTTCTGTTTGCCCCAGTTGATGAAGTCCGCCACGATCAGGAAGTAGCCGGGGAATCCCATCTTGACGATGACATCGAGCTCGCGTTCCAGCCGCGCCTCGTAGTCGGCCAGCGTGTGGCCGGCCGCCGGCGGCGCGCCGGCCAGCCGTTCGCGCAGGCCTTGCCGCGACAGCTCGCGGATATGGCTGTCGAGGTCGTGGCCCTCGGGCACCGGGAAGTCGGGCAGGTAGTAGGTGCCGAACTTGAGTTCCAGGCTGCAGCGTTTCGCCAGTTCAACGGTGTTTTCCAGCGCCTCGGGCAGGTCGGCAAACAGCGCGGCCATCTCCTCCGGCGTTTTCAGGTATTGCTGGTCGCTGTACTCGCGCGGGCGTTTCGGATCGGCCAGCACGCGGCCCTGGTTGATGCACACGCGCGCCTCGTGCGCGCCGAAGTCGTCCTGGGTGAGGAAGCGCACGTCGTTGCTGGCTACCACCGGCAGGCCGAGTTCGGTGGCCAGCGCCAGCGCGGCGGTGTTCCAGTTTTCCTCGCCGTCGCGGCCGCAGCGGGTCAGCTCCAGATACAGCCGCTCGGGAAACAGTCGCGCCAGCGGGCGCAGTTTTGCCAGCGCAGCCTCGATGCCCTGGTTCAGCGCGATGCGGCCGACCTCGCTCTCGCGGCCGAGCAGGGCGATCAGCCCGTCGCTGGCGCCGGCGGTGAGCCAGCCAGCCTCGACCAGTGCGCGGCCGCCGTGCTGGCCTTCCTGCCAGGCGCGCGAGACCAGCCGCGACAGGTTGAGATAGCCGCCGCGGTCCTGGCACAGCAGGGTGAGCCGCCACGGGCGCGGGTCGTCCGGCGCCGAGATCCACAGGTCGCAGCCGCCGATCGGCTTGATGCCGGCGGCGCTGCATGCCTTGTAGAACTTCACCAGCGCGAACATGTTGCTGTCGTCGGTCAGCGCCACCGCCGGGATGCCGTCGCGCACACAGGCGGCGACCAGCGCCTTGATGCGGATGGTCGAATCGACCAGCGAGTATTCGCTGTGCAGGTGCAGGTGGGTATAGCGGACGGTCATGCCGGTTTACGCGGTGAGTCCAGTCAGGCTACCCGGCGCTGTGCCCAGCGGCAAGATTGACTTCCACGCGGTTTGCGCGAAGCGGGGCGGCGCCTCGCATGCCTTCCGAAATCAGTTGGCTGCGGCCGCTACGGAAGCGGGCGGCGGCTCGACGAGCAGGGCGTTGATCTCGGCCACCAGGCTGTCCAGCATGTCCTCGCCGTAACCGACGTGGACGTGCGCCACGGTGCCGTCCCGGTGCAGCATCACCATCACCGGGATGCCCGTGACGCCGTAAGGCTTGCCGATGGCGCCGTCGCGATCCCAGGTGAGCAACAACTCCGGGAGGCTTCTTCTCAGCGTGCGCGAGGTGCGCACGAAAGTCTCGCGGTCCTCGCGGTGGTTGACGGCGACGACCTGCAGCGGCAATCCGCGCTCGGTGGCCAACGCCTGCAGGCTCGCCAGTACCGGCATCTCCTTCATGCAGTACCCGCACCAGGTGGCCCAGAAGCTGATCACCACGACCTTGCCGTGGAGGGACGAGACGGTCACCGCCTGCCCTCGCTGGGTCGTACCCAGGGTCTCAGGAGGCATGTCGCCGGGATTTACTTCGGCCGTGGCGGCGAAGCAGAGCACGAGGCCCAGCAATGCGACACCGATCCTGCGCATGTCATCCATCCCCCGATTGATGGTGCCAGCGTAGCAACATGGTCGGAGCGGAGAACGGGACGGCGGTCAGCGCATGTCGCGGGACGGCCGGTGGCCATCAGACCACGTGAAACCGTTCGTCTTCGTCGAGGCGGATGACGTAGTGGTCGAGGCTGTCCACCGCCAGCGGGCGGAGGTTGTAGTCGGCGTGTGGCGTCACGGGGTCATGGATGGCGTCGCACGTGTCGTCCGCCGGTTGCGTGAGGGCGGGGGGCGGCATCGGTGGCGCGATGGGGCGGTTGGTGGGAAGCATCATGGCACGACTCCTGCTGCTGGGTGCGCTTGTGACTGTGCCCGGCGAGCCTCGTCTGGACGACAGGCCGGTGTTGCCGGCGCGTCCCTGCTGATCGCGGTTCCTGTTGTGAATGATGCGCCCGCGCGGAGAAAAGTTGCATAGACGAATGGGCTATACGGATCAATCTCACCAGACTCGCGACCAGGCCGTTTGCGCGTGCGGAAACTCCCGCGCTGATGCACCAGAGCCTGTTCGCGAGCTCCCGGCGCGGGGTGCTTGGAGATCGTGAACAGGCTCTTAGAACAATCGCGACTGGTCCAGCAGCAGGCGCACCGGCGCGAAGCTGCGGCGATGCTGCGCGCACGGCCCGAGCCGCTGCAACGCGGCCAGGTGTGCCGGGGTCGGATAGCCCTTGTGTACGGCAAAGCCGTAGCCGGGATGCACGACGTCCAGCGCGACCATCACACGGTCGCGGCTGACCTTGGCCAGGATCGAGGCGGCGCTGATCGCCGGTTCCAGCGCGTCGCCGCCGACGATCGCGCGGCCGGGGCAGGGCAGGTCCCTCGGTAACTTGTTGCCGTCGATCAGTGCTTCGTGGGCGACAGGAACGAGGCTGGCTACGGCTCGGCTCATGCCGGCCATGGTGGCCTGGAAAATGTTCAGGCGGTCGATCTCATCCGGCTCGATCAGCACCACGCAGTACGCCAGCGCGCGTTCGATGATCTGCGGGTACAGCGCCTCGCGTTTCGCTTCGCTGAGTTTCTTCGAATCGTTCAGTCCGACGATGGGACGGGCCGGATCGAGGATCACCGCGGCGACCGCCAGCGGGCCGGCCAGCGGGCCGCGGCCGGCCTCGTCGACGCCGGCGACGAGCACGCTGTTTGCGTTGGCATCCTCTCCCCTTTGGGGAGAGGATTGAGGTGCGGGGCTGGTGCTTGCCACGCACTCCCTAGCCATGACTTTTGTCGATCAGTTCGGCGATCGCCGCCGCCGCGCGATCCCCCGCGTGGCCTTCCAGGCCGCCGCGCAGCGCCTGGTGCAACTGCTCGAACGCGGCGACGATCGCGCCGCGCCGCTCGCTGTCCTTGAACAGCGCCAGCGTGGCGGCGGCCAGGTTGTCGGCGGTGCAGTCGTCCTGCATCAGCTCGGGCACCAGCAGTTCGTCGCCGAGGCCGCCGGCACGCGCCAGGATGTTCGGCAGCGCGTAGACGTCGGTCTTCAGCATCTTCAGCGCGCGGGCGATGCGGTAGCTCAGCGGCGCGACGCGGTAGCCCACCACCATCGGCCGCTTCGCCAGCATGGCCTCCAGCGTGGCGGTGCCGGAGGCCAGCAGCACCACGTCGGCGGCCAGCATCGCCTCGTGCGCGTGGCCGTCCAGCAACAGCGGCGCGGTTTCATCGTGTGGCCCGCTGGCGAGCAGTTGCCCGAGCCTGGCGTGCACCTGCGGGTTGGCGGCCGGGATCACCACGCGCAGCCCGGGCACGGCCGCCGCCACCTGATTCGCCGCGTCGATGAAGGCCTGGCCCAGCCGGCTGACCTCCGACAGCCGGCTGCCGGGCAGCACGGCCAGTACCGGCGCCTGCTGCGGCAGTTGCAGAACCTCGCGCGCGCCGACGCGGTCGGACACCAGCGCGAAACGGTCGGCCAGCGGGTGGCCGACGAAGCTGGCGTCGATGCCGTGCTTCGCGTAGATCGCCGGCTCCATCGGGAACAGGCACAGCACGCGGCTGGCGCTGCGGCCGATCTTTTCCGCCCGCTTCTCGCGCCACGCCCACACCGACGGGCTGACGTAGTGCACGGTCAGCACGCCGGCCCGTTTCAGCCGCTGTTCCACGCCGAGGTTGAAGTCGGGTGCGTCGATGCCGACCACCACGGCCGGCCGCTCCCGCAGCAGGCGCGCGACCAGCGCCCTGCGCAGCCGCAGCAGGCGGGGCAGGTGGCGGACCACCTCGCTGAAGCCGAACAGCGACAGCTCGCGGATGTCGTACCAGGAGTCGAAGCCCTCGCGCTGCATGCGCGCACCGCCGATGCCGACGAAGCGCGCCTGCGGATAGCGCTGGCGCATCGCCACGATCAGGTCGGCGCCGAGCTGGTCGCCGGAGTCCTCGCCGGCGAGGATGGCGATCAGGGGGGCCTGCGTGGAGACGTCGATGTTTTGCATTTCGTCTCCTTCGTGAAGCAAGAGCCGGGGCGCGCGTTTGATTTCCCGATAAGCGCCATACGCTTATCGGGCGAGCGCGCGTTCGCTCTGGTCGAGGAACTCGAGCATCGCCCGTACGTCGTCGCTCTCGCGCGCCTGCTCGACCAGCTTCTCGCGCGCCTCGGGCAGCGACAGGCCGGCCATGTACAGGGTGCGGTAGGCGCGCTTGATCGCCGCGATGCGCGTGGCGTCGAAGCCGCGGCGCTTCAGGCCCTCGCTGTTGATGCCGCGCGGGCGCCCCTGCTGTTCGTTCGCCATCATCACGAACGGCGGCACGTCGTGGCCGACCAGGCAGCCCATGCCGATGAAGGCGTGGGCGCCGACCTTGCAGAACTGGTGCACGCCGGAATAGCCGGACAGGATCGTCCAGTCGCCGATCGTCACGTGCCCGGCCAGCGCCGCGTAGTTGGAGAACACCACGTTGTTGCCGATCTGGCAGTCGTGCGCCACGTGCACGTAGGCGAGCACCCAGTTGTCGTTGCCGAGGCGGGTGACGCCGCCGCCGTCGCCGGTACCGCGGTTGATGGTGGTGAATTCGCGGATCAGGTTGCGGTCGCCGATCACCAGCTCGGTGCGCTCGCCCTGCCACTTCTTGTCCTGCGGTGCACCGCCGAGCGAGGCGAACTGGGCGATGCGGTTGTCGCGGCCGATCCTGGTGGGGCCCTCGATCACCACGTGCGGACCGACCACCGTGCCGTCGCCTATTTCCACCTCGGCGCCGATCACGCTGTAGGCGCCGACGCTGACGTTGGCGCCGAGGACGGCGAAGGGATCGACCAGCGCGGAGGGGTGGATCATTTGTCGGTCCTCGCCGCGCACATCAGTTCGCAGCTGGCCACTTCCTTGCCGTCCACCAGGGTACGGGCGGTGAACAGGCCCATGCCGCGCACCAGGCGTTTCTGGGTCACTTCCAGGCGCAACTGGTCGCCCGGCACCACCGGCGCGCTGAAGCGCGCGTTGTCGACCTTGACCAGGTAGAACAGGGGGCTGCCGTCGTCGCCCTTGGCGCGGCGGCTGAGCTGGGTCAGCAAGCCCGCGGCCTGCGCCATCGCCTCGACGATCAGCACGCCCGGCATCACCGGATGGCCGGGGAAATGGCCCTGGAAGAACGGCTCGTTGATGGTGGCGTTCTTGATGGCGACCACGCTGACGTCGGGCACGATCTCGACCACCCGATCCACCAGCAGGAACGGATAGCGGTGCGGCAGCAGTTCCTGGATCTGCTCCACGTTGATCGGCATGGGCAGGGCGCCTTTGTTCTCACTCATCGTTATTGTCCTTCTCCAACGCCGACAACCGGCGCGCGTACTCGTCCAGATGCTTGAAGCGCGCCGCATTCTTCCGCCACTGACGGTTGTCCTGCAGTGGCACGCCGGATGAATATTCGCCAGGCTCGCGGATCGAGTGCGCGACCAGGCTCTTGGCGGTAATGGTAACCCGGTCGGCCAGTTCGAGATGGCCGAGCACGCCGGCGTTGCCGCCGATCATGCAGTAGCGGCCGATCTTCGCACTGCCGGCCACCGCGGCGCAGCCGGCCATCGCGGTGTGCGCGCCGACGTGCACGTTGTGGGCGATCTGGATCTGGTTGTCCAGCCGTACGTCCTCCTCCAGCACGGTGTCCTCCAGCGCGCCGCGGTCGATCGTGGTGTTGGCGCCGATCTCGCAGTCGTCGCCGATGCGCACGCCGCCGAGCTGCGGGATCTTCACCCAGTGGTCGCGCTCGAAGGCCAGGCCGAAGCCGTCCGAGCCGATCACGGCACCCGGGTGCACCAGCACGCGCTTGCCCAGCGTGACCCGGGTGACCAGGGTGACCCGCGCCACCAGCCGCGATTGCGCGCCCACCGCGCAGTCCTCGCCGAGGATGCAGTGCGGGCCGAGCACGGCGCCGTCGCCGATCTCCACGCCGTCGGCGATGACGCAGCCCGGGCCGATGCTGGCGCTGGCGCTGATCCGTGCGCCGGCGGCGACCACCGCGCTGGGATGGATGCCGGCCGGCGCGGCCGGCAGCCGTTCGAACAGCGCGGCGATCTTCGCGTAGGCGACATAGGGATCCCCGGCGACCAACGCGGCGGTCGGGCAGTCGGCGAGGTTTTCCTCGTGCAGCACCACCACGCCGGCATGGGTCCCCGCCAGCTGTCCGGTGTACCTGCTGTTGGAAAGGAAGCTCAGCTGGCTGGGGCGGGCACCCGCCAGCGTGGCGACGCCGTCGATGACGCGCGTGCCGTCGCCGTTGAAGCCGAGCCCGAACCGTTCGGCGAGATCGGCCACCGTGTAGTTGATTGCGCTCATGCGTGCTCCGGAACCTGCCGGCCATTGTAGGGGGTGGCGTCCCGGCCTGCAGTGCGCCACTCCGGCAAAAGAAAGCGCGGCATGGCCGCGCTTCCCTGGGTTCCCCCGGCCTTCGGTCGGGTCAGAACTGGCTGCCGAAGGTGAACTGGATCCGTTCCTCGTAGTGACGGTCCGCGGCCTGCGTGCGCAGCGGCACGGCGAAGCTGATGATCAGCGGGCCGATCGGCGCCTGCCACTGCAGCGACAGGCCGGTGGAGGCACGCAGGTCCGAGGCATTGAAGCTGCTGTAATCCTTGTAGACGTTGCCGACGTCCATGAACCAGGACACGCGCGCGGTGTTGACGTCCTTCAGGAACGGCAGCGGCAGGAATACCTGCGCGGTGCCGAGCACCTTGAAAGAGCCGCCGATCGGTTGCGCGTAGTAACCGCCATTGCACAGGCCGCTGGCATTGGGCGTGCTGCCGTCGATACAGACCCGCGGGCCCAGCGTCTGGTCCTGGTAGCCGCGCACGTCGCGCACGCCGCCGGCGTAGTAGTTCTGCCAGAACGGCAGGTCCTGGCGCATGTCGGTGATGACATGGTTGGGGTTCTGGGCCAGGCTGGCGTCCTTCAGCGCCGTGAAGGCGTCGTCGCTGATGCCATTGTGGCCGTAGGTCTTGCCGTAGCCGACCTGGCCGTCGAGGTACAGCACGAAGCCCTTGCCGATCGGCCAGTAATGGTTGATTTCGGTGGAGAGCTTCCAGTACTGCACGGTCGAGCCGGGCAGCGCCACGTCGGTCGAGGCGGAGATCAGGCCGCCGCGGGTCGGCGCCCAGTAACCGTTGCGGGTGTCGTGGTTCCAGCCCAGCGTGCCGGTCCAGGTATGGATGGTCTTGTTGCCGATCTCGTTCTGGTAGTCGAGCAGCACCTGCGGGCTGTAGCCGGAGAACAGGTTGACCTTGTTGCTGCTGATGCCCAGGCCCACGCGCAGGCCGTCCGTTTCGCTGATCGGGATGCCGAGGTAGCTGGAGAAGCTCTTGGCGCTGGTGGCGTAGTTCGCGAAGTCGGTATTGCCGTAGTCGGTCTTCGAGTACGAGGCGCTGTAGCCGATGCCGATGCCGCTGTCGGTCAGGTACGGGTTGTAGTAGCTGAGGCCGATGCGGCTGTAGTAGGTGCTGCGCTCGCCGCTGATCGAGAAGCTGTCGCCGGTGCCGAACAGGTTGTTCTGCGACACCGAGGCGTTGAGGATGATGCCGGAGTACTGCGAGTAGCCGATGCCGAACTGCATGCTGCCGGCGGACTGCTCCTCGACCTTGACGCTGACGTCCACCTGGTCCTGGGTGCCCGGCACCAGCTTCTTGTCGATGTCCACCTTCTTGAAGTAGCCGAGCCGCTGCAGGCGGACCTTGGAGCGGTCGACCGCCGCCTGCGAGTACCAGGAACCCTCGAGCTGGCGCATCTCGCGGCGGAGCACGTTGTCCTCGGTGCGCGTGTTGCCCTGGAACACCACCCGGCGCACGTACACGCGCTGGCCCGGCTCGACGTACATGGTCAGGTCGACGGTGCGCTTTTCCTTGTCCAGCTTCGGGATGGGCGTGACCTTGGCGTAGGCGTAGCCGATGTTGGCGAGCAGGCCCTTGATCGCCTTGGAACTCGCCTCGATCGCGCCACGGTTGAAGGTGTCGCCCGTCTTGACGAAGACCAGCTGGCGCATGGTCGCCTCGGGCAGGATCAGGTCGCCGAGCAGCTTGACGTCGGCGACCTTGTAGACCTCGCCTTCCTTGATGCTGGCATCGATGTACATCGCGCGCTTGTCCGGCGCGATCGCCACCTGGGTGGAGTCGACGCCGAAGTCGGCATAGCCGCGGTCCATGTAGTAGGACTGCAGTTTCTCCAGGTCGCCGGAGAGCTTCTCGCGCGAGTACTGGTCGTCCTTCGAGTACCACGACATCCAGTTGGTGGTGTTCGATTCGAAGCCGTCGCGGATCTGCTTGTCGGTGAACGCGTGGTTGCCGAGGATGTTCAGCTCCTTGATCTTGGCCGCCTTGCCCTCGCGGACCTCGATCTCGACGGCCACCCGGTTGCGGTCCAGCTGCGTCACGTGCGGGTCGACCGACACGTTGTATTTGCCGCGGTTGTAGTACTGCCGGGTGAGTTCCTGCTGCACGTTGTCCAGTGCCAGCCGGTCGAAGGTCTCGCCTTCGGACAGGCCGATCTCCTTCAGGCCCTTCTTCAGGTCGTCGGTCTTGATGTCCTTGTTGCCGCGCAGGGTCAACTTGGCGATCGACGGCCGCTCGACCACCTTGATCACCAGGATGCTGCCTTCGCGGTCGAATTCCACGTCGCTGAAGAACTTGGTGCGGTACAGCGCGCGGATCGCGCGCTGCGCCCCTTCGTTGGTCAGCTGGTCGCCCTTGTTGATCGGCAGGTAATTGAAGACGGTACCGGCGGAAATGCGGCTGAGGCCGTCGATGCGGATGTCCGACACCACGAACGGGTCGAACGCGAACGCATTGGCGGAGAGGGAGGCAAGCAAAATCAGCGCGGCGATACGCTTCATCGTCGGTTCCGTTGGGTTATTTCGATGGAGCGGCCAGCGCAGCCGCCCCGATCAACGCATGAGGCAGGGACAGGCCCTGCCTCGAAAGGGAATCCGCACCCCACCAGGGGAGCGCACGGGTTGACACGCCGCCGCGCCATGCTGCGGCGGGCGCAGGCAGGCGTGTCGTCGGCATGCTGCAGGCGCCGGGCATCGGTATCACGACAGCAGCATGCGGTGGATATCGTTGTAGAAAGCCAGCCCCATCAGGGTGAACAGCAGGGCCAGGCCGATGTACTGGCCCACAACCATCGTCTGTTCGCTGACCGGGCTGCCCTTGATCAACTCCACAAGATAATACAGCAGGTGCCCGCCATCCAGGACCGGAATCGGCAGCAGGTTGAGGATCGCCAGGCTCAGCGACACCAGCGCCAGGAACTGCAGGAACCACGGCAGGCCCATGCTGGCCGAGGCGTTCGCGACCTCGGCGATGCCGATCACGCCGGACAGGTTGCGGGTCGAGGCCTCGCCGGTCAGCATCTTGCCGAGCATGCTGAAGGTCTGCGTGGTGTTGCGCCAGGTGGCGCCGAGCGAGGCGGCCATGGCCCTGACCGGGCCGTAACTCACGGTGGCCGTTTCGACCGGTGGCGCACCCACGCCCAGCACCCACTTCGGCGGCTGGCCCTCCAGCGACTCCCACCTGGCGGTGACGTTCAGCTGCAGCGGCCGGCCGGCGCGTTCGATCGCGACCGCCAGCACCGGCGACCTGACAGCCTCGGCCTGCACCAGCTTGCCGAACGCGGCGAAGTCGCCCACCGCCTGGCCATTGACGCTGAGGATGCGGTCGCCGCCCTGCATGCCGGCCTGCGCGGCCGGCTGGCCGGGCATCACGGTGGCGGCGATCGCCGGCGGCGGCGCCAGCTTCAGCCCGAGCTTGCCCAGGTACTGGCCCACGTCCTGCCCCGGCGGCAATTCGTCCAGCGGCAGCACCAGTTCGCGCATGCGCCCGTCCTGGCCGCGCACGGCGAGCGGCAGCGGCGCGCGCCCGAGCAGGGCATTGGCCACCACGTCCATCGCATCGGTCCAGGTGCCGACGCTGCGGCCGTCGATGCTGAGGATGCGGTCGCCCGGCTGGATGCCGGCGCTGGCGGCGATGCTCTGCGGCGCCGCGGTCACCACCGGGGCGACGTCCGGGCGGCCCAGCATGAACATCAGCCAGAATGCGGCGATGGTGAAGATCAGGTTGAAGCCCGGCCCGGCCGCGACGATGGCGATGCGCTGCCACACCGGCTTGCCGGTGAACTCCTGCCCGCGCAACGCGGGGTCGACCTCGCCCTCGCGCGCGTCGAGCATCTTCACGTAGCCGCCCAGCGGGATCGCGGCGATCTGGTACTCGGTGCCGTCGCGGCCGATGCGCTTCCAGATCGCGTTGCCGAAACCGACCGAGAAGCGCAGCACCTTGACCCCACAGCGGCGCGCGACCCAGTAGTGGCCGAACTCATGGAAGGTGACCAGCACGCCCAGCGTGACCAGCAACCAGAACACCGAGCCGAAGAAGGAAGTCATCAAGTACCGTGGCGAAAAGTCATCGAGACAAGAATATCAGCAAGCATTGCGCAGAACGCGGCGTGCCGTTTCCCGGGCCGTGCGGTCGCGTTCACGAAGGGTTTCAACATCGACCACGGCCTGCGCCGGCAGTTCCGCAAGCACGGCCTCGACCACGTCGGCGATCGACAGGAACGGCAGCGCGCCGGCCAGGAAGGCTTCCACCGCGATCTCGTTGGCGGCGTTCAGCACGGCCGGGGCATCGCCGCCGGCACGCAGCGCCTGGAACGCCAGCGCCAGGCAGCGGAAGGTGGCCAGGTCCGGCCGCTCGAACTGCAGCGGGGCACAGGCGGCCAGGTCCAGCGGCGCCACCCCGGTCTCGACCCGCTCCGGCCAGGCCAGCGCGCAAGCGATCGCGGTGCGCATGTCCGGGTTGCCGAGCTGGGCCAGCACCGAACCGTCGACGTACTCCACCATCGAATGCACCAGGCTCTGCGGGTGCACCACCACGTCGATCGCCTCGGCCGGCGCGCCGAACAGGTGGTGCGCCTCGATCACCTCCAGGCCCTTGTTCATCAGGGTGGCGGAATCGACCGAGATCTTGCGGCCCATCACCCAGTTTGGGTGCTTGCAGGCCTGCGCGGGCGTGACGTCGGCCAGCTCGGCGCGGGTACGGCCACGGAACGGTCCGCCGGAAGCGGTCAGGACCAGCCGGCGCACGCCGCTCTCGCGCAGTTCGGGGCGTCCGCCCGGCAGGCACTGGAAGATCGCGTTGTGTTCGGAATCGACCGGGATCAGCGCGCCGCCGCCGGCGGCGACCGCCTGCAGCAGCAGCGGGCCGGCCATCACGATGGATTCCTTGTTCGCCAGCAACAGGCGCTTGCCGGCGCGCGCCGCCGCCAGCGTCGACTCCAGCCCGGCGGCGCCGACGATCGCGGCCACCACGGTATCGCACAAGCCGCCGGCCGCGGCGGCGGTCAGCGCAGCGGGGCCGCTGGCCACCTCGCAGCGCACGCCGGCGGCGGCGAGGCGGCGCGCCAGCTCGGCTTCCAGCGTCGGATCGGCGATCACCGCCAGCTCCGGCCGATGCTGCACGCACAGCGCGGCGAGCGCCTCGACCTGGCGATGCGCGGTCAGCACGGTGGCGCGAAAACGCTGCGGGTGGCGCGCGATGACATCGAGCGTGTTGCCGCCGATCGAACCGGTGGCGCCGAGGACGGCGACGTTGCGCATGGTCAGAGGTCCAGCAGGAGCAGGCCGGCGGCGAATACCGGCAGCGCGGCGAATACGCTGTCCAGTCGGTCCAGCAGGCCGCCATGGCCGGGAAAAATGCTGCCCGAATCCTTTACCTGGGCATGCCGCTTCATCAGGCTCTCGATCAGGTCGCCGACGATCGACACGGCGACCGTGAGCACCGCCAGCAGTGCCAGCGCCACCAGCCGGGCGCCGCGCACGTCGAGCAGCCAGGCACCCGCTGTCGCCACCAGCACGCCGGCCACCATCGCGCCGTACGCGCCGGCCCAGGTCTTGCCCGGGCTGATCTGCTGGGCCAGCTTGCGCCTGCCGAAAGCGCGGCCGCTGAAATAGGCGCCGATATCGGAGGCCCACACGATCACCAGCGCCAGCAGGGTCCACCAGGGGCCGTGCGGCACGCGGGCGTGGATGCAGGCCAGGGCCATCCATGCCGGCAGGATCACCAAGGCGCCGGCCAGCAGTTTCAACGCGAGGTTCTCGCGGGTGGGCGCCGCGCCGAAGGCGAAGTGGCGCAGCCACAGGCAGGCCAGCAGCCACCAGGCCACGCCGGCGGCCAGCAGCAGCGGGGCCAGCGCGGTGGCGCGCGCGCTCCACAGCCACGCGAACACGCATGCCGCCGCGAGCAGCAGGCCGATGCGCCACGCCTGGCTGCGCAGGCCGCTCAATTGGGCCCATTCCCACCAGGCCGCCAGGAAGGCCAGCGAGACGATCAACGCGAACACGGCGTTCGATGACAGCAGGATGATCAGGATCACCAGCGGCGCGAGCACCAGGGCGGTGAGGGTGCGCTGAAGCAGCATGGGAATCCTCAGGAAGGGATGGCGACCTGCTCGCCGGTGCGGCCGTAGCGGCGCTCCCGGCGGGCATAGTCTTCGATGGCCCGGCGCAGGCAAGCCTGGTCGAAATCGGGCCACAAGGTGTCGGTAAAGTACAGCTCGGCGTAGGCGACCTGCCACAGCAGGAAGTTGCTGATGCGGCATTCGCCGCCGGTGCGGATGAACAGGTCCAGCGGCGGCAGCTCGGCCAGGCTCATCCACCGGCCCAGCCGGACCTCATCGAGCTGGTCCACGCGCAGCTCGCCGCGCGCCACCGCGGCGGCGGCCTGGCGGCTGGCCTGCACGATGTCCCAGCGGCCGCCGTAGCTCACCGCGATGTTCACCTGCAGCTTGTCGTTGCCGGCGGTGCGGGCCATCGCGGCGTGCATGCGCTTGTGCAGGGGCTCGTCGAACGCGTCGAGGTCGCCGATGAAGCGCAGCCGCACGCCGTGGCGGTGCAACTCGTCCACTTCCTTGTCCAGCGCACGCACGAACAGGCCCATCAGGGCACCCACCTCGTCCTGCGGGCGCTGCCAGTTCTCGCTGGAGAAGGCGAACAGGGTCAGCACCCGGACGCCCTCGCGCAGGCACGCCTCGATCACCTCGCGCACGGCCTTGCGACCGGCGTCATGGCCGAAGCTGCGCGGGCGGTGGCGGCCCTTGGCCCAGCGGCCGTTGCCGTCCATGACGATGGCGATATGGCGCGGAACCTGGGCCGCTTCAGCGCCGGGCATGACGGATGCGATGGCGCTCAGAGCGCCATCAGCTCCTCTTCCTTGGCCTTGACCACGGCGTCCACGTCTTTCACCGCGCGGTCGGTGAGCTTCTGGATCTCGTCGTCGACGCGGCGGTCCTCATCCTCGGTGATGAGTTTTTCCTTGAGCAGGTCCTTGACCTGCTGCAACGCGTCGCGGCGCACGTTGCGGATCGCGATCTTGGCGTTCTCGCCCTCGTGGCCGACGTGCTTGGCCAGCTCGCGGCGGCGCTCCTCGGTGAGCGCGGGCATGTTGAGGCGGATCACGGTGCCGGCGGTGGTCGGCGTAATGCCCAGGTCGGAGGCCATCAGCGCCTTCTCGATCGGCGCCACCATGGTCTTTTCCCAGGGCGTGATGATGATCGTGCGCGCGTCGGACAGCGTGACCGAGGCGACCTGGGTCAACGGCATGTCGGACCCGTAGTAGGGCACCTTGATGCCGTCCACCAGCGCGGTGCTGGCGCGGCCGGTGCGGATGCGGGTGAGGTCGTGCTTGAGTGATTCGATGCTCTTGCCCATGCGGGTCTGGGCGTCGTTCTTGATGTCGTTGAGCATGTGGCGCTTCCCGGTGAATCTGGCAACGTTCGATTATAGCAGTGGAGGCCGGCGAGGCTTGCTGCGGCGCGGTCAGCCGCCGTCGACCAGGGTGCCGATCGGCTCGCCGCGCATGATCTGCATGAGGCTGCCCGGCACGGTCATGTCGTAGATGCGCAGCGGCATGCCGTGGTCGCGGCACAGCGCGATGGCGGCGGTGTCCATCACCTGCAGGTTGCGCTGGATCACGTCGCCGTAGGTGAGCTGTTCGTAGCGGGTGGCGTCGGCGTGGCGGGCCGGGTCGGCGGTGTACACGCCGTCGACCTTGGTGGCCTTCAGCAGCAGGTCGGCGCCGATTTCCACCGCGCGCAGGGCGGCGGCCGAGTCGGTGGTGAAGAACGGGTTGCCGGTGCCGGCGGCGAACAGCACGATGCGTCCCTTCTCGATGTGGCGGATCGCACGGCGGCGGATGTAGTCCTCGGCCACATCGTGGATCTGGATCGCGCTCATCACGCGTGCGTAGCCGCCGCGCTTCTCGATCGCGTCGGCCATCGCCAGCGCGTTCATCACCGTGGCCAGCATGCCCATGTGGTCGCCGGTGACGCGGTCCATGCCGGCGGCGGCGAGGCCGGCGCCGCGGAAGATGTTGCCGCCGCCGATCACCACGCCCACCTGCACCCCGGCCTTGCGCACCTCGATGATCTCGTCGGCGAGGCGGCCGATCACCTTCGGGTCGATGCCGTAGTCGGCGTCGCCCATCAGCGCTTCACCGGAGAGCTTGAGCAGGATGCGGTGGTACTTCGGCTGGTCGCTCATGGGGTCTCCGGATTGTGTGGGCAAACCGTCACATTGTAGCGGAGGGCGGGTGGCGACGGGGCGGGCGCGAACGGAAAGGAGCGAAAAATGCGGGTGCGCGCCGCCGGGTCTCCGGAGACCGTGGAAACGAAAAGGGCCGCGGTTTCCCGCGGCCCTCGATTCGAAGCATCGCTTTTTCTAGACAGTCCGGCCATGGATGGCCGGTCTGCCGGTCAGGGACGACTATTACCTCAAACCGGCCTGCTTCATCACTTCGGCGGCGAAATCCTCTTCCACCTTCTCGATGCCTTCGCCGACGGCCAGGCGGGCCACCGAGAGGACGTCGGCGCCTTCCTTCTTCAGCGCCTCGGCCACGGTCACGTTGGTGTCCAGCACGTAGGGCTGGCCGAGCAGGGTGACCTCGGAGACGATCTTGTGGACCTTGCCGGAGACGATCTTCTCCAGGATGTCGGCGGGCTTGTTCTTTTCCTTGTCCGACATGGCGGCCAGCGCGATTTCCTTTTCCTTGGCGAGGAAGTCGGTCGGCACGTCCTCGGCGCGGACATAGGCGGGGTTCATCGCGGCGACATGCATCGCGATGCCCCTGGCCAGCTCCTCGGAGCCGCCCTTGAGCGCCACCAGCACGCCGATGCGGCCGCCGTGGATGTAGCTGCCGATGATGCCGTTGGTCGCGACGCGGGCCAGGCGGCGCACGTCGATCTTCTCGCCGATGGTGGCGATCAGCGCCTTGGCGGCTTCTTCCACGTTGGCGGCGCCCGGGTAGGCGGCCGCCTTCAGCGCGTCGATGTCGGCGGCGCCGGAGTTCAGCGCGACGTCGGCGACGGTGTCGCTGAATTTCAGGAAGCTGGCGTCCTTGGCGACGAAGTCAGTCTCGCAGTTGATCTCGACCAGCACGGCCTTGCCCGGGGCCTGGGCGGCCACGATGCGGCCTTCGGCGGCGACGCGGCTGGCCTTCTTGTCGGCCTTGGCCAGGCCGGACTTGCGCAGCCACTCCATCGCGGCTTCGATGTCGCCGTTGTTCTCGACCAGCGCCTTCTTGCATTCCATCATGCCGGCGCCGGACCGCTCGCGCAGCTCCTTGACCAGTTGTGCGGAAATATTGCTCATCGTCAATCCTCTGAATGCGTCAGTTGCGCGGCGGCGATGGAGCGCCCCCGCGCGGTTATCGCGTGCGGATGCGACGGCGGCGCCGGGCCGCCGTCGCCGCGCTTACTTGGCGGCAGGCGCGCCGTCGTTGCGCGGGCCGCGGCCGCCGTCACGGCCGCCATCGCGGCGCGGGGCGCTCTTGCGCGGGGCGGCGTCGCGGCGCGGAGCCGGCTTGCGATCGACCTTGGCGACCGGGTTGCCTTCCTCGTCCAGCTCGACGAAGTCGTTGGCGTCGCCCTGGGCGGCGGCCGGCGCGGCGGCCTTGCCTTCGAGGATCGAGTCGGCGGCGGCGCGGGCGTACAGCTGGATCGCGCGGATCGCGTCGTCATTGCCCGGGATGGCGTAGTCGACCAGTTCCGGGTTGTAGTTGGTGTCGACCACGGCGATCACCGGGATGCCGAGCTTCTTGGCTTCCTGCACGGCAATGTCTTCGTGGCCGATGTCGATCACGAACAGCGCGTCGGGCAGGCGGTTCATGTCCTTGATGCCGCCCAGCGAGGCCTGCAGCTTGTCGCGCTCGCGGCGACGGGCCAGCACTTCGTGCTTGACCAGCTTCTCGAAGCTGCCGTCGGTCTCGGCCGCTTCCAGCTCCTTCAGGCGCGAAACGGACTGCTTCACGGTGCGGAAGTTGGTCAGCATGCCGCCGAGCCAGCGCGAGGTGACGAACGGCATGCCGGCGCGGGCGGCCTCTTCGGCCAGCGGCTCGCGCGCCGAGCGCTTGGTGCCGACGAACAGGACGGTGCCGCGCTTCTGCGCCAGACCCGACAGGAAGTTCATCGCGTCGGTGAACAGCGGCAGGGTCTTTTCGAGGTTGATGATGTGGATCTTGCCGCGGGCGCCGAAGATGTACGGGGCCATCTTCGGGTTCCAGTAACGGGTCTGGTGACCGAAATGGACGCCGGCTTCGAGCATCTGGCGCATGGTGACTTGGGCCATGGGTGTAACTCCGATTGTTGAGCCTGGTGACAGGCTCGGGGGTTGGGACCTCCACGCATCCCCGGCTTCGACCGCGACTGGCCCGATGTTGTCGGTGGGCGAGGCGCGGCACCCCGAAGGCGGTGCCGATGCGTGTGTGGCGTTGGTTGGGGTGTTGTACCGCTGGGGGTTACAATCCCGGTTCGCTTTGCGCTGGCCGGGCCGTCAAGACGGGCCTGTCAGGTCTGCAAAACTCCGAAATTGTAGCCGGTCCGCCGGCGGCGCGGCAAGTTGCTGGATTTCCTGGGCTTCTGTCGCCATATGAAGTGGAATCCATGGCCATTACCCTGAAATCCCCCGCAGACCTCGAAGGCATGCGCGTCGCCGGCAAGCTGGCGGCCGAAGTGCTGGCGATGCTCAAGGAATACGTCAAACCCGGCGTCACCACCGAGGAACTGGACCGGCGCGCCTACGAGCACATCGTGAACGTGCAGAAGGCGATTCCTGCCAACGTCGGCTACCACGGCTTCCCGAAGACCCTGTGCACCTCGGTCAACCACGTGATCTGCCATGGCATCCCGAACGAGGGCAAGGTGCTCAAGGACGGCGACATCGTCAACCTCGACGTCACCGTGATCAAGGACGGCTGGCACGGCGACACCAGCCGCATGTACGTCGCCGGCACCCCGTCGGTGCTGGCCAGGCGGCTGGTCGACACCACCTTCGAGGCGATGATGCGCGGCATCCAGGCGGTGCGCCCCGGCGCCACCCTGGGCGACATCGGTCACGCGATCCAGCAGCATGCCGAGGCGGCCGGCTTTTCGGTGGTGCGCGAGTACTGCGGGCACGGCATCGGCAAGGTCTACCACGACGAGCCGCAGGTGTTGCACTACGGCAAGCCCGGCACCGGGGTGGAGCTGAAGAAGGGCATGACCTTCACCGTCGAGCCGATGATCAACGCCGGCAAGCCGCAGACCCGCCAGCTGCCGGACGGCTGGACGGTGGTCACCAAGGACCATTCGCTGTCGGCGCAATGGGAGCACACCATCGCGGTCACCGATAACGGCTTCGAGATCCTCACGCCCTGGCCCGACGCTTGAAGCAGGAGTGAGTGGAGAGGGGCGAGAAACGAGAGCCGGGCACGCGGCGCCTGAAGCCGGATGCCGTGGAGACATGGCAGACTGCCCCTCTCACTCCTCACTTCTCTTCACTCACTCCCCGCTTTTCGCATGCCGACCGGCTCCCCAGTACTTCCTCCCTTGCCGCGCCTGCCGGCGGCGGTGCCGCGTTCGGGCGTCTCGGCCGACGCGCGGCGGGCACTGCGGCAATTGCTGGGCGACGTCGACCGGGTGCTGGCCACGGCGTTTCGCGACGGCGCCGATGCCAGCATGCTGGCGCGGCGGCGCGGCGAATCGGTCGACCGGGTGGTGGCGCACGTATGGACGGCCTGCCTCGGCGACGTGACCGGGGCGGCGCTGTTCGCGGTCGGCGGCTACGGCCGTGGCCTGCTGTTTCCGTATTCGGACGTGGACCTGCTGGCCCTGGTGCAGGCGCCGGAGCCGGCCCGGCGGCGCGCGCTGGAGCAGTTTTTTGCCACGTTGTGGGATATCGGCCTGAAGGTGGGCCATGCGGTACGCGACCCGGCGCAGTGCCGCACGCTGGCCGCGCAGGACGCTAGCGTGTTCACCAGCCTGCTGGACGCCCGTCGGCTGGCGGGCGACCCGGCATTCGATACGCGGCTGCGTGCCGTGGTCGACGATCCCGCGCTGTGGCCGGCGCCGGCGTACCTGGCGGCGCGGCTGGCCGAGCGCGATGCCCGTCACGCCCGTTTCGACGACACCGCCTACAACCTCGAACCGAACCTCAAGGACGGGCCCGGCGGCCTGCGCACGCTTGATTCGCTGCGCTGGCTGGGCCGGCGGCTGGCGCATGCGGGCGAACTCGCCGACATGGTGGCGGAAGGGTTGCTCGATCCGGCCGAGCAGTCCGCGCTGGAGCAGTCCGAGGCCACTTTGCGCCGCTACCGTTACGCGCTGCACCTGGAGGCGGGCCGGCCCGAGGAGCGGTTGCTGTTCGACTACCAGCGTGCGCTGGCCGCGCGGCTGGGCTTCGAGGACGAACACGAAAGAAACCTCGGCGTCGAGCAGTTCATGCAG
This sequence comes from Rhodanobacter sp. FW101-FHT13A11, assembly GCF_058790335.1. Lineage (NCBI taxonomy): Bacteria > Pseudomonadati > Pseudomonadota > Gammaproteobacteria > Lysobacterales > Rhodanobacteraceae > Rhodanobacter > Rhodanobacter sp. FW101-FHT13A11. The sequence continues at coordinate 17,497 of NZ_JBYTCN010000012.1, read as the reverse complement.
GGCTATTACCGCGCCGCCAGCCAGGTCGAGCGGCTCGGCATGCAGGTCGCCGAGCGCTTCGTGGAAATGCTGGAGCCCCCGGGCGAGGCGGTGCCCGTGGGTGCCGACTTCATCCGCTACGGCAAGCGCCTGGCGGCGCGCGACCCGCAGCTGTTCATGCGCCGGCCGGCTGCCCTGGTGGAGATCTTCATCGCGCGGCTGGACCAGCCCGGTGTGGTCGGCTTCAGCGCCGACACCATGCGCCGCATCCACCAGGCCACCGCCGCGCATGGCGATGCGCTGGCCGACGACGGCGAGGTGCTGGCCGCGTTCCTGCAGCTGCTGCGCCGTGGCGCGCCGGCGGTGGAGGCACTGTGGCGGATGAACCGGCACGGCCTGCTGGCGGCGATCCTGCCGGCGTTCGGCAAGGTGTTCGGGCGCATGCAGTACGACCTGTTCCATGTCTACACGGTCGATGAACACACCCTGCGCGTGCTGCGCAACCTGGCGCGCTTCGCCGACCCGGCGGCGAAGCGCGAGTTTCCGCTCGGCTGCGAGATATGGCACGGCCTGCCCGCCCCGGAAGTGATGTTGCTGGCGGGGTTGTTCCACGACATCGCCAAGGGGCGCGGCGGCGACCATTCGGTGCTCGGCGCGGAGGATGCGCGGGCGTTCTGCAGCCGGCTCGGGCTGCCGCCGGCCGACGTCGAGCGGGTCGCCTGGCTGGTGCGCTGGCACCTGCTGATGAGCACCACCGCGCAGCGCCAGGACATCACCGACCCGGACGTGGTGCACCGGTTCGCCGACGTGGTCGGCAGCCGCGAGCGGCTAGGCCAGCTGTACCTGCTCACCGTGGCCGACATCATCGGCACCAGCCCGCGGCTGTGGAACGGCTGGAAGGACCGCCTGCTCGCCGACTTGTGCACCAGCACGCGCTACGCCCTGCGCAGCGACGTGGAACTGCCGCGCGACATCGGCGTGCGCGCGCGCGAATGCTCCGAATATGCGCTGGCGCTGCTGCTGAACGAGGGGCATGCCGAGGCCGACGTGGTGCGGGTCTGGGCCGACTTCCCCCAGCTCAGCTTCCTGCGCCACCGGCCGGAGCAGATCGCCTGGCAGACCGCGGCGATCCTGCGGGCGCAGGGCGCGCTGCCGCTGGTGGCCGTGCATCCGCTGTCGGTGCGCGGCAGCACCGAGCTGTTCGTCTACACGCCCGATCGCGACGGCCTGTTCGCCACCATCACCGCGGTGCTGGACCGGTTGCGTTTTTCGGTGCTGGAGGCGCGCATCCTCAGCTCGACGACCGGGATGGCACTGGATACCCTCCTGCTGCTCGACGCGGACAGCCAGCAGCCGGTGAGCGCGGCGCGCGCGGAGGAATTGCAGCAGCGGCTGCAGCGCGCGCTGGCGCAATCGGCCGGCGTGCAGCCGAGCAAGCGCGGCATGTCGCGCCACCAGAAGCATTTCCAGATGACCCCGCAGATCAGTTTCCACGCCGCCGGCGGCCGCACCCAGCTGGCCCTGATCGGTGCCGACCGTCCCGGCCTGCTGGCCGCGGTGGCGCAGGTGATGCTGGCCACCGGGGTACGCGTGCACGACGCGCGTATCGCCACCTTCGGCGAGCGCGTGGAGGATTTCTTCCAGCTCACCGACCGCCACGACGCGCCGCTCGACGAGGCGCTGCAGGGGCGCCTGTTGCAGGCGCTGCTGGAACGGATCGGTCCGGCGCGGGATTGAGCGGCGGCCTGCGCGTTATCATCGCAGCCGCTGCGCATTGCAGCGGCCACGCGGCTTCGCCATGACCTACCTGCTGATCAAGTCGTTGCACCTGCTGTTCGTGATCGCCTGGATGGCCACGGTGTTCTACCTGCCGCGGATCCTGGTGAACATGGCCGAGGCGGCGGACGAGCCGGCGGTGCTGGCGCGGCTGCAGCTGATGGGGCGGCGGCTGTACAAGTTCGGCCACAACATGTTCGGCATCGCGTTCCTGTTCGGCCTGACCCTGTGGCAGGGCTGGCGCGTGTTTCCGCAGACGTTGCCAAACGTGACCGCCGGCACGCACTGGATCGACGCCAAGCTGACCCTGGTCGCCGTGCTGCTGGCGTACTTCATCTGGGCCGGGCGGCTGCTCAAGCGCAGCGAAAAGGGCGGCGCGCTGCCGTCCTCGCGCGCGCTGCGCTGGCTCAACGAGCCGCCGGTGCTGCTGCTGCTGGGCGTGATCTGGCTGGTAATTGCCAAGCCGTTTTGAGGTGGCGTGTAGGAGCGCACCCTGTGCGCGAGCTTTCCGTTACGTGACGAAGAGCCATCGCGCACAGGGTGCGCTCCTACACGTCAGTTGTAGTACTCGCGGTACCACGCGACGAAGCGCGCCACGCCATCCTCGATCGAGGTATGCGGCGCGTAGCCCACGTCACGGCGCAGCGCCGACACGTCGGCCCAGGTGTCCGGCACGTCGCCCGGCTGCATCGGCAGCAGGCGCTTTTCCACGGTACGGCCGAGGTTCTGTTCCAGCAGCTCGATGAAGCGCAGCAGCTGCACCGGCTGGTCGTTGCCGAGGTTGTAGACGCGGTACGGCGCGCTCGAGGTGCCGGGGTTCGGCCGCTCGGCGTCATAAGCCGGGTCCGGTTCGGCCGGGTGGTCCAGCGTGCGGATCACGCCCTTGACGATGTCGTCGACGTAGGTGAAGTCGCGGCTGTGGCGGCCGAAGTTGAACACGTCGATCGGTTCGCCGCGGCTGATCCGGTCGGCGAACAGCATCGGCGACATGTCCGGCCGTCCCCACGGCCCGTACACGGTGAAGAAGCGCAGGCCGGTGGTGGGCAGGCCGTACAGGTGGCTGTAGGTGTGCGCCATCAGCTCGTTCGCCTTCTTGCTGGCGGCGTACAGGCTGACCGGGTGGTCGACCGCGTCCTCCACCGCGAACGGCAGCTTGCGGTTGGCGCCGTAGACCGAGCTGGACGAGGCGTAGACCAGGTGCTCCACGGCGCCGTGGCGGCAGGCTTCGAGGATGTTGACGAAACCGACCAGGTTGCTCGACACGTAGGCCTGCGGGTTCTTCAGCGAATAGCGCACGCCGGCCTGCGCGGCGAGGTTCACCACGCGCTGCGGCCCGAACGTGGCGAACGCATGGTTCACCGCGCCCGCATCGGCCAGGTCGGCGCGCTGGTGGGTGTAGTTCGGGTGGTCGATGAAGCGCGCCAGGCGGGCTTCCTTCAGCGCCGGATCGTAATAGTCGTTGTGGTTGTCGTAGCCGTGGACCACGTCGCCGCGCGCCAGCAGGCGCTGCGCCAGGGCGGCGCCGATGAAGCCGGCGGTGCCGGTGACCAGGATGCGCATGGAGTGTCCTCGGGAGATCGCGGGCATTGTATCGCCGCCGACGGCCGGCGAAGCCACGCCGGCTGCGGATTGACAGGCCATCCAGGCTAAACTAGCGTTTCTGCATCCATCACCAGACAAGGTGGCCCGCGCTGCGCGCCGGCCGAGTGTGCGACATGGCAACTACCCGCTTCCACGACTGACCGCCAGCACGCCTTCGTTTCTTCGTCATCAAAGAAAGGGCGTCATGCCCTTTTTTGCTTTTCCAGAGAAACCTCCATGATTGAAATCACGCTACCCGACGGCAGCAGGAAACCGTTCGACCATCCGGTCACCGTGCAGGACGTGGCCGCCTCGATCGGCGCCGGCCTGGCCAAGGCGACCCTGGCCGGCAAGGTCGACGGCCGGCTGGTCGACGCCAGCTTCCCGATCGAGCATGACGCCAGTGTGCAGATCGTCACCGAGAAGAGTCCCGAGGCGCTGGAGATCCTGCGCCACTCCACCGCGCACCTGATGGGCCAGGCGGTGCAGCGGCTGTTCCCGGGCGCGCAGGTCACGATCGGCCCGGTGATCGACAACGGCTTCTATTACGACTTCGCCTACGAACGCCCGTTCACCCCGGACGACCTGCCCAGGATCGAGGCGGAGATGCACAAGATCGTCGCCGAGCAACTGCCGGTGACGCGCAGCGTGAAGTCGCGCGACGAGGCGGTGGCGTTCTTCCGCGGCATCGGCGAAAACTTCAAGGCGGAGATCATCGAGGGCATTCCGGCCAGCGAGGACCTGTCGCTGTACACGCAAGGCGAGTTCACCGACCTGTGCCGCGGCCCGCACGTGCCGAACACCGGCAAGCTGCACTCGTTCAAGCTGATGAAGGTGGCCGGCGCGTACTGGCGCGGTGATTCGAACAACGCGATGCTCAGCCGCATCTACGGCACCGCCTGGCTCAACGACAAGGACCTCAAGGCCTGGCTGCTCCAACTGGAGGAGGCCGAGAAGCGCGACCATCGCAAGATCGGCAGGCAACTCGACCTGTTCCACCAGCAGGAAGAGAGTCCGGGCATGGTGTTCTGGCACCCGAACGGCTGGGCGATCTGGCAGCAGGTCGAGCAGTACATGCGCGGCGTGTACAGGAAGAGCGGCTACCAGGAGGTGCGCTGCCCGCAGGTGCTGGACGTGTCGCTGTGGAAGAAATCCGGGCACTGGGACAACTACCAGGAAAACATGTTCTTCACCGAGTCGGAGAAGCGTACCTACGCGCTGAAGCCGATGAACTGCCCGGGCCACGTGCAGGTGTTCAACACCGGCCTGCACAGCTACCGCGAACTGCCGATCCGCTACGGCGAGTTCGGCGGCTGCCACCGCAACGAGCCGTCCGGCGCGCTGCACGGCATCATGCGCGTGCGCGCGTTCACCCAGGACGACGGCCACATCTTCTGCACCGCCGGACAGATCGAGTCGGAAGTCACCGCGTTCCACCGGCAGGCGATGCAGGTCTACGCGGACTTCGGCTTCGAGGACATCGGCCTGAAGATCGCTCTGCGCCCGGACAAGCGCATCGGCGACGATGCGGTGTGGGATCGCGCCGAGGCGGCCTTGCGCGCGGCGCTCTCCGCCGCCGGCGTGGCCTGGGAGGAACTGCCGGGCGAGGGCGCGTTCTACGGTCCCAAGATCGAGTACCACATGAAGGACTCGATCGGCCGGGCCTGGCAGGTCGGCACCATGCAGGTCGATTTCATGATGCCCGAGCGGCTCGGCGCCGAGTACGTGGACGAGCATTCGCAGAAGCGGCATCCGGTGATGCTGCACCGGGCCATCGTGGGTTCGATGGAGCGTTTCATCGGCATCCTGATCGAGCACCACGCCGGCCTGCTGCCGGCCTGGCTGGCCCCGGTACAGGCGGTGGTGATCAATATCACCGATGCGCAGGCCGATTACGTCCGCGAAGTGACGCAAACCCTTGTCGACAAAGGTTTCCGGGTACAATCGGATTTGCGCAACGAGAAAGTCGGCTATAAAATCCGCGAGCATACGCTGCAGAAAGTGCCTTATCTTCTCGTGGTCGGTGATCGCGAGAAGGAGACGGGTGCCGTTTCCGTGCGTACCCGTTCCGGCGAGGACCTGGGCAGCATGCCGCTGGCCGGCTTCGTGGAACGACTGGAGACCGAAATCCGGCGCTGAGCGCCGGGCGGTCTGTTTCATCACTTCTTCTGGAGGATCGTGGTATCGCTACCACCGACAACAAGGGCAATCGTCGTAACCTGGAAATCCGCGTGCCGCGCGTGCGCGTGATCGGCCCGGATTCCGAACAGCTCGGCATTCTCTCCCGTGACGAGGCGCTGCGCGCGGCCGAGGAAGCGGGCATGGATCTGGTCGAGATCCAGCCGAACGGCGATCCGCCGGTCTGCCGCATCATGGATTACGGCAAGTTCAAGTTCGAAGCCCAGAAGAAGGCGCAGGCCGCCAAGAAGAAGCAGAAGCAGGTCGAGATCAAGGAAGTGAAGTTCCGTCCGGTCACGGACGTGGGCGACTACCAGATCAAGCTGCGCAACATGCTTCGCTTCCTCGAGGAAGGCGACAAGGTCAAGGTCACCATCCGCTTCCGCGGCCGCGAGATGTCGCACCAGGACCTGGGCCAGAACCTGGCCAAGAAGATCCAGGAAGACGTCGGCGAGAACGGCCTGGTCGAGTCCTTCCCGCGGCTGGAAGGGCGCCAGATGGTCATGATGATCGGCCCGAAGAAGAAATAGGCATCACGGCGCCCATCGCGCCGGGTTGCTTCCGGTAGGAGCGCACCCTGTGCGCGATGCTCTGATGGCGATCGGTGCCAAGAGCATTCGCGCACTGGGTGCGCTCCTACTGGTATCCGGGGGCTGAACTCCGTATAATCGCCTGTTCGACCCGCCTGGAAGGGTCGTGCACCGATCATGGCAGGAAGGAAAGCGTGGCCAGATCCCTCCCGGGATGCCGCCGCCAGATCAGTCAGAAACCGGGCCGTCCCGAGCGGACGAGTCCCACACAAGGAGCATTACCATGCCCAAGATCAAGACCAACCGGGCGGCGGCGAAGCGTTTTCGCAAGACCGCGTCGGGCAAGATCAAGTGCGGCCACGCGTTCAAGTCGCACATCCTGACCAAGAAGTCGACCAAGCTGAAGCGTGGTCTCCGTGCCCCGAACCACCTCAAGGCGTGCGACGCCCCGGGCGTGGCTCGCATGCTGCCGTACTTGTGAGGAGATAGACCATGGCTCGTGTAAAGCGTGGCGTCACCGCCCGTCGTCGTCACAAGAAAATCATCGGCCGCGCCAAGGGCTACTACAACGCCCGCCGCAAGGTCTTCCGCGTCGCCAACCAGGCCGTCGTCAAGGCCGGCCAGTACGCGTACATCGGCCGCAAGCAGCGCAAGCGCCAGTTCCGTGCGTTGTGGATCGTCCGCATCAACGCCGCCGCGCGCATGTTCGGCCTGTCCTACAGCCGCCTGATCAATGGCCTGAGCAAGGCCGGCATCACGGTCGACCGCAAGGTCCTCGCCGATATCGCCGTGCACGACATCAAGGCGTTTGGCGCGATCGCCGAGAAAGCGAAGGCCAGTCTGGCCGCTTGATCGTCGGGCGCTGCGGCGCCAGCACGATATGATGTAAAGCAAGCGGGGAGGAGGCCAACGCCTCCTCCCCGTTTTTGTTGGAAAAATGCTCTCTGCGATTGCCTCCTCTCCTTTTGGGAGAGGATTGAGGTGAGGGTTCGGGGCTTGCCCCATCCTTTATCAAAAGCATGCTTCGAACCGGCGACAACGCAAGAGTGGCCCCTCACCCTGCCCTCTCCCCGAAGGGGAGAGGGGAAGCAGCGAGAAGCGCATCACTATGGATGATCTGGACAGCCGCGCTGCGCAGGCGTTGGCCGAAATCGACAAGGCCGACACGCTGGAGGCGCTCGACGCGCTGCGCGTCGGACTGTTGGGCAAGAACGGCACCGTCACCGCCGCGCTGAAGACGCTGGGCATGCTGGCGCCGGAGGAGCGCAAGCTGCGCGGCGCCGAGGTCAACAAGGTCAAGGAGCGCCTGTCCGACGCCCTGGGTGCACGCAAAGCGAGCCTGGAGCAGGCCGAACTCGATCGTCGCCTTGCCTCCGAGAAGCTCGACATCACGCTGCCCGGGCGCGATGGCGCGCGCGGCGGCATCCATCCGATCACCCGCGCGCTGGAACGCATCGCCTCGATCTTCGCGCGGCTCGGCTACCAGCGCGCCGACGGTCCGGAGATCGAGGACGACTGGCACAACTTCGAGGCGCTGAATTTCCCGCCGCACCATCCGGCGCGCGCGATGCACGACACCTTCTACTTCGGCGACGGCCGCCTGTTGCGCACGCATACCTCGCCGGTGCAGATCCGTTCGATGGCCGGTCGCCAGCCGCCGATCCGCATCATCGCGCCGGGCAAGGTCTACCGCAGCGATTCGGACCAGACCCATTCGCCGATGTTCCACCAGATCGAAGGCCTGCTGGTCGACGAGACCTCCAGCTTCGCCGATCTGAAGGGGACGCTGGCCGAGTTCATCCGCGCGTTCTTCGAGCGCGACTTCGAGATGCGCTTCCGCCCCAGCTATTTCCCGTTCACCGAACCCTCGGCCGAGGTGGACATCCGCTGGGACGCGGAGGGCGGTTCGACGCGCTGGCTCGAGGTGCTGGGTTGCGGCATGGTGCATCCGAACGTGCTGAAGAACTGCGGCATCGATCCGGAACGCTACACCGGCTTCGCCTTCGGCCTGGGCGTCGAGCGCTTCGCCATGCTGCGCTACGGCGTCACCGATCTGCGTGCGTTCTTCGAGAACGATTTGCGGTTCCTGAAGCAGTTCGCGTAAACGCCAGGCAAGGGACACGACATGAAATTTTCCGAAAACTGGCTGCGCGAGCTGGTCGAGATCCGGGCGGACCGCGCCACCCTGGCCCATGCGCTGACCATGGCCGGCCTCGAAGTCGAAGAGCTCACCCCGCTGGGCGATGGCCTTGATGGCGTGGTGGTGGCCGAGATCGTCGCCGCCGAAAAACACCCGGAAGCCGACCGCCTGCGGGTGTGCAAGGTGGATGCGGGGCAGGGCGCGCCGCTCACGATCGTCTGCGGCGCGCCGAATGCGCGCGTGGGCATCAAGGTGCCGCTGGCCACGGTGGGCGCGGTCCTGCCGGGCGGCATCACGATCAAGGCGGCCAAGCTGCGCGGCGTGGAGTCGTTCGGCATGTTGTGCTCGGCCAAGGAGCTGGGCCTCGACGCCGACGCCTCGGGCCTGCTGGAGTTGCCGCCGGATGCGCCGGTCGGCCAGCCGCTGGCGGGCTACCTCGGCCTGCCCGATGCCAGCATCGAGCTGAAGCTCACCCCGAACCGTCCGGATTGCCTGGGCCTCTACGGCCTCGCGCACGACGTGGCCGCGCTGTTCGGCAGCCGCGTGAAAACCGGCGAGCAGGGGCCGGCAGCGGTGACCAGCGAGGCCCGTCGCGGCATCCGGCTGGAAGCCGGCAAGGATGCGCCGCGCTATCTCGGCCGCATCGTCGAGGGCATCGACCCGGCCGCACGCACGCCGCTGTGGCTGGCCGAGCGCCTGCGCCGTGCCGGCCTGCGCCCGATCAGCGCGGTGGTCGACGTCACCAACTACGTGATGCTGGAACTGGGCCAGCCGCTGCATGCGTTCGACAACGACACGCTGGAAGGCGACGTCGTGGTGCGCCACGCGCGCAGCGGCGAGACGCTGAAGCTGCTCGACGGCTGCGAGGCGAAGCTGGACGAAGGGTTCGTGCTGGTCGCCGACGAGAAGAAGCCACTGGCGGTAGCCGGCGTGATGGGCGGCTACGATTCGCGCGTCACCGACGCCACCCGCAACGTCTTCCTGGAGTCCGCGCACTTCGCGCCGGCCGCGATCATGGGCCGTGCCCGCAAGCTGGGCCTGCACACCGATGCCTCGCACCGCTTCGAGCGCGGCGTCGATCCCGAGCTGCCGCATCGTGCGCTGGAGCGTGCCACCGAATTGCTGCTGGCGATCGCCGGCGGCCGGGCCGGCCCCGTGCTGGTGGCGGAGAACCCGGCCGACCTGCCGCGGCCCGCGCCGGTCCCCTTGCGTCGTGCGCGCCTGAAGCGCGTGCTCGGCGTGGACGTGGCCGATGCCGAAGTGGCACGCATCTTCACCGCGCTGGGCATGCGGGTGGAGGCGACCGCCGACGGCTGGCGGATCACCGCGCCAAGCAGCCGCTTCGACATCGAGCGCGAGGAGGACCTGATCGAGGAGGTCGCGCGGATCTTCGGCTACGACAACATTCCCACCGCGACGCCGGCCGGCGCGCTGACCCTGGCGATCGAGCCGGAGGCGCGCATCGGCGAGCTGGCGCTGCGCGAGCAACTGGCCGCGCGCGACTACTACGAGGCCGTCAATCTGTCGTTCGTGGCGGCCGACCTGCTGGCGGACTGGGGCTTCACCGAGCGGCTGGTGCCGCTGGCCAATCCGCTGTCGGCCGACCTGGCGATCATGCGGCCATCGTTGCTGCCGGGGCTGATCGAGGCGCTGCGCCACAACCGCGCGCGCCAGCAGGAGCGGGTGCGGCTGTTCGAGCTGGCGCGGGTATTTCATCAAGGCGCATCCCCGCGCGAAGAACTGGCCATCCCTGGCCGGACTTCTCAACAAAGCGGTCCCCCGGTGGAAACGCCAAGCCTGGCCATCGTGGCCTGCGGCAATGCCCGTGCCGAGCAGTGGGGCGAGCTGGCGCGTCCGCTGGACTTCCACGACCTCAAGGGCGACCTGGACGCCCTGATCGCCTGGGGCGGCGAGCCGCAGCGCTGGTCGGTGCATGCCGACGGCCTGCCGGGCTGGCTGCATCCGGGTCGTGGCGCGCGGATCGTCCGCGATGGCGTGACGGCGGGCTACCTGGGCGCGCTGCACCCGCAGCTGGCCAGGGTGTTGGACCTGGGTGCCGACGTGCACGTGCTGGAGCTGGCCCTGGAGCCGCTGCTGGCGCGCCGCCTGCCGCAGGCACGGGCGGTGCCAAGGTTCCCCGCGGTGCGCCGCGACATCGCGGTGGACCTGCCGGAATCGGTCAGCTGGTCACAGATCGAGCAGACGGTCCGCCGCACGCTGGGCGAGCGACTGAAGGAATTGCGCCTGTTCGACCGCTACAGCGGCAAGGGAGTCGAAGCAGGCCGAAAAAGCCTCGCTATGGGCTTGATTTTGCAGGACGCTTCACGCACCCTTACCGACGACGACGCGGACCGTTGCGTACGTGAAGCGATAGCTGCGTTGGAGCAATCATGCAAGGCGAAGCTGCGAGGATGAGATGGCGCTGACCAAGGCGGAAATGGCCGAGCGGCTTTTCCTCGACGTGGGCCTCAACAAGCGCGAGGCGAAGGAATTCGTGGACGCCTACTTCGAGGTGGTCCGCGAAGCCCTGGAAAGCGGCGAGCAGGTGAAGCTGTCCGGTTTCGGCAACTTCGACCTGCGGCTGAAGAACCAGCGGCCGGGGCGCAACCCGAAGACCGGCGAGGAGATCCCGATCTCCGCCCGGCGCGTGGTGACGTTCCGGCCAGGGCAGAAACTCAAGGTAAGAGTCGAGGGCTATGCTGGACCAAGGGAATAACACCGAACTGCCTGCCATCCCGGCCAAGCGCTACTTCACCATCGGTGAGGTCGGCGAGTTGTGCGGTGTGAAGCCCCACGTGCTGCGCTACTGGGAGCAGGAGTTTCCCGCGCTCAATCCGGTCAAGCGCCGCGGCAACCGCCGCTATTATCAGCGCCACGACGTGCTGATGATCCGCCAGATCCGTTCGCTGCTGTACGACGAAGGGTTCACCATCACCGGCGCGCGCGCGCGGCTGGAAGGCCCGCAGGCGCGGATGGAGGCGAGCATGTCGCACCAGATCGTGCGCCAGGTGCGGATGGAACTGGAGGAAGTGCTGGCGCTGCTGCGCCGCTGACTTCCGGACCGCCTGCACAAGCTGCTAGACTTGCCAGCTTGCCGTAGCGTCGGGGCGTAGCGCAGCCTGGTAGCGCATCTGCCTGGGGGGCAGAGGGTCGTCGGTTCGAATCCGGCCGCCCCGACCAATTCGGAAGATTCGACAGAAACGGCGCCCTGGCGCCGTTTCCTGTTTTCGCCGGCGGTGCATGCGGCCGGGCAAGACGGTGGTGCACCGGGTGCGTGCCGTGGGGTAGGCTCCGGCTGGAGCTTTCCACATCCGGGAGATACCGTCATGCCGTCGAACAGCTGTCATCCCTGCGCGCCGCACGTGAAGTTGAAGGCTCCCGACTGGTACGTTTCGGCGTTGATGCTGGATCGTGCGCTGGACGCGATCCTGCGACGGGTGAAGAAGCTCGACCGCACGCACGACATTCCCTACCTCGCCGGCTACAGCAAGGACGGCAAGACCATCTACATCGACCGTCACCTGCCGAAGAGCTTCACGTTCCGCGGGCGCACCGTCGAGGTGGACCGCTTCCTGATCCTGCACGAGGAAGTGGAAAAGACCCTGATCGACCAGTTGGGCCTGCACTATCTGCATGCGCACCAGATCGCGACGCGCGCCGAGGAAGCGGCGGTGAACGCCGAGCGGATCACCTGGGCCGCCTACGACCGCTTCATGCAGAAGTACGTGAAGTCGGTCGGCGACGAGCGCCTGACCAGGGTGCCGGCGGATCTCGACCTCAAGCCTTACCGCGATTACCACGACTACGACCTGCTGCAGCGGATGCTGCGGGGCATCGACGAGGGTCGGCTTTCCGGGCCGGACGCCAGCGCGAAGAAGCGCGACGAGTTGAAGGCCTATGCGGACGCGTTCCGCGAGGAGCGTCGCCTGGAGCGCAGCCGTGTCTCTGCCAAGTCGGCCGGCGCGCGCAAGGGATCGGCAGGCGCCGCCGCGGCGAAGCTGGCGTCGGAGAAAAAGATGGCGGCAGGCAGGCCTGCCCAAACCAGGCGGACACGCGTATCCGGCCGCTCCGGTTGACGCGAAGAGCGCATCGCTAATTCTTGCGTTCAGTCCCCAGGAAGGCATCTGAACCGCAGGCATGGGCGGCGCGTGCGACCCACTGGCGCCGCGTCGGAACAGCTCCGTAGGATGCGCCTCACGGACGCCGGTGGCGCCGGTGTCCGTCATCCCAAACCAGAACCGACGGAGACACACCATGAAGATCCAGTCCCTGCTTGTCGCCACCCTGCTGGTTGCCGTCGCGGGCACGACCGTGTGCGTCGCGAAGGACGTCGACACCAAGTGGCAGAAGCACCATCCGCGCCGCGAACAGGTCAACAACCGCCTGCATCGCCAGAACGCGCGCATCCATGAAGAAGTGAAGGAAGGCGACATGAGCAAGGCCCAGGCGGCCAAGCTGCACCAGGACGATCGCCAGATCCGCCAGGAAGAGCGCGACATGGCCAGCCAGGACCACAGCCACGTCACCAAGCAGGAACAGAAGACGCTGAACCAGCAGGAAAACCAGGTCAGCAAGGACATCGGCCACTGAGATCGGCCGGCGTGTCGCGGTGGTGACACGAGGGGCGCTGCGGCGCCCCTCGTGTCGTCAGTACAGCACGCGGCTACGCAGCGTGCCCGGGATCGCCGCCAGCTTCGCCTTCAGGTCGCTGGCCTGGGCCTCGTCGGCGCTGACGTCGATCACCACGTAGCCGACTTCGCCGTCGGTTTGCAGGAACTGCGCGTCGATATTGATGTTGCCGGCCGAGAACAGTTCGTTGATGCGCGACAACATGCCCGGCACGTTGCGGTGGATGTGCAGCAGGCGGCGGCTGTGCGGGTGCTCGGGCAGGGTGACTTCCGGGAAGTTCACCGCCGACAGGGTCGAGCCGTTGTCGCTGTAGCGGATCAGCTTGCTGGCGACCTCGATGCCGATGTTGTCCTGCGCCTCCAGCGTGCTGCCGCCGATGTGCGGCGTGAGGATCACGTTGTCCATGCCGACCAGCGCCGAGACGAAGGGGTCGTCGTTGCCCTTGGGCTCGCTCGGGAACACGTCCACCGCCGCGCCGGCCAGGTGGCCCTCGCGCAGCGCCGCGGCCAGCGCGTCGATGTCCACCACGCTGCCACGCGAGGCGTTGATCAGCATCGCGCCGGCGCGCATCTTCGCCAGCTGCCCGTGGCGAATCATCAGCTGCGTGGCGGGGGTTTCCGGCACGTGCAGGGTGACCACATCGGCGCGCTCCAGCAGTTCGTCCAGGCTGGAGACGGCACGGGCATTGCCCAGCGCCAGCTTGGTCTCGATGTCGTGGAAGATCACCCGCATGCCCAGGCTCTCGGCCAGCACGCCGACCTGGGTGCCGATGTGGCCGTAGCCGACGATGCCCAGCACCTTGTCGCGGGTTTCGTAGCTGCCGCTGGCCGACTTGGACCAGCCGCCGCGATGGCACTGCGCGTTCTTCTGCGGGATGCCGCGCAGCAGCATGATCGCCTCGGCGATCACCAGTTCGGCCACGCTGCGGGTGTTGGAATAGGGCGCGTTGAACACGGGCACGCCGAGCTTGCGCGCGGCGCCCAGGTCCACCTGGTTGGTGCCGATGCAGAAGCAGCCCACGGCGATCAGCCGCTTGGCCTGCGCCAGCACCTCGGCAGTGAGCTGGGTACGCGAGCGGATGCCGATGATGTGCGCGTCGCTGATGCGCGCCTTCAGTTCGGCTTCCGGCAACGATTTCGCATGCAGTTCGACCTGGCTGTAGCCGGCACGGTGGAAACTTTCGACCGCGCTGGCGCTGACACCCTCCAGCAGCAATACCTTGATGTCCTGGCGGGGGTAGGAGGTCTGCATCGTCGGTCCTGGCAAGGGGTGGAGGCCCTACTATGCCAGAGTCGGAGACGATTTGCGGCACTGCAACACTGGACGCGGCGCGAGGCGGCTGGCAGGCTGTGGGCATGATTCCGGAGCCCAGCATGTCCGACCCTCGCCTCACCGAATTGTCCGGCTGCTTGCCCGGGCTGCGCCTGCTCACCGCATCCGCCGACCTGGAGCATTACGGCCGCGACTGGACCCGCCGCTGGACGCCCGCGCCGCTGGCGGTCGCCCTGCCGGCCAGCACGGAAGAGGTGCTGGCGATCATGCGCTGGGCGAACGAGCGGCGCGTGGCGATCGTGCCGTCCGGCGGGCGCACCGGCCTGTCCGGCGGCGCGGTGGCGGCGAACGGCGAGCTGGTGCTGAGCCTGGAGCGGATGAACCGGGTGCTGGGTTTCGATGCCGTCGATCGCACGCTCAGCGTGCAGCCGGGGGTGATCCTGCAGCACGTGCACGAGGCCGCGCACGGGCATGGGCTGGTCTATCCGGTCGATTTTGCGGCGCGCGGCTCGTGCTCGATCGGCGGCAACATCGCCACCAATGCCGGCGGTATCCGGGTGATCCGCTACGGCAATACGCGCGAGTGGATCGCCGGGCTGAAGGTGGTCACCGGCCACGGTGAATTGCTAGAACTCAACCGCGGCCTGATCAAGAACTCCAGCGGCTACGATTTCCGCCAGCTGATGGTCGGCTCGGAGGGCACCCTGGGCATCGTGGTGGAGGCCACGCTCAGGCTGACCGACCCGCCGCCGCCGTCGCAGGTGATGCTGCTGGCGCTGCCGGACATGGATGCGTTGATGCAGGTGTTCGCGCTGTTCCGTACGCGGCTGCCGCTGCAGGCGTTCGAGTTCTTCACCGACCACGCGCTGCGGCACGTGCTGGCCCACGGCGCGCAGCGCGCCATCGCCGGCGACCACCCGTACTACGTGGTGACCGAGTTCGACGCGGCCGACGAACGGCAGCAGGAGGCCGCTCTGGCCGCGTTCGAGCAGGCGCTGGAGCGTGGCTGGGTCAGCGACGGCGTGATCGCGCAGAGCGAGGCGCAGGCTGCCGCGTTGTGGCGGCTGCGCGAGGGCATCACCGAAAGCCTGGCGCCGCGGCGGCCGTACAAGAACGACGTGTCGGTGCGGATCAGTGCAGTGCCGGCGTTCCTGCACGAGATGCAGGCGCTGCTGGCGCGCGAGTATCCGCGGGCCGAGGTGGTCTGGTTCGGCCATATCGGCGACGGCAACCTGCATATCAACGTGTTGCGCCCGGACGGCCTGGCCGAGGACGCGTTCATCGCCCAGTGCGAACACGTCACCGCATTGCTGGCCGCGACGCTGCAGCGCCACGGCGGCAGCATCTCGGCCGAGCACGGCATCGGCCTGGTCAAGCGGGCGTATCTGGACAGCACCCGCAGCGCGGCGGAAATCGCGCTGATGCGGGGCGTGCGCAAGGTGTTCGATCCCAACGGTATCCTCAATCCGGGCAAGCTGTTCGCGGACGGCTGAAGGCCCGCAAGCCGCGCCCGTGCTAGGCTTGGCGGCTTGTCTGTTGATTCGAGGGAGCCGTCATGCCGTCGTCGCCGCTGCGTTCGCTGTATCCCGAGATCGAGCCGTTCGACAGCGGCTTCCTGCCGGTCTCGCCGCTGCACACGCTGTACTACGAGCAGAGCGGCAACCCGCACGGCAAGCCGGTGGTGTTCCTGCACGGCGGCCCGGGCGGCGGCACCAATCCGAAATGCCGGCGCTTCTTCGACCCGGCGGTCTACCGCATCGTGCTGTTCGACCAGCGCGGTTGCGGCCGGTCCACGCCGCACGCCGAACTGGCCGACAACACCACCTGGGACCTGGTCGCCGACATCGAGCGCGTGCGCCGGCATCTGGGGATCGACCGCTGGCAGGTGTTCGGCGGCTCGTGGGGCTCCACGCTGGCGCTGGCCTATGCGCAGACGCATCCGGACAAGGTCACCGAGCTGGTGTTGCGCGGCATCTTCATGCTGCGCCGCTGGGAGCTGGAGTGGTTCTACCAGAAGGGCTGCGACGCGCTGTATCCGGATGCGTGGGAAACCTACCTGGCGGCGATCCCCGAAGTGGAGCGCGGCGACCTGATCAGCGCCTACCACCGCCGCCTGACCGGCCCGGACGCGAAGGCGCGCATCGACGCGGCGCGCGCCTGGTCGGTATGGGAGGGCGCCACCAGCTTCCTGTGGCAGGACAAGTCGCACATCGAGTCCAGCGCCGAGGACGAGTTCGCGCTGGCGTTCGCGCGCATCGAGTGCCACTACTTCGTCAACGGCGGCTTCTTCGAGCACGACGACCAGTTGCTGCGCAACGTCGAGCGCATCCGCAACATCCCGGCGGTGATCGTGCAGGGCCGCTACGACGTGGTCTGTCCGCTGCGCAGCGCGTGGGACCTGCATCGCGCCTGGCCCGAGGCCGACCTGCGCATCGTGCAGGATGCCGGCCACTCGGCGTTCGAGCCGGGCAACGTGCACGAGCTGGTGGAGGCGACCGACCGCTTCCGCCGCTGAGGTGAGCGATGGCGGGCAGGAGCCCGCTTGCGGGCGATGCTCCTGCCTTGATCGCCATTTGGGGTCGGCCAAAAGCATCGCCCGCAAGCGGGCTCCTACGCTGTCGGTGTCGGGTCAATCGTTCGCCGGCAACTGCTTGGTGCCGAAGATCTTGTCGCCGGCGTCGCCGAGGCCGGGCAGGATGTAGCCGTGCTCGTTCAGGCGTTCGTCGATCGCGGCGGTGTAGATCTCGATGTCGGGATGCACCGCCTCGATGCGCTTCAGGCCTTCCGGCGCGGCGACCAGAAACAGCCCCTTGATGCGCTTGCAGCCCGCCGCCTTCAGCATGTCGACGGTGGCGACCAGGGTGCCGGCGGTGGCCAGCATCGGGTCCACGATCAGGGCGATGCGCTCGTCCATGCGGCCGCTGAGTTTTTCGTAGTAGGCGACCGGCTGCAGCGAATGCTCGTCGCGCTGCAGGCCGACCACGCTGACCTTGGCGGCCGGGATCATGTCGAGCACGCCGGGCAGCATGCCCAGGCCGGCGCGCAGGATCGGCACGATGGTGATCTTCTTGCCCTTGATCCGGTGCACCAGCAACGGGCCGGCCCAGCCCTGGATCTGCTCCTCGACGGTTTCCAGGTCCTTGGTGGCCTCGTAGGTGAGCAGCGCGGCGACCTCGGAGGCCAGCTCGCGGAAATCCTTGGTGCTGATGCCGGCGCGGCGCATCAGGCCGAGCTTGTGCTGGATCAGCGGATGGCGGACTTCGGCGATCTTCATGGGCGGCTGTCTTCCGGGCGTCGGGGCGCGACAGTCGGGGAGCTTAACGAAGCGGGACCCAGGGGGGGGGGGGGGGGGGGGGGGGTGGGGGGGGGGGGGGGGGGGGGGGGGGGGGGGGGGGGGGGGGGGGGGGGGGGG
>NZ_JBYTCN010000011.1:0-124786 GCF_058790335.1 Rhodanobacter sp. FW101-FHT13A11 | reverse complement strand
TCTTCGCTTGGACATGACACTCCTTTTTGACCATGATCGGTCTTCTTAGAAGTGTCCGCGTTAACGGGGTAGAACCCTAGCGGGAGATCAGCAAGCAAAAGCAATGACACCGGAACAACTGGCTTTCTTAGGCGAAGAGTTCTGGAGCACGATTCGCGTTCCCATGACGGAGACAAAGATCAGGCGCGCGTTCGAACACCTGGCAAAGGCTGTACGTGTTCAGACCATCTTCGTAGACGAAGCCCAAAGCATGTGCCTCACGCACATAAATCGCAGTCCATCCGATCATCTTGAAAGCTTGAAGGTCTTGGCGGAAAGACTTGGGATCATCATCTTCCTTTTCGGAACTTATGATTTGCTTGAGATATGGAACCATAGCGCGCAACTCAATCGCCGTTGCCGCCTTATTCACCTACGACGGTACGATGAAAGCATCAAAAATGATCGCGATGCATTCTTTGCCGTGTTACGCATGTATTCCAAGTCGCTAAAGTTTGAAGAGCCGCGCACGCTGGATCTACATGCAAAGGACATCTTGGCTTGGACCTTAGGGGTTTTCGGAGAGGTGGACGGATTATTTGAACGAGCGAAGCTCGCCGCTCTCTCTCAAGACAGGGATTTATTGCAGTGGCAAGATATGGAGGTAGCCAGGTACACACCGGTTCAGATGCAGCGGCTGAAGCATGAGATCGACACAGGGGAGGCGCGGATCAGGGGCGAACTTGCCAAAATTCCGACACCAGTTCTAAGAAAGCGAGGAAATAAAAAACGCCCCGGCCGACGCAAGCCTGACCGTGACCCCTGTGGTGCCAAGCCGTGAGGTCAATACTTGCTCCGCTTCATTTGCGCGGTTTGGGCACGCCGCTCGTCGAGTCGCTGGCCTCCTACTTTTGCCGCTTGGCTGATGCGCATCAGGTTACGGCGAAACAACTGGCCAAGGTGTTGTGCAACGACTCCGTGTATCTACGTATTGAGGATGCTCCGAAGCTAAGGAGCATTGATCTCTACCCGGTCGTATTTTGTGCACACTCAGGACGAACCGCGGTCCTTGCCCAACGGCTGGAGCGGCTGACCGGTGCCGATCATCTTGCATATGGAACATTACTGCGTCTTCGCGGCGTTCTCAGCCGAAATCAGTCGGGGTCATGCGTGCAAAGGCGCCGATGGTGCCCACTTTGCTATGCGCAGCACGAGAATATAACTGCCGAACCGCTAGCGTGGTGGATCCCGCAGATCACGTACTGCCCCATCCACGATACGAGGCTCCTCGACCGTTGCGCACGGTGCGGCTCGTATCAACGTGACTGGCGCATTGGCCCGGCTAGGAAGCTGTGCACCAAGTGCGGCTCTGCATTAAAGGTGTGCGACGCGACGCAAGATGTACTCACGCCTTGGGAGGTATGGTGCCAGACGCAAATGCTGAAGGTGCTTGAACATATCGCGACTCCCGCCTCTGCAGAAATTTCGCCTGATGCCCTTTCGACGTTCTTTATGAAGGTGACGCAGATTGCCTCCGCAGAGGGGCGGCGGCGACCAACGTGGAAGGAACTCGAGAGGCCGCGAGTCCAGGGCCATCGCTGGTCGACCATTTTTCAGGTGGCAGCGGTCTGGGGAACAACGCCAGTGGAAATCCTTCTTCGGCCGGAGGAGGCGGTTTCCCCAAGCCTGTTTGAGTCTGACATTGATACTCCCAAACCTCCCCGCCGAGGCGGGTTTAACAAACGCGGTTATCAGCTTTGTATTCGAACCTTGCATAAGCTGATGAAACTTCCTCGCCCGACCTTGCTACCCCCTCTGGTGGAAGTATGTTTGGAGAACAGGGTAAGTGTCTCCAGCTTTTATCGTATCCACTCGAGACTCTGCACGGCATACGGCGACGAGCGCAGGAGCCGCATTGAAGCCGCCAAAATTACAAGGTTTGGTGTGGCATACAGCTATGTCACAAAGCTTCTTGAGGAGTTGCAGCGATCTGGAAGGCGATTGCATCGGATGAATGCCGTTGCTCAGATGATGAGGGAAATCCATGTGCCGAAAGCAGTCGCGCGATCAGCTCTACGTGTTGCCTTGGCCAAGATCGCCGCATGTCGCGAGCCGCTCCACTAACAGAGGTACACACCGCGTCAATTCTTATTCGGGTTAATCACAGACCCGTCCCGGTCATGTCTTCAGTGACAAAGGGCAAGCAGAAGAGGCAGCGAACAAGGCAGCCCTCATTGTGGCGATGTCGGGCCGAGATCTGTTCGAGCTGACGCAAGGTGCCTCACTGATGCTTAATCCGAACGTGGATGCGATCGCACTCTACCCACCAGAGGTTACGGCGCTCTTGGAGGGAAGGCCGCTTGGCAGCTTCACTATGTATGGGCGAGATGCCGGCGGAGACCGAATTCCTGATCGGGCCACCATCTGTGTCCACGGTTGCGCTAAACATGATCCTACGCAACCTGTTTGAGAAAGAGGCCACGGTAAAGATGGCTTTCCTGACGGAGCTGCATCACGAAGACGATAGCGCAGCAGTCATCCTGCTCCTTACCATCGTGGCTGCCAAGACACATCAGGAGCGCCTCCTCCAGCTGGTTACGCTCGCTTTCAAAACAGAGGCACTTGAGCTCGCGCCGCCGCTCGACATGAGATTTCTGGCACCAGTTAAGTCACTCGACAAAATCTGTCACAGCGGCGTGCAGATCTTCGGAACCTAATCCACTACCCAGATAGGGGAGATCGGCGTTCCGAGAGCGATCACGGGTTCAGCGCCGCACTGGCCAAGATGAACACTCGCCGTGACCTCCCCTCCGGGCAATGCGGTTCGCCTGACTCTACCGAAACACAAACTCTCGATGCCAACGCAAGTATGGCGTATGACCTGGCGCATGGGATTGAAGCGAGAGCTCGTTGTCCAATCCATAGTAGGAGCGCGTTGCTGCATCGAGGCGAGATGAGCAGAGGAGTTGGCCCTCGTCATCGAAAGCGATTAAACCCGTGTCGAACATCGCGTCCAAATGGATCGCTAACAGTAGACCGTTGAATGGATCCAAACGCTCACTGTCGGTGGCCTTGGCCCATGGCTTGGCATGGCTGGCGCGCAACAACGCCGGTGGTAACGCGAGGCCGGTCACCGCGCAGCGGCTTTGCCACAGATCGATCAGCGCCTCTCGGAACACATCCTGCCCGATGCGTTGGCGCACTTCACGTGTGCGCTCTGTTTCCGGAATCGCTGCCAAGCGCGCCTCTAGACGGGCTGACAAGACTGCTGCCGGATGAGTCTGCAGCGAATGTAGCAAACGCAACGACTCAAATAGCTGAATAGCACCTTTGACCTGGCCTACGCCCGCCATGTCGGTCGGTATTGAAGCCTCCACTGTGTGAAGACCGACTCTTTCCACCATCCCACTCTCGGGAAGGGCAAGAAGCATCCCACCTTCAGAGGGTTTGACCATGACTTGCGCACTAGAGCCACTGATGGACGCCATTAGCCAGCCGTCGGGCGCAGCTGATACAAGATCGTAGCCTGCATCGGCCAAAGCCTTGGCTTCTAGTACTGGCAATCCGCCTACATCGGAGCCCTGAGCAAACCCGGCATCTTCACCTTGCTCGACAATTTTCGAGCTACGAGCGTCTTTCCCACCATGCTCGGGCTTCCCAACATGATCGACCAGCTGCTGAACTGTGGCGACGGCTCCCCAAGACTTGATGGCATCGTGGCCGAAACGGAACAAACCGGTGCGACTACCACCGTCGGATAGCCAAACACTACGCCCATGTGAAAACACTTCCCGCACCAGTTCGGCGACCGTATCGATCGGTATCGCGTCTTCGATTAGGTTGGAACCGTCGGAAACCCAGAAGCCTCGCCGCTGGTGACGATTCGAATAGCGCAGCCATGGATAGAGGCTGGTGCCATCCTTGTGGATGAACCACAGCGAGTCATCGATCAGTTCCCGTTTCATTGTTCTAACTCGTCGCACTCCCTCAGTGGCCGTCACGGCGTGGCATGTAAGTAAGGGCGCTCCTCACGTCCGTGCTTGCTCACAGAACCGATCCACCATCCATACCTCGCGTGCGAGTCCGGCCAGCATTCCTTGACGCCGTTCGATATCCTGTTTCGTCCAAGCAGTCACTTCTTTCGTCGTCACGGCGGCGCCCGAAAGTTGAGTAGTCATCAGGTCCATGGCACGCTGCAACGAGGTGTTCTTGCCAAATACGACTGGATTTCCGATCGCACGCGTCAGCATAAGTTTGGAATCCTTGTAGGCCGCGAGCTTCCTGTCGAAGCCCTCGTTGCACACCGCTGCGTTGAGTGGCTTTTCCAGTAAGGTCAGGTTTCCCAATTGCTGTGTGCTACGGGCCTCTTCTTCGGAGCCGTTGATGACTGGCCATGAAGCCGCATCTGGCTTCTGAGGGAAGATGTGCTCGATCTCGAGCTTTCCGTCCAGGTAGTGATCAAGCTTTTGGGCGCTTTGCGCGCCCTGCCAGGCAACTTGGTCCACAAACTGAGCGAGTTTGGCCAGCACGTATTTCAACCTGTACTTGGGTACTGCAGTTGCCGCGAGCTCGCTCATAGCGAAGTCGAATTGCCGCGACTTGCCTTCCACCTGCGGTGCAACCCGCATGCGGATGATGCGCTGCACGTCCTCAAGTGAATTGGCCCCACGCAGATCTTCGGACCAATCACCGAACATCCATTCGAAGTTCTTGGTTGGCTCGCGGACGATCACGAAGACAAAGAACAGGTTCTCCACCTGCCGTGCCAGCTCTATCAGCGCGTCAGTGGGTAAGTGCCGCGCGGCCAGCATAAGGATGAAGTGCTGGCGTGCCTTGCCACTCAGGTACTGGATATTTTGCAGACCCGCAATCGGCATGCCTCCGTCCGGAGCTTGGCCCGCGGCAAACGCACGGTAATCGCGAGCCGCAGCCACAAGCTCCTTCGCAAACAGTAGCGGCTTGTCGTCGATGCCTGTTGTTTTGGAATGCTTGCCGAACCACTCATAAAGCTCGTCCTCACGGACGGGCTTGCTAGTCGAACTGCTGCGGAAGTCCTTGTAGGTGGCCATCACGTAATAACGTAGGAATCGCAATGGCTTTTCTTTGCATGCCTCCAAGTGCGTCGTCAGCTCCTTCCATAAGCTCTGGAGCTTCGGATATTCCTCGGCTGAGGTGCGCATGAACAGTAGATTCTTGAGAAGATCCATCGCGGTCAGGCCAACGCCGCGGTCATTCACTGTCTCGAATACTTTCAAAGCATGCGCGAGGTTCGGCGTTACGATCCGAATCAACTTCACTCGGCGGATGAACGCGACGAAGAAGCGTTTGATCTCGTCGGCATCATCTTTGAATTCGCCGCTGAGGAAATTGCGCAAGGTGCGATAGGCCTCGCAGATGCACCGCATGGATTGGGTGTCGTCGCGTGCACCCGCGTTTCCGCCCTGCGCAATCCGTACGAGTACGTCACGGCTGTCTTCGTACTGTAGGAGCAGGCGGTAGTCCTGTACGTCTTCCCCGTCATCACCCGTTCGGCTATCGCAGATCATCGCCTCCAACGACTTGCTGGCCGATGCACCCGTCGCCAGCAGAGAATCGCGTATCGCGCAGAGGAACAGAAAAATCGTGGTCATCCGCTGTTGGCCGTCGATCAGTTCGTAGGCGCCATGGGCATTACGGCACACCACGATGCTGCCAATGAAGTATTCCCGGTCGGGCAATAGTTCACCTCGATTGCCGTAGAACTCATCGTAGATGTCGTCGGCGAAAGCCTGCACATCTGCATCAGACCACACGTACTCACGCTGGTACGGGGGTACAACATAGAAGTCCTTGTATATCTGCTCGATGGAGAGATCCGCGGACTCGATCTTTGGTGAGGCGCTCATTTGATTTGATATTCCCTAATCAATTTTATTGCGGCACAGCGTGTACGGTAACGGCTCAGAGCAGCGGCGCGTCATGCGATCCGATACGCCTGCACAACAAAAGTTCACCATCCTTATCGGAAGACAACTCGAGACGAACGAACGACGTGAACACTTCATCCGGCTGCGTAGAAGTGGTGACGATGTACTGAAAATCCGCAGCCGACTGCGAGACGACGTACTGCAGTAAGGCCCAGAGCAGGCCTTCGCTCATCTCCGCTTCCCGGGGTGAGTCGTGCAGAAGAAATCCCGGATGGAAGCTCTCCGCGGAAGCGCTGTCGAGCAGGCAGGCGATATCCCCGGCCAGGACTTCCAACACACTGAAGGCGGTCGAGTGCGCGGGGCCCATACGAAACGGCCGGTTGCGGTGCTTTTCGGCATCGTTGAACACGCCCCAGCGGAATGGCGGCATCGATTGCGCCACGGCTTTCATGCCTTCGCTGATGGTTTTCCTGCGACCCTGCGTCGCATCGCGCTCGCTGTCTGCCTGGATACGTAGTTGCGCATACTGGTTCTCCAGGGCTTCGAGTTTGCGTTCTGCCGCCTCGATGGCAGCCCACGACGCTCTACCCGACACCACGTCTTCGTAGTGTTCGTAGACTTCAATGTCGTCGCGCAGTAGCTGGTCGGCAGACAAGGCTTGCGCATGCCGCTGATCAAGTTCAGCTCCCTGCTGGTCGATGGCATCCCATTGCGCTTGGATAGGCGCTACGGCCGCCTGCACTTCGCCCAATCGTTGGCGAAATGCCACCAGCCTGCGCTCTAGATCCTCGTTCGATTTCTGATGCCCTACCGTGCGTTGTTTGCGGTCGATCTGCGTCTCGGTGATGCGCTCCATCACGTGGCTGCAGTGCTGGAGTTGTCGATACCCTGCGTCGCACCATGTCGGGAGTAGTTGCTGCAGGGACGAGGCTTCGTTGCGCAGTTTCTCCACCTCGTCGAGTTTGCCGGCGATGATGGCTTCGGACTGCGCAATCTCGTTGGCCAGCAGGCTTATTGCGCTGTTCAACGGGGCCAGTTTCTCCGCCAAGGGCTGGCGCGCTCCATTGAGCCCGTTTCGTTCAGTGTCGACCTCGTGCAACTCCTGCTGATACGCCGCTTGCCGTTGCTTGGCGAGGCCGATCAGGTTGGGGTGGTCAATCAGTCCGTCCTGACGGAACGGCATGGCGCCTGGTGCATCGAGACGGCGACTGAGCTGCACGCGCACGTGCTTCATCAACCGCGCAGGTTCTTCGCGCAGATCCTGCAGCTCCGTCTTTTTCTCCTCGATCTGTTTGGATGCCTTTCCGAGTGCGCGCAACAAGCTGGCGTCGCGGAGCAGGCCCAGCACAATCTGCATCAGGGCAGCCGGGGATTTGGCTGGAAGACTGAAGCCCGTCCCTTCTGCGCGCCACTGGTAGTAGCTCTGGTAGCGAGCATTCTGGTCGCGCGAGCACCAGGCCAGGATGTGGTGCCACGCGATGGACTGCTTCGATCCAGGCAGTTCCTGCACCGGCAGGATGTCGACCAGGTGCTGATGCAGTGCGGCCTGATAGTCGGCGAACTCGTTTTCGGCAGTACCGGCAGCCAGTTGTCGCCAGTCGGTGGTTCGCGAGGCTCGGTAGAGTTTCTGATGCCGCCACGGCTTCAGCACGATCCAGACTTCCCCGCCCACATGCACACGGGCGGCGACGGCGCCCTCTTTCAACTCGCTGCTGTTCAACAACTCATCGCGCAGCGACGAGCCTTCGGACCACAAGGGATCATCCAGCACAAAGCGCAGCAACTGGCAGAACGCGGTCTTGCCGACGCCGTGCCCCGGGCTGCCCGCTCGAGACGGCGAAACGATCAGGTTGAGGCCGCGCTGCAAAGGGATCTCGCGCAGGGGTTCGTTGGCCGCCAGCGACTCCAGCAACCACAGCGTCTCCACCCACAGGCGTGGCTTGGTGTTGTCAGCGGAAGGGTTGTTGGTATCGGTCATCGTGGCTTACCCGCTTTTTTGCAGGTCGTCCTGTTGTGTCGCCGGGGATGTCGCAGCCATCACCTCGGCCAAGGCGGCTTCGCCCTGTCGACGTGCCTCGACCAAGGCGTGCGCCAGCGAATCGGTGCGGTGGTCGCCCATCACACCGGCCATAGCTTGCGAGTTCGGAATAGAGAATGGTGCTGTCGTCGGCACTCCAAGTCGCCCGCGAAGCGCGGCTAGGATTTGCGGCAAGCGCCCTGCTGCCACCGGCGCCAGCCATCCGGTCAGCACATCTGCGTGAGGGGTGCCCGTAGGTAACGCTGCGGTAAGGATTTGTTGCAAGTGGGTGTCGTCGCAAGATTCCGTCAGTGCGAGCACATCGCACACCAGCCCCGCCAGCCAGTCTTCGACCTCAGTGGCCGGCGTGGTGCCTGCCGCGTAGACCGGGAGCGGCGCCGTTCGGCGGGCAGGTTTGGGCGTCGGTATCGCCATCGGCGGTTGCACCTCCAGCGCGTCCCAGGCCTCGAGAACCCAGTCCTGCGTCCGGTAGGTATGGAACTGGCGAATTTCCTTGTCCTTGAGGACGCGAAAAGTTTCGCTGGGGTAGTCAGCACCCATCACCTCGGTGGGATCGAGAATGTAGCGCAGCTCATCACGAGTAAGGCCGTAGAGCTTGGCGTAATACGCGTCGAGCTGGGCGCGCAGTCGTGCGCGACGCTCGGGATGGAAAGCGTACGGCGGGCCATCGTAGCCCAGGTCTTCGGCCCAAGGTTTCAGGTCATGCGCTGTGTAGGTGAGTTCCAACACGCGCGGAACGATAAAGGCGAGGTCGGCGTCGGTGTAGCGGGTGGGAGGCAGGACGGGAAGCTGCTTGTAGATGAAGTAGTTCATGTGCGTGCCACCGGTCTTGTGGCGGGCCACAAAGTCGAGTGTCAATCCGCACAGGTTTCCAAGTAGCGCAGCCCACAACTTTGGATCATCAACTTCGTCCAACAGCATCAGTGGCATCTGGTTGCCTACGCCGGACAGCGGCACCACGCTAGCTATCACGGTGCGTTCGTTGGTGGCGTTGGTGATATCGCGCCAGCCCATCAACCAATTTCGATGCCACTTCTTGCTGGCGAGGCGTTCGCGCACTTCACTGGTGCCGACCCAGTAGCGAGGGGTGATGGTGAACACCGGATCAGCTTTCTCGACCTCGGTCACGTCGCGGCTGCTGCCCGCTTCGTAAGTAGCCCAGCGGTGGTCGAATTGGTGAATAAGCTTGGCCTCGTACAGCGGTAGGCAGTGCTCAACGGGTGCGTCGAGAAACAGGTGGCTGTCGTTGGACATGTCCAGCATGCGCATGAAGCTGATGCCCCACGGGTTGCCGCCGGCACGGTTTTCGTCGATCAGCACCGGGGATGCGTGGTAGAGCTTCTTGGTCAGTTCGGCATCGCGTTCGCTGCGAAAGATCGGGCAGGTAAGCGTGTTGGGATTGATGAGGCGGAACTCGTCCGGTGTGAGCGTGAAGTGGCGGCGCGGATCGGCAAGCTGATCGATAGACAGAATGTAGTGTGCTAGTTGAGCCGAGTGCTCGGCCCCACCAATCGTGACAAGCGCAAAAGGCGTATCAGGGTGTACCGCCGGGAAAATGCGCTTTGCGTTGTCGAAGCCCAAGAAGGAAATAAGCCGATTTCCGTTCACTAGTGACTGGAAGAACAGCTTTGTTGAGTCGTCCGTACCAATGCCGGACTGAACAATAAATCCCGCACGACCCGAGCGCGCAACAATTTGTGTCATGGTCTCGGCAAACAGCGCATAAGTGTTCACGTCGCCCACGCCGGTGAGCGGGTAGCGACCGCCGTCCTTGCCATCCACATGCGCGAACACGCTGGCGGCTTCGGTTTCGCGCCGCGCCGCGATGAACTCGGCGTAGAGGCGCTGCTCGGCCTGGGCCTGTATTTCGCTGTGGCCGGTCTCGGGGGCGAGATGCGCGGCGAGCATGCCTTCGGCGAGCCACTGGATGCGCTGGCTGCGTTCGGCCTTGTTCCTTGCCTGCGCTACGTCGGCATGGCGGCTGGCGAAGAACTCTTCTTCCTGCAGCTTGATGCGTTCCCACGGCGGATTGGCCAGCACGCAGGCGAAGCCGCCGGCGGCATGCACCAACGGAAAGGCCAGTGGCCAGTGCAGCACGCGGGCCTCGCCGCAGGCCGCACCGGCGGCCTCGCGTTTTTCGACGTGGCCTGGAGCTGCGTGCTCGCCTAGTAGTTCCAGCACCACGTTGCCGGTAGTGGGCACCGCATGCTGGTTCGCGGCTACCTTGGGTAGCAGGAAGGCGGTCAACCACAGATCCGCAGCGTGGCGCAGCGGGCTGTCGGCCACCGCGTCCGCAAAGGCTTGCCAAGCATGCTGCTTGGCGGCGATCTCGGCGAGGGTGGTGTCGGGCAGCGCTTCGAGCGCCTGCAGCTTGTCCAGTCCGGCCATGCGCAGACCCAGCAAGTCTCGCTGACCGTAGCTTTGCGCTGTGCGCTTACGCGCGATGTCCTTGAGTTCGGCGGCGTTCTGCTTGGCGAGTGCTTTGCACGTGGCTTTGTCGTCACCGGACAACGCCTTGTAGGCATCGCCGGGAATGCCGTGCTCCAGCACGGCGAGGTCGGCCAGGCCCAACAAGGCATCGCCCACTTGCAAGTGGTGATCGAGGAAGCCCAGTGGGCGGTCCGGCGTCATGGCCTCCAGCCATAGCGCCATGCGCGCGAGCTCGATCGCCATGGGGTTGCGATCCACGCCGAAGATCGAATGCGTGATGACGTCGCGGAGGGCGTGGCGGAAGTCCTCGCCGGTAGGCGTGCCCTGCGCACGCCACTGGGCCAGGTGCGTGGCGAGTCGGCGTGCGGCACCAAGCAGGAAGTGGCCGCTGCCGCAGGCCGGATCGCACACGGTAATGGCGAGCAGCGCAGCCTCAGGGTTGGCTGCACTTTGAACGCGCTGGGCGATCACGGGTTCAAGCGCGGAATCCAGCAGTTCCTGCACCAGGGCGTCAGGCGTGTAGTAGCTACCTGTGGTCTTGCGGGCGTTGCCCTTGGCGGCATCGGCATTGGCGAAACCGAAGGCATGGCCGTCGGCACTGATCACGGGCACCAACTCCAGCAGGCTTTCGTAGACGCTGCCCAGTTCTTCCGGCCCCATGTCGCGCCAGTTGATGCGGGCGAGGCTGCTGCCGGTGCCGATCCAGCCGAGCATGAACATCGCTTCGAGCAGGGCATGGTTGCCCAGCTTAGAGGTGTCGAGGTCGGCGCATTGTTCGAGCGCAAACAGGCCACCCAGCGGCGGCAACGCCAATAGCGGTTGGCCTTGGGCGAGACCGGCGAAGACGGGCAATAGGCTTTGCCACTGATCACTGTGGCGATCAAAAGCACGACGACGGCGGGCGCGCTCGCGCAAGCGGCGCAGGCCGTAGCCCTCGGTGTAAAGCTGCACTGCCAGTGGATCGGCACCCGACGGATGCAACTGGCCTCGCTCTTCCACGGTGAGCAGGAAGATCAATCGATACACCAGGCGCAGCAACTGCTGGAAATAACTGTGGGCATCGAGCTCGCCACTGGCCAGGACATCGCGCAGACGCTGGTTGGCCGGTTCGGCCAGAAAGCCCTGGCCCAGCGCGAGCAGGCTGGCTTCGACGCCACGGCGAAGATCGTCACGGGCGCGCGTGCCTTGCTCCTTGCTGGCTTCGCGCCAGGCTTCCAGCGGGCAATGCTGCGGCAGTGCCTCGGGCTTGCCGAAGCGGCTGGCGTGGATCACCAGCCACAACAGGGAGAAGTCGGCGAAGCGATCCTCTCCGAAGATGCGCGCCAGATCCGCCTCGATCCAGGCGGGACGTGTGAGGCTGGCGTTGTCGCGGGCCAGTCGCAACACGCTGCCATTGGTGGCGATGCCCCACAATGCAGCGTCGTCGGCGTTCAGGTATTCCTGCAACAGGCCGAAGGCGCTGCGTTGGCGACCGGCGTCGCCGTAGTGGCGGTCGCGTGCGTCCAAGGGCTGATTCGCGGCCCCGACGACAACTGGCAGGCGGCCACCGCGGGCACTGGCGGTGATGGGATAACGGTGCTCGGCCTGTTCCAAGGGCGACGCATGCGGCGTGAGGTCGGCTGCGCCGAAGACCTCGCGCAGAAGATTCAACGCGAGGCGTTGGGCTAGCGCGTGCGGATCTTCGGCACGACCGTGGGCGGCGGCATAATCGCTCCAGTGTGCCTGGGCGATGCGCCAGTAGCGACCCAGTTCGTCGCGCAGGTTGAGGCCCTTGGGAATGCCGTAGTCGGAGGGTGCCTGCTGCGGCGCCTTGAGTGCGGCGATGGTGCCCAGCCACTCGGGCGGCAACAGGCCGCCTTCGATGGTGATGGCATCAAACTCCAGAGCGGTGGTGCGACGGCTCATGCCGCGCCTCCCGGCATCAGCACGTAGAGGGCAATCACGTCCACCGGCTTGAGTGCGTGCACCTCGTAACGGCCGCGTGCATCGGCGGCTTCGCGCACGCGGCGGTGGTCGGCCAGCAGGCGTTCGGCCTGGGCGTCGGCCACGGCCTCCAAGTCGGCGCGGCGCTCGTCGAGCAGGGCCAGCGCGTTGTACATCTCGCGCTGGCGCACGACATCGGGCAGGTCGCCGGCTGCGGGTGCAGCCAGCCACGCGAGCAGTTGTTCGCCCTGCATCTCAGTAGGAGCGGTGCGCCCCTGCCATGCCACCGGTAGGGATTCTTCCACCAACAGCACGCGGCTCTGTCCGGCGCGGATGGCGGTGATCTGGTGACGCAGGCGCAGCAGCAGCACGGTGGTGATGGTCGCTACCGCCGGGCTACGCCACACGCCGATGCGACCGAGCGTGGCAAGTTGCTGGTTGTCGCGTGCATCGCCGCTGACGGCACGCTCCAGCAACTCGTCGGCCAGGGTGCTCACCAATGGGTGGCTACGGCTGATATAGCGGCAGCGAGGCGCGGGTGGCTGGCTGAAGTCGATGCGCAAGTCGCCCTGGATACCTTCGGCGGCGAGGCGTTCGCGCAGCGTGGGCGGCAAGGCCGAAATCGACGCGATGGCGCCACGTCGCGGCAGCGGAGCAAGTCCCGCGCCGAGGCGGGCCATGGCCTGGGTGGTGAAGCGCCGCACGTCCTCGCTCGCGCCCAGCACTGCTTGCATGCGCTCCCACTCGGGAAGCACGTCGGCCGGGCGCAGGCGGCGCTGGGCGAACACGGTACGGTTGCGCTTGGCCTTGTCGGCAAGATCCGTCCAGCGCAGGTCGAGCGCACGGCTCTCCTCGTACTGATCGAAATCGAAGCTCTGCTGCGGGCCGCCAGCGCGCTCGCTGCGCAGCATCACCGCCTTCATCAATGCCTGGGTGAGCGTGTGGTCGTCGTCGGGGATGGGCACCGGCACGCCGAGTTCCTGGCGGATCTTTTCCGCCTTGCGCAGGATCACCTGCAGCACCGCACCATCCACCGGATTGTTGGCGCCGTAGATCAGGGTGGCTCGCACCCGGGGGCTGGGTTGGCCGAAGCGATCAACGCGGCCTTCGCGCTGCTCATGGCGGGTGGGGTTCCAGGACAGGTCGTAATGCACAACGGCGTCGAAATAATCCTGCAGGTTGACGCCCTCGGAGAGGCAATCGGTGGCAATCAGCAGGCGACGTTCGGTTTCGCCCAGGGCAGCGATGCGACGCTCGCGTTCCTGGGAGGGATATTCGCCAGTGATGACTTCCAGTGCCACACCACGGAACTTGCCTTGTAGATGTTCCTTCAGGTAGTGCGCAGTGGCGATGTAACGGCAGAACACCACCGGGTTGAAGCCATCGTCGATAAGCTGCTTGAGGTGCTTGGTGAGCAGACGCAACTTGGGGTCGTCCGCTTCGCCGGCGAGCGCGCGGGCCTTGGTGAGCAAGACCTGCAGGGCCGGATCGCCGGTATCTGCAGCGGGAGCGAGGTCGTCTTGGTCGAGCTGATCCTCGCTGCCGTCGAACAGGCTGGCCAGCACGCCGTCGTGTGCTTGTTCGACCTGCTCGGTCCGCAGGCGGGTTTGCAGGGCCTGCACGGCGGCGGCAGGACTCGAAGCGACGCAGCGCATCAGCGCCAGGGTGCCCCAGAAGTTCAACCGCTGGCGACGGGCATCGTCGCCGGCACGGGCGGTGACGTCGCGGCAGTAGTCCAGCACGTCCTGGAAGAAGCCGTCCCACTCACCGCTTAGTCGGTAGGTGATTTCGGCGGTGTCGCGTTGTGGAAAGACGCTGCTGTCGCGCCACTCGTCGATGTCCGGGCGACGGCGCTGCACAAAATGCAGGGCGAGCTGTTCGCGCAATTTGTCCTTGGCAGTACCACTGGCCGTAGCAAGCTGGGCAAATTCGGGCTTGAGCAGGGCCAGCAGGCTATAGAAGGCCTCTTGGTCGCCGCTGTGTGGCGTGGCGGTAAGCAGCACCAGGTGCCGCTCGGCATCGGCGGCCAGATCGCGCAACAACTCGAAACGCTGCTGGCGCGCCTGCCCGCTATTCACACAGGTGTGGGCTTCGTCGACGATCACGAACTCCGGGCAAGCGCGGATGAAATCGTGGCGGTGACGGTCGGACTTGATGTAGTCCAGGCTCACCACGGTGATGGCGTGGGCGTGGAAGATGGAATCACCCACCGGCAGGCCACGCTCCAGTCGTGCCGCGCTGGTGGCGGTGACCGCCACGGCCGGAAGGTGGAAGCGTTCATCGAGTTCGCGCAGCCATTGCTCGACAAGATGCGGCGGGCACAGCACGGTCATCCGCTGGATCTCGCCGCGGTCATACAGCTCGCGCGCGATCAAGGCTGCCTCAATGGTCTTGCCGATGCCGACGTCGTCAGCAACCAACAGGCGCACCGGCTCCAGGCGCAGCGCCATCAGCAGCGGCACGAGCTGATAGGTACGCGGCTCCACGGCGATATTGCCGAAGCAGCGAAAGGGGCCGGCGCCGCGCCGCAGCGCCATGCGCAAGGCGTCGGCTAGCAAGGTGGCTTCCTGCTGGCTGCCCTCTTGCTCTGGATCAGGCGAGGGAAAATGTGCCGGGCCAATGTCGGGTTCGAGGCCGGTGTGCACGAGGGCGCTTTCGTCCTGTCCGCCCGAAAGCGGACGCAGCCGGAGCAGTGGTGCCACGCTGCCGGGTTCGACGATCCATTCACGACCGCGGGCGCGAACGAGCGAACCGGGACTGTATTGAGGTGCAGGTGTGTTCATGAAGCCTTGTATCAAAGGCCGAGCAGGCGCGCCAAACGCTGGAATAGCGGCGGCCAGGCAGCGGTATCGGCGGGGAAACGGATGAAGGTGTAGCCGCGGTCTTCCCAAGCGGTTTGCAGTTCGCGCGGGGTGTCGGGCAGACCCACGGCAGCGTACTGATCGGCCCAGTGCAGTACCGCCTGGGCGCCGGCTCCAGCACAAGCCGGCGGCGGCAGCGCAGCGGCATGCTCGGCGCACTGTGCTTGCCACTGTCCAGCCCAGCCGGGTGTAGTTAGCGGTTCAGAAGGGAGCGCGGGCGCCTGTGGTTGCGCTTGCAGTTCAGTCTTTACCTGGGCGAGGCGCCAGAGCAGGCGCAGGGCCGCCGGATCGCGACGATTGATGAGTTCGTGGTCGGGCTGGTTGTAGTAGGACAGCAGGCAGCGGTAGCAGCCGGCAACGCAATGCGCGTCCTCGCGGTCGTGCAGCGCATCGAACGCAGGCATGGGGCCGTCCAGCGGCAGGTCGAAGTGCATCACGCGCAATGCATGCCGGGCCACTTGGGCCAGCGCATCCGGATCGTTGGCCAGACGGGTCAGTACGCCGGCGCCGCCTTCGGTGGCCTCATAGAAGAGCACGCCTTGGCGCTGGCGTCCGTTCGGCAACGGCTCGGCCAGCAACTCTGCTTCTTCTAACTGGTACACCGCTTCGACGCCGCGTTTGAGTGCGTACTGAAGCGTGGCCAGCGTGGTTGACGTGCTTTCGCCCTGAGGCTGCAACATCAAAGCGTTCTTGTTGTCCTGCACGAATGGCACGATGCGTTGCGGCGGGAGTCGCTCGTTGTTGCCCTCGCTGCTACCGTCGTCCGTGTCTTCCTTGACCCACCAGCCGGTGCGCGGGTTGATGAAGAAGCCGAACTGGTTGGGATTCTTGCGCCGCCGCAGCCCTTTGTTGATGCGGGTGATGGTGGCGCCCGGACCGTAACGCAGAGTCAGGATGTCGCCTTCGGCGTCACGGGCCAGCACGGTGCTGGCATCGACCTGACCATGACGGATACCCCACTCGAATACCGTTTGCAGTTCGAAAGCCTGACGCTGGCGCTCCTCATCGTTGGCGGTGATACGCTCGGCCGGTTCGGTGTCGACGTTTTCGATCCGGTACAGACCGTTGACCTGCTCGGCGTCCGCGAGCGACATGCCACAGGAGTGGCAGTCATTCCAGTGGCTGGCGAAATGTGCCGCACCGCAGTGGGCGCAGATGCGCGCAGCTTGGGTCGTGAGCGTGCCTCCGGTGGCGGTATCACTGGCGCCGGACAAAGCAATGCGCACACGAACCACGCGGTAGGCGCGCCCCTCGTGGTAGACAAGGCTGCGAGGGCCGAATTCGGCCAAGGCCAAAAAGCGCGGCCGTTGCAGGAATACGTTGCCGCCGCGTACGTCGGCACGGCCCGGCACGTAGGCCATCAGCGGCAGGCGCGGGAAGTTGTAGCCCGGCAGGAAACCCTCGGTGGCTAGGTAACGGTAAGTGTAGAAATCGCTACTGAGCGAATCCCTGCCGTGCAGCAGCAAGGTGATCTGGTCGTTGGCCTGGCGATCGCGTCGTGCGGCATCATCCCGTTCGCGGCGATCCGTGATGGCCAGATTATTGAGCGTGTCCTGGGCCAACTGTTTCTGCCGCTGGGCCGAACTCAGCAGGTCGCGCCAGCGGTTGAAGGCTGCGTTGAACTCGGCCGGTGCTGCGGCAACTACCTGCTGCGCGTAGGCCGACGCTCCCGTATACCAGGGGGCTTGGTCACCTTCGAGATGGTCGGCCATCGCCTCCAGGATGTGGGTAGCGCGGGTGGTGGCGGATGTCGTTGCTGCGGCGACATGCATGGCTGCGGCCAATTCGCTGCGCACCGGGGCATTCGGCAGACCAGGATCGACGACCTTGGCAATGGAGCTTTCCAACGCTTGCCCGGTGGCAGCCAGCCAGGTGGCCTGCAGGTGGCTGCGGATTAGGGCTTCATTCGCCAGATCCAACAGAGGTGCCCGAACCACACCGTGCACCATGCCGGCCGGATTGCGGAAAAAATACTGGTCATGCGGGCTTCGGGCGGCACAGTACGTCACCACCAGTGCAGCTTGGCCACTGCGTCCGGCGCGTCCGGCGCGCTGCACGTAGTTGGCGGGTGTGGGCGGTACGTTGCGCAGGTAGACGGCATTGAGCGCGGAGATATCCACACCCAACTCCATGGTCGGCGAGCAGAACATCACCGGCAGGAAACGATTGGATTCGCCCAATTGATGGGCATCATCCTTCAGCTCCGTGCCCAACCGTACCTGCTCCGATTCGCCAAAGCGGAAGCGGATTTCGCGTAGCGCACGCAATTCAGCGTCCACTTGGGCAGTGTGCTCGCGCGCTTCGAGCCCGAACAGGGATCGGTCGCGCTGTGCGAGCACATCGGCAACAGCCTGGTACTGGGTGGTGAAAAAGTCATTGGTACGCTTGCCGCCGCCATCGCCGGCAAACAGACGGATGCGCCCGGCATTGAGACGAAAACCCGGCACATTGAACAGGGTGTGCTCATCGCGACGGATGAAGCCCGCTGCCTGGGCCGCGCGGATCATTGCCTCGAACAGCGCCTGGTATTCCTTGCTGTCGAGCGAGCCGGCATGGGCGTCATGCCACAATTGGGAGTCGCGCAGCGCTTTGCCGAGCTGGGTCTGAAGGCCGCCGCGCAGTATCAGTTCCTCGTTCTTGCCGCGCTGATTCTGCAAAGGTGGGGGCCTAAGGAACAGCCAGCGCCACCCCAGAAGCCGTTCCTCGCGGGCAATACCCCATGGGTCACGCAGCAGTCGCAATGCATCATCGCGATGCTGGTGAAGCATTTGTGGATCGAGTGCGGCCGCATCAACTGCCAGCCCCTTGCGCATGTAATCGAACAGTACGCGGAAAGCGTTTTGGCGCACTTCGGGCGAGGCATGGCGCAGCGAAGGTGGCGCATCGGCAAATGCGCTCGCATCGCCGCATAAGGCCGACAGGTCGTGGTACTCGGCGCGCAACAAGCCAAGCTCTTCCAGGTTAGGATTGGTGTAACGCCAACCACGACGTTGGTCATACCAGGCGCGGTAGGCCAATACGAAACGTAGAGCCTCGCGGGCATCAGCCAAATCGCGCCCGATAGCCGCAGGGTCCTGCATCCACTCCCGACGCTGGCTTTCTTCAGGAGCTTCGTCGCGTGCAAGTTCCTGATCGAATCCTAGAGCCGCACGAACCGCCGCACCCAGCGTGCTATCGGAGAGACCTTCGCTTCCTGCCTCGCGTAGTGCGTGATAGGTTGCGCCGCGCAACAAGGTGACGAAGATGAAATCGTTGAAATGGCCTGCTTGTAGGGCCGCGTCCTGGCGGTTGTCGGTGAATCCGAGCAGCTTGCGCTTGTCCGGCTCGATGGTTCCATCTGTATCAGCGTGCATCCAGCGCAATACGCTGGTGGTGAGCAAGGTGGTCGCCGAGCTTCGACCTTCAGCAGACAGCGCTGCCAGTCGGTTGCTGTCCTTGCCCTGCGCGCCATACACGTCGCGGCATTGAGGGCAGAAACGAAACTTGCCAGGTAGGAACCAGTACGCTCGTCCTGAGCCGACGCGCCCGTCCGGTTGTACCAAGATCTGCTCGGCCGCCAAGTGACGGTGTGTGCGCTTCAGACGTAGCTCGCCATTGCGCGCGATTTCGATCCATGGCTCCGGATAGTCCTCGATGCGCCCGTCGAACCCTAGCGCGCCGGGTGAGGTGTCGCCCAGTAGAAAGCCTAGGCGCTCACCTTGTGCATCATCGCCAGCATCGGAATCCTCCGTCTCCCGCGCCCCCTGTTGCGGCATGTCGTCAATGTCGCGGGCGAGCAGCATGTGTCCACCAGCCTCGTGGCGCAGGCGCACCGGGTGGTAATCCTGTCCGCAGGTTCGGCAGAAGTGAGTCGAATAGAGACGCTTGGCTGGGTCGGAGGGAAGGAACTGTTGCCCCTCCAGCTCGACAGGGCGGATTCCATAGGTTTCCAGGGTGGTGTAGACCACGCCCGCGCCGCTGATGAACTGGTGCAGCCGGAAAGCGAAAAAGGCTTTGTCCCCATCCCCTTTTCCGGGTGCTCGTTGGCGCTCCGGAATTGCGGCAGTCAGCAAGAGATCGCGCAACGCCTCGGCCGCCTTCGCTTCGGTGTCACCAGACTCCTGAGCCAAGAGAGTAGTGGCCTGGGCCACTGTCAGTGGCTTGGCTCGCACCCATTTATGCCCTTGATCGCGGGTGATGCCCAAGCGTGTCTCTACCCAGATGGCCAAGGGATGGTCGCGTAATTCGGCGTCGCTTAAATCGTGTCGGATGCCGGCGTCGATCGCAGCTCTCAGTTCGCCCTTTACCGAGTCCGCTGTTTTCGTCGGATTGGTGGCCCGATCTAGATCTTCGGTAACCACGTTGAATTCGGGAATGGTCGTCGCGAACAAGGTGGATGCGACTTGGGCCACCTGGCGGTTCTGGTTCTGTTGGCTGCCGCCGGAAGCCATGGTGGCCGAGGTGCCGATGCACTGTAGGTGCATTGCGGCTGTGCGTTCACGTACGCGACGGACAAGCATGGCTACGTCGGCGCCTTGGCGGCCGCGGTAGGTGTGCAGCTCGTCCAATACCAGAAACTGCAGTCCATCGCAGTTGCGGATGACCTGGGTGTCCAAGTCGGACTGACGTGTCATGAGCATTTCCAGCATCATGAAGTTGGTCAGCAAGATGTCAGGCGGGTTGTTCTTGATCCGCTCGCGCTCCTCCGGTGCCTCCTGCCCGGTATAGCGAGCGAATGTCACCGGGCCATCGTTGCCCAGGAACTTTTGCAGCTCCTCGCGCTGGCTATTGGCCAGTGCGTTCATTGGATAGATCACGATGGCGCGCGTGCGCGGCGTTTTGTCTTTTTCCTTGGCGCGGATCACTGCGTCGACGATAGGAAGGAAGAAACAAAGCGACTTACCCGATCCCGTGCCGGTGGTGACGACGAAGCTCTCTCCCCTTGCACCGAATGCAATGGCCTGCTCTTGGTGGCGGTAGAGGTCAATGGGGAAGCATTGGGCTGTGTGCTGGTGCAACTCTCCAGCCGCTGCAAGCTGGGTCGTCGTGCGGCCACGCAGGTAACGCGGGTTGATCTGGATCAGTGGCTCGGGCCAGTAACGGCCACTCGCGTAGGCGTCATCGACTCCCTGACGCAGGTCGTCAGCCAGAATGGTCGTGAAAGAACGAGCGAACCGGCTGTAGTCCTCAATCAGGTGCTGTCGTAGCGCGAATACGTCCATGGATCCCCCGTGGTCCACCGTTGAGAATGCCTCTTTCAACGCTGCAGTCATAGCCCTTTCAGGTGCCAGGCCATCCTTTGCATGCCAGCAGACCCACTTCCGCGGTTCGCACGTACGCCTCCCATCATCATTTTGATGATGACCTACAGCAACACGCTGGCCCTTGTTGTAAGCGTCGACGGGAGATTGCACAGCCCCACGTGAGCCCAGGCTGCAGGAGTTCCAATTGACTCCTATGAGCTGCCACAAGGCGCAGGCATGCCGCCGATCTTTATGATCCGCAAAGAAATTTCTATGAGATAGCAGCCATTCCGACCACAAGCATCCGCTACAAGATAGAGCGTTGGATGGACTGATGTCCCCAAAACTGTCCAACCTACTCCGTGCGCTTAACGAACAAGCGGCAATTCGTGTCAGAGCCCGAGACGGCATAAAGCGTCAAAAGTGACGCTTTATGGTGATTTGTCCACCGCGTCGGTTCGTTCGCAAAAGGATGGTGCGCCCGGCGGGATTCGAACCCACGACCCCTGCCTTCGGAGGGCAGTACTCTATCCAGCTGAGCTACGGGCGCATGCAAAGCCGCGCGCGGGCTGTGGCCGGAGGCCGGCACCGCGGGGGAGCGCAGTATAGCCGAGTTGCCGCCGGACGGCATGCGCGGCACGGCGCGGGGTGCGGCGCTTCGGCCGTGCCCTCGCTCCGGCGCCTTCTCCCGTCAGGGGAAGGGCGCAAGGCGCGGCCTCAGCGGGCCTTGAGCAGCTCGCCCAAGGTATCGGGCCGGCTGGCGTCGCGGACCAGGTGCGGGTACTTCAGGCCGTCGTGGTAGTCGATGCGCACGGTCTGGTACTGGTCGAAGTTCTTCACCAGCAGCTCGACCGGCTGGTTCTTGTCCTTCGCGGCGGCGGTGACGGCATCCTTCAGCGCGTCGGGATCGTAGTCGCGGCTGTTGACGGCGACCACCGTCATGCCGGGCGAGATGCCGGCCTTGAACGCGGGGCTGTCCCACAGCACGTCGGCGATGCCGCCGTCCTTGCCCACCGAGAGGCCGAGCGAATAGGTGAGGTCGGCGAAATGCCGGCGCGCCTCGATCGCCTTCACCGCGGCGGACGGCTTGTCGGTATAGACCAGCTTCCAGCCGTGCCCCTCGATGCCGCCGGTCAGCGGGCCGTGGCCGTCCAGGCGGCTGCGCAGGTAGCTGGTCCAGTCGAACGGCTGGATGCCGTTGAGCGTCTTCACCACGTCCTCGAAGGTGTAGGTGTTGACGTCCCACTGGCCGTTGTCCATGCCGAAGAATGCCTTGGCGAAATCGTCGATGGCATGCTTGCCCTTGCTGAGGTCGCGCAGCTTGGCATCGACATCGAGCCAGATCATCTGGCCGGCGGAGTAGTAGTCCTCGCTGCCCTGGTAGTTGCGGTACGGCAGCGGCGCGCGCTTGGCGATGATCGGGTCGTTGGTGGTGTCCTGCACGTTGCGCCAACTGGCCAGGCCGGGACGGCCGCGGTCGTAGGTGGCGGCGACGAAGGCGAGCATGTCGTGCGCCTGCTCCTGGTTCCACAGGCCCGAGCGTGCCGCCATCACCTGGCCCCAGAACTGGGTCTGGCCCTCGTAGACCCACAGCAGCGAGTCCTGCATCGGCACGTTGAAGTTCGGCGTGGCGAGGTCGGCGCCGCGGCGGTACTTGCCGTCCCACGAGTGGTTGAACTCGTGCGGCAGCAGGTCGCGGCCCAGCGCGTTCTTGTCCCACTCGGTGAAGTAGCCGGTGCCGGTGCCGTTCTCGCTGGAACGGTGGTGCTCCAGGCCGTTGCCGCTCATCTTGTCGCTGAGCGAGAGCAGGAAGTCGTAGTGGTTGTAGTGATGCGCGCCGTACAGCTTGTACATCTGCTGCACCAGGTTCTGGTGCAGCTTCAGCTGCTGCGGGGTGATCTCCAGGTACTTCGGCGCGTCCGCCACGATGTTGAGGTGCACCGGCGCCTTCGCGCCGGGGTCCAGGTCCACGCGCTTGAAGTACTTGCCGGCGTAGATCGGCGAATCAACCAGGTCGTCGTACGCGATCGGCTTGAAGTGCACGGTGTCGCCGTCGCGCGAGGCCACTTCCAAGGCGCTACCGAACTGCCAGCCGGCGGGGAAGGTCACGCTGGCCTCGGCCATGATGCGCCCGGCGAAGTAGCCGGCCGGATACACCGTGTTGGCGTTCCACTGCAGGTTCAGCATTTCCGGCGTCATCACCACGCGGCCCTGGCGGGTGCTCTGCGGCGACAGGAACTCGAACGACACCTCGACGCTGCTGGCGCCCTCGGGCACCTCGACGTGGAAGGCGTAGACGTCCAGCGTGTCGCGCTTCCACGGCAGGGGCTTGCCGTTCGCGGTCACCACCAGGCCGGCCAGCTTGTCGATCGGACCGCTGGGCGAATGGTTGCCGGGCAGCCACTGCGGATACAGCAGGGTCAACGGCCCCGGCTGCGCCGGAATCACCTCGTGCACGCGGAAGATCCGGCGCGCCACGTCGGTAGCGTCCACTTTGATCTTCAAGGTGCCCTGATACGGCACATCCCGCGGCGCAGGGACATCGGCAAGCGCGGCGAAACTGGCCAGGCCGAGAGCGGCGGCGGCGAGGGCGGAAGCGAGGCGGGTGGCTTTCAATGCGTTCTCCGGGTGGAAAATGGGAGCCTGCCGGACGAACCGGGGGTCCGCGGCGAGAGGCCGCCCAGGCCAGGCAGGCTCGGGGAATCCATGCCCCGAAAGTTGCCGCGACAGGAATCCGAAGCGTCGATG
Source organism: Rhodanobacter sp. FW101-FHT13A11 (assembly GCF_058790335.1). Classification (NCBI taxonomy): domain Bacteria; kingdom Pseudomonadati; phylum Pseudomonadota; class Gammaproteobacteria; order Lysobacterales; family Rhodanobacteraceae; genus Rhodanobacter; species Rhodanobacter sp. FW101-FHT13A11. The sequence continues at coordinate 101,679 of NZ_JBYTCN010000011.1, read as the reverse complement.
CTAGACCGGCAACGCCGGGCTTCACCTCTGCCGAAGGTCACGAGCATGGCTCGCGCATGAACCCGTTCCAGCCGATGGCCCGGGTCTGGCATCCATCTTGCTCGGCTTGGGTCGAGCCCCCCGGCTCTCCGTCCGACAGAGCCCGCATGCACGCCTTGTTCAAGCACCTCCGGCAAGCCGACGACGCGGAGCAACGCCGCCAGTACAGCCACTATCTGGCGCAGCAGATGGGGCCGATGATCCACGCCCTGATGCTGGTGGGCGCACTGGCCTATCTGGCGGCGGTCACCGCCAGCACCCTGGTGCGCCACTCGCCGTTGCCGCTGTGGCTGCGCCTCGCGCCGCTGGCCCCGCTGCTGCTGGTGGCCGCATCGACCCGGCACGTGCGGCAGCCGCGCCTGCTCAGCGCGCTGACCCTGCTGTGCGTCCTGCTGCTGGAGATCGGCATCAACCTCAACGGCATGGACGACATACACCGGCAGTCCGTGATGCTGCCCGGGCTGCTGCTGCCGGTGGCGTCGTCGGTGATCTGGCTGGGCCGCTGGGATTTCGTCGCCGCCATGCTGCTGTGCGCGCTGGGGCCGCTGCCGATGCTGCTGTTCGGCAGCGCCGACAGCGCGCAGGTCTTCCAGTACCTGGTCTACATGGCGATCGCGATCGCGCTGTCGACGGTGCTGCGCGCGTTCATGGCGCGCACCCTGTTCGAGCAGTTCCGGCTTGAGCGCCAGCTGCGCGAGCAGGCCAACACCGATGGCCTCACCGGCCTGCTGGTGCGCAACCGCTTCCTGGAACTGGCGCGACTCGCGCTGGGCGATATCCGTCGCCGACAGCAGCCGGTGTGCGTGCTTTACCTGGATGCCGACCACTTCAAGCCGCTCAACGACGACCACGGCCACGCCGCGGGGGATGCCGCGCTGATCGCGCTGGCCACGACGATGCGCCGGCAGATGCGCCAGGGCGACCTGATCGGCCGCATCGGCGGCGAGGAGTTCGCGATGCTGCTGCCCGGCCTCGACCTGCAGCAGGCCGGCGCACGCGCCGAGCAGCTGCGCCAGTCGATGCACGAGATCCGGCGCCCGGACGGCCCGTTGACCGTGAGCATCGGCGTGGCCGAATGCGGCGGCCACGCCGACGAAGTCATCGAAACCCTGCTGGCCCGCGCCGACCAGGCGATGCGCCAGGCCAAACGCGACGGCCGCGACCGGGTCGTCAGCGCCTGACCCCGGCCGGAGTTCAGCCTCCGGCCGCCGCCAGCTTGCTGCGGCGGATGCCGTAGGCGAAGTAGATCACGCAGCCCACCGCCATCCAGACGATGAAGCGCTCGTAGGTGATCCACGGCAGGCCGTAGATCAGTGCGACGGAGAACACGATGCCGAGCGGCGCGGTGAACCACACCGCCGGGGTCCTGAAGTTGCGCTGCAGGTCGGGGCGGCGCACGCGCAGCAGCATGATCGAGGCGCAGATGATGATGAAGGCGCTGAGCGTGCCGATGTTGACCAGTTCGGCCACCTCGCCGATCGGCAGCAGGCCGGCCACCAGCGCGGTGAACACGCCGAGGATCAGGGTCGGCCGCGCCGGCGTGCCGAAGCGAGGGCTCACTTTCGCGAACCAGCCCGGCAGCAGGCCGTCGCGGGCCAGCGCGAACCAGATCCGCGCCGCGCCCAGCATGAAGGCGAACAGCACGCTGGTGACGCCGATCACCGCCGCCGCTGCGATGGTGACGCTGAGCCAGTGCAGGCCGATCTGCTCGAACGCGTCGGATACCGAGGCCTCGCCGCCCAGCCTGCTGTAGTGGCTGATGCCGGTCAGCACCAGCGACACCGCGATGTACAGCACCATCGCGATCGCCAGCGACAGCAGCACCGCGCGCGGCAGGTCGCGCTGCGGGTTCCTCGACTCCTCCGCCGCGGTGGTCAGCGTGTCGTAGCCGAACACCGCGAAGAACACCACGCTGGCACCGGTCAGCACGCCCTGCCAGCCGAAGTGGCCGATGCCGGTGGCGGCGTCGACCACCCGCGCCGGCACGAACGGGTGCCAGTTCGCGGTGTCGATGTAGAACACGCCGACCAGCACCACCAGCAGCACGCCGATCACCTTGATCGCCACCACCAGCGTATTGAAGCGCGCGCCCCACTCGGTGCGCACGGTCAGCAGCACGGCGACCGCCAGCGACACCGCGGCGGCGATCACGTTGAAGCGGTGGCCGTCGCTGGGCGCGGCGATCGCCGTCGAACCGTGCAGGCCGAACAGCTGCTGCAGGTAGTACTCCATGGTCTGCGCGCTCATGCTCTGCTGCGCCCACTCCGGCAGGTGCGCGCCGGCCGAGGCCAGCAGCACCTGCACGTAGCCGGACCAGCCGATCGCCACCACCGCCACCACCAGCGCGTATTCCAGCAGCAGGTCCCAGCCGATGATCCAGGCGGCGAACTCGCCCAGCACGGCGTAGCCGTAGGTATAGGCGCTGCCGGTGACCGGGATCAGCCCGGCGAACTCGGCGTAGCACAGCGCGGCGCAGGCGCTGCCGAAGCCGGCGATCAGGAAGCTGATCGCCACCGCGGGGCCGGCGTTCATCGCCGCCTGCTGGCCGGCCAGCACGAAGATGCCGACGCCGATGATGCCCCCGATGCCGATCGCGGTGAGCTGCCACAAGCCCAGCACGCGGCGGAAATCACCACGCGTGCCGGCCTCCGCCTGCAACTGCTCGACCGTCTTGTGGCGCACCAGCCTGTTGAGGAATCCCATCGCCCGCCCCTGAGTAAGCAAACGGCGATCATAGCGAATGCGCGCGCAGGCACTCACCGCGGTGCAGCACGGTCGCCGCCGAAGGTCCACGCGAACCCGACAGGGCGGGCACGACTCGCCACCTTGTCAAGACAAACAGCCGGCGGGCCGTGCCCGCCCTACCGCAGCGGGGCGGTTGCGGGTTCAGCAGGAACGGCGGCCACGCCCGCGCGGGCCGATGACGAACGCAGCCATGGCAGTGCGACTGCACTGAGTCCGAACACCACCGCGATCGCCAGCGCGATCCGGCCGTCCAGATGGACGATGCCGAACCAGCGTCCGCTGAGCAGCGGTACCACGGCGGTGGCCAGCACGCGCACGCCTTCCGCCCATGGCGCCCAGCGCCGGCCTTCCATCAGCGCGCCGGTCACGCACAGGCCAGCCACCAGGTAGACCGCGTAGCCAAGCAGCGCCGGCAGGCTGGCCGTGCCGGCCATGCCGAGGAACTGCGTGGTCATGCCCAGCAGCAGCGCGAACTGCACCAGCACGTAAAGCTTCAACGGCCGCGACAGCGGCGGGTCGAAGCGTTCGCCAGGCATCACGAATGCCGGCTTCGGGTAGCGCGCTGCCACGTCGGCGGGACGCCAGCCCGGCGGCTTGATCCACACCAGCAGCTTGTCGCGCCAGCGCCGCGCGTGCCAGGCGTCCACCGCGGCATGCCAGTACACCTCGGCGTTCGCCCACAGCGGATTCCAGCTGTGCAGCGGCGAACGGGTGCCGTACACCGGCGGGTCGCCGTCGTCCTCCTCCACGAAGGTGCCGAACAGGCGATCCCACACGATCAGGATGCCGCCGTAGTTGCGGTCGAGGTAGCGGTCGTTCACCGCGTGGTGGGCCCGGTGGTTGGACGGCGAGCAGAACACCCGGTCGAACCAGCCGAGCCGGCCGATCTGCTCGGTGTGCACCCAGAACTGGTACAGCAGGTCGATCAGCGCCACCACCACGAACACCTTCAGCGGCACGCCGAGCACGGCCAGCGGCAGGTAGAACAGCCAGCCCAGCAGCACGCCGCTGCCGGTCTGGCGCAACGCGGTGGACAGGTTGTAGCGCTCGCTCTGGTGATGCACCACGTGCGCGGCCCACAGGATGTTCACCCGGTGCCCGCAGCGGTGCAGCCAGTAGTAGCAGAGGTCGTACAGCAGCAGCGCGCCGAGCCACACCAGCAAGTTGTTCTCCGGCAGCGCGAACAACGCTAGGTGCCCGACGCACCAGGCATAGATGCCGATCGTCAGCAGCTTGCCGAACACGCCGACCAGCTGCGAGATCACCCCCAGCCCGATGCTGTTGATCGCATCGTTGGTGGCATACGCCTCGCGCCCGCGCAGCTTCGCCACCAGCAGCTCGATCCCGATCAGCAGAAAGAACACCGGGGTGGCCCAGGTGATGATGAGTTCCTGCGTATTCACTTCGCCGCCCCCGCCTCGCTCGCCGTGTCGACGCGCCGCACCGAGCGCGCGATCCACCACAAGGCCAGATAATACGCCGACAGCACCCACAGGCTGGACCACGGGACCGCACCGTGGAAGCGGTTCCACGCCAGCAGGCTGTCGCTGAGCATGAACGCCAGCGCGCCGAGCGCGGCCAGCCGCGCGGCCGGCGCCTGCACGTCGCCGCGCCGGGCGAACACCCGTGCCCGCCCCAGCGCCTGGCCAGCCATGGCCGCCAGCACCGCCACATAGACGATCACCGGCGCGCGCAGCGGCGCACCGATCGCATCCCACAGCAGGGCCAGGTTCGCCGCGCCGTAACCGAGGCTGGCCAGCAGCAGCCATGGCCGCGCGCCGAAACGGCTGTCGTCGAGGAACGCGGCGATGAAGCACAGGTGGCCGCACAGGAATGCCAGCAGCCCCGGCACGAACAGGTCGCCCGGCAGCATCAGCAATACATCGCCCGCCAGCGAACAGGCAATGCCGGCCAGCACCCGCCGCCGGTAACGCGGCGACACCGCGGGCCGCGCGCGCCACGCCAGCACGAAGATCAGCGCGGTGGCCAGCGGCTTGCCGATCCAGTGCAACCACAGCCAGCCCTGGCCAGCCCCGCCCGTCGCCAGCAGCGCGCCGGCGATGGCCGCAGCCGCCGCGCACGAGGTGGCGAACGCGAGCCGGCGCATGCCGGCGGGCAACAGGGAGCGGGAAGCCGTCGCGACCATGCAGGGCACCGTGGACGATACCCGGCCGATCATAACGAGGGCGCCGCCATCGCGGTGGATGGCGGCACCCGGCGCGACCGGCGACCGGTCAGAAGCGCACGGTGGCGGTCAGCATCGCCGCGCGCGGCGCACCCACTTGCAAGGTGGCGAACTCGCCGGTCGGATCCGTCGCGGTGAAGCCGTTGGAGCCGATCGTGCCGTAGTAGTGCTTGCCGGCGAGGTTGGTGACGTTGAGCGCCAGTTTCAGGTCCTCGGCCACGCCCAGCTTGCCGAAGTCGTACGCCGCGGCGGCGTTGAACAGCCAGTACGACGGCACCGCGGCGTCGTTGACGTAGGTGTAGTAGCGCTTGCCGGTGTAGTTGGCGGAGAGGCGCAGGTCCCACGCGCCCGGCGTCCAGGCGATCTCCGAGGAGAACAGCTGCTTCGGGCTGTCGACCACGGTCTTGCCCCGGGTCGCCACCACGGTGGTGCCGTTGAGGTAGTCGCTGTCGTAGCGCGAACGGTTGTACGACAGCGCGTTGTACCAGCGCAGGTCGCTGGCCGGCTTCAGGATGAAGGTCAACTCGGCGCCGCGGCTGGTCACCGAACCGACGTTCGCATAGGCAGACGGGCAACCCTGGATGCCGGACGAGCACTGCTGGATCGCCAGCAGGCGGTGGTCGAACTTCACGTCGTACAGCGCCAGCGAGCCTTCGAACAGCTCCTCGGCATGGCGCCAGCCGGCCTCGACGGTGCGCGACTGCTCGGGCTTGAGCTTGCCGCTGATCACGTCGAACGCAGCCTGGGTGGTGGCGAACGGCCCGCTCACGCCGGCCTGGAAAGCGGCGATGTTCTGCGCATAGGAGGCGAACAGTTCATCCTGTCCACCCAGCTTGTAGCTGGCGCCGAGCTGCGGCAGCAGCGATTTGTCCGCGGTCAGCTCGCCGTTCGCGTAGCTGCCCACCACGGCGTGCGTGCGGGTGCGCGTCTGCGGGCTCTTGACGCCCACGTCGACGTGCAGCCTGCCGTCGAGCAGGGTGATGCTGTCCTGCAGGTACAGCTGGTGCGTCTCGGTCTCGTAGTGCTGGTAGAACTTGCGGATGTTCGGGTTGTGCAGGAAGTACTGGTCGTCCACCGGGCCGGCGATGAAATAGAAGTTGCGCTGCACCGTGTGGTGGCTGTTCTCGTACCAGAAGCCGCCTTCGAGGTGGTGGTTGCCGAGGTCCCAGCCCAGCGAGGCGATCGAGCCCCAGCGGTCGATGCCGTACTCGGTGGTGCGGATCGAGATCGGCGTCTCCTGCGGCGTGCCGGCGAACGAGGTCTGGTACGGCGTGAACCAGTGCCCCTGGCCGCGGTTGCTGTGGTAGTAGCCGGTGGCCTTCAGGCGCACGCCCTCGGCCAGGCCGAAGTCGCCGAACAGGCCGGCCAGGCTGTCGTCGCGCAGGCCGCGGCCGGCGTAGTACGCATCGTCCAGGTTGTTGACGCCGCCGGTGAAGATGCCCTTCGCCGCGTTCACCGCGCGCTGCCAGTCCGGCGCATAGTTGTCCCAGTTCCAGCCCAGCCGCCGCTGCATGTCCAGCGACAGGTCCTGGTAGTCGGTCTCGTTGCGGCTGGAGGTGTTCAGCAGCGCGGCCAGGTGGTTGTCGCCGAAGTCGTATACCGCCTTGCCGTTGAACTGCTGCTGCTTCTGCGCGCCGTCGCCCTTCCATTTGTCGCTGTCGGCATAGGCGCCGGAGAGGTACATCGCGAAGCCCTGGTGGTCGCCGGTGTCCAGCCGCGCGTAGGTGCGCAGTGCGCTGTCGCTGCCGATGCTCTGCGCCAGCGTCACGCCGTAGTTGCTCGCCGGGTCGGTCGAGTAGAACTGCACGGTGCCGCCGAGGTTGCCGGTGGAGGCGGTGCCCAGCGCGCCGATGCCGGCGGCCAGCTCGGCGCCGCCCAGGTTCTCGGCGATCAGCGCGCGGCTGATGTGCAGGCCGTTGTTGTTGCCGTAGCTCATGTCGCCCAGCGGGATGCCGTCCAGCGTGAAGCCGAGCCGGGTCTGGTTGAAGCCGCGCAGGCTGATGCGGGTGGACCACTCGTAGTTGCCGAACGAATCGGCCGATTCGAAATGCACGCCCGGCAGCTTCGCCAGCACCTTCAGCGGGCTGGAGCCCGGCGGCAGCACCTTCACGTCCTGCACGGTGATGCGCTGGACCTGGCGGGTCTCGCCCTGCCCGATCACCGACACCGACTCCAGCGTGCGGGCCTTGTCGGTGGTGGGCGCCGGCGCATCGTTGTCGGCCGGTGCGGCCAGTACCGCGCCATCCAGCACGGCGAACAGCGCCAGGGCAAGAGCGGTCCTGCGGAAAAAGCGTTTGTTGATGGACATGCGCGTGCATCCTTTGGCGCAGCCGCCCGCGATCGCGGAAAGCCACGACATCAATATGTGGAATGGGATAACGGACGCCCTCAGCGACCGTACGCACAAGCATGGCAGCGTTTTGTGTATGGAGCCTTACAGCCGAATGTCATCTTTTCGGATGGACGTCCGTATGGTCGACGCGAATTCAGCGATGATCGCGTTGTCGACCAGGACCGCGTGACGGCGGCCCACACACGCGCCGGCGCGCCGATATCGGCGCGCGAGCCGGCGGGAAACGTTCAGCGCCCGTCCAGCGCCTTGCGCCCGATCGCCGGATCGTCGGTGAAGAACGCATCGATGCCGGCGTCGAGGTAAGCGCGGATCTCGGCGATCGAGCCGGCCTCGTTGAACGTCTTCGGGTCGCTGCCCTGCCGGAAGTTCTTCGCCTGGAACTGGTTCTCCGGGCGGAATGTGTAGGGGTGCAGCTCCAGCTTCGCCGCGTGCGCGTCGTGCACCAGCGAGGTCGGCCGGCCGAGCGTGCCGTCGCCGGCCAGCGGGATGATCGCGCGGATGTTCGGGCCGATCGCATCGGCGTAGCCGGCGATCTCGCGCAGGCCGGCCGGCGTCGTCATCCCGCCGTAGGTCAGCCGGCCGCCGGCCGCGACCACGTCGTACGGTTGCTGGTCGGCGTCGTCGATCAGCTGCAGCAGGCGGATGTTGCGGTGGTCGCGGCCGAGCTTGCCGCGCAGGTATTTGAGGTTGGCGATCTCGAACGACTGGATCTCCACCGGCGCCGTGCGCGTGTACGCGTGCGCGGCGAGGATCGCCAGCACGCGATCCTCCATCGGCAGACCGGCCTTCTGGAAATACGTGCCGTGCTTGATCTCGGGAATGATGCCGATCACCCGTCCCTGCGTTGCCGACTCGGCGGCGACGAAGTCGATGATCTCGTCCAGCGTGGGGATCTGGAACTGGCCGTCGTAGCGGGTGCCGCGCAACTCCGGCAGGCGTTCGCGCGCGCGCAGCGTCTTCAGCTCGGCGAGGGTGAAGTCCTCGGTGAACCAGCCGGTGACCGGCTGGCCGTCGATGGTTTTGGTGGTCTTGCGCGCGGCGAATTCCGGATGCCGGGCGACATCGGTGGTGCCGCCGATCTCGTTTTCATGGCGCGCCACCGGCACGCCGTCCCGCGTCATCACCAGGTCGGGCTCGATGAAGTCGGCGCCGTCGGCGATCGCCTTGCCGTAGGAGGCCAGCGTGTGCTCCGGCCGCAGCGCGCTGGCGCCGCGGTGGCCGATCACCAGCACCTTGGCGGCCAGCGGCGTCTCGGCTCCCGTGGCGTTGGACATGCCGGCGAATCCGATCAGGAGGACGGCCAAGCATAAGTGTTTCGCGAACGAAGATGACGGCATGGGTGCGGTTCCTGCAGATCGGCGGGATGCCCGGCCTGGCGGCACGGGCAAGGCACCGACTCTGCCGGCCGCATGTGTAACGCTCTTTACAGCGGCGTGGCGGCCGCGGCGGCGCCGAGCTTCAGCCATTGCTGCCAGTTCGGCTGGTCCACCGGCACGCCGTCGGCGTTGCAGCTGCCGAGCCGGCACAATTCGGCGCGCAGCCGCGGCGTGTGCTGCACCATCACGTGGAAGATCACGTTCTGCTCCAGCTCGCCGTGGAACGCCGCGGCGCCGGGGCCGGTGGCGAAGATCGCCACGTCCTCGCCGCCGTGCGTCTCGGCCTTCAGCGGCACGGTCGCTTCCTGCATGTAGTCGGGGTCGGTGGTGTCGACCTTGCGCAGGTCGGGGCGGCCCTTGCTGATCGCGTCGTACTCGCGCGGGTTGTGCGGGTAGCGCTTGCTGCCCTCCGGCTGCCGCTCGCTGGCGCCGGTGTTGCCCGGGCCGTTGGCGAAGCCGAGCGTGGTGTACGGCAAGCCGGTGGCGTCACGCGCCATGCCCGGCGCGCTTTCGTCGTCGAAGCTGTCGGTGTGGCCCACGACCTTGCCCAGGATCGGGTTGCCGCGGCGCGGGTAGCCGGCGAAGGTCATGGTGTGGCTGTGGTCGGCGGTGACCACGATCAGCGTCTCGGCCGGGTCGGTGTGCTGCAGCGCGGCCTGCACCGCGTCGGCGAAGGCGATCGTCTCGTCCAGCGCGCGATACGCGTTGCCGGCGTGCAGCGCATGGTCGATGCGGCCGCCCTCGACCATCAGGAAGAAGCCGTTCGGGTTGCGCTTCAGCACTTCGATCGCGCTGGCCGTCATCTCGGCCAGGCTGGGTTCGCCGGCCTTGTCGTGCGGGCGCTCGTGCTCGTAGTTCATGTGCGAGGGTTCGAACAGGCCGAGCAGGCGCGGCGTGCGCGCAAGGTCCAGCGCCTTCAGCTGCGCCGCGTTCCACACGTACTTGCCGTCCGGGTGCCGGGACGTCCATTCGCCGATCAGGTCGCGGCCGTCGAGGCGCTGGCCCACGCTGGTCGGGTATTCCGGGTCGTCCGCGCCCGCCGGCATGAATTCGGTGCGGCCGCCGCCCATTGCCACGGTGAGGCCGCCGGCGACCGGGAAGTCGATCAGCTGCGCGGCGAAGTCCTTGCAGCCGGCGGCCTTCGCCGCCTCGCTGAGGTCGGCGTCCACCTCCCAGTTGCGCTCGGGCAGGTGGCCATAGGTGGCCGCCGGGGTGGCGTGGGTGATCCGCGTGGTGGTGACCGCGCCAGTGGCCATGCCGGCCGAGGCCGCCAGCTCCAGCGCGGTGACCAGTTCCTGTCCACGGCTGCCGGCGCAGTCCTGCCGCTTCGGCACCTGCGACACGCCGATGTAGCCGGCGCGGGTCTTCACCCCGGTCATGATCGCGGTCATGGTGCCGGCCGAGTCGGGCGTCTGCTGGTCGGTCTCGTAGGTGCGACTCAGCGCGCTGAACGGAAACTTCTCGAAGCTCAGCCGGTAGCTCTCGCCATCCGCGCCGGCGCGTTCGCCGGCCAGCACGTGCGCGGCGGCGATGGTGGGGATGCTCATGCCGTCGCCGAGGAACACGATCACGTTCTTCGCGCGCTGGCCGTTCGCGTTCGCCTGCGCGGAGGCCAGCGCGGCCTGCGCCGCGCCGCTGCGGAACCACCACGACGCCGTTTCGCCCTGCGGCCGCTGGATCGCCGGCACCGCGATCGCGGCCGTCGACGCCGACGGCGCGGACAACGGCTGGCTGGCGCAGGCGCCGAGCAGGGACAAGCAGGCGCCCAGCAGGGCCGGACGGAGGCAGGACAGGGAACGGGACATGCGGATCTTCTTCATGGGGGCGTCGCGTGAACAGCCACGCGAATCGCCCGCGATCCTAATCATGGCATGCGAACTTTCCGTGGCACCGGCGTGACCGGACCCGACACGCCATCGGCGCCGTACATCCTGCGATACGCCTCGCCCAGCTGCGCCTCCGCTCCGCCGTCCCGGTGCGCCTGCTCGAACACCTCGTTGATCTGCCGCTCGGCCGCCTGGAGGTGGCGCAGGAAGCGCCGGGTGCCGTCCGACAGGTCGCTGTCGGCCATCCGCTGTTCCATGCCTGGGTCGGAGGTTTCACCGGATTCGGGCTTGCGCTTGTTCATGCCGGATCGCAAGCAAGACGCCTGCCAGCGTTGTCCGACGCCCGCGGCACGCGGTCCATGGCCGCCGCGACGGCCTGCCCCGCTGCCCGATCGCGGCCGAAACTGCCGCTCCCGGTCGCCCGTGGCGAGAGCGCGTCGCCGCCCGTTCACTGGTAGACGTGCAACCGCCCGATCGTCCACGCGTGGTAGGACGCCAGCAGGCCGGGCACCGCGCAGTCGTCGTAGCGGCCGTCGCAACGGTCGCGCAGCCCGGTCGACGCGGCGAAGTACGCGTCGACCGGCACGCCGGCGGCCTCGAGCACCATGCTGGGCAGGAACGCGATATCGAGCAGCGGGTACTGCGGCAGCGGCGGCCCGGCGAAGTTACTCTTCAGCATGTAATAGGTGAGGTAGTCGCGGTACGGCTGCAGGTCGGCCGGCAACCGCCGCGGCAGGTTGCGGATCAGGCCGTTGAAGGAAGGCTGGTGGTCGCCGAAGTGCAGCAGCACGGTCGGCTGCGGACGGTCGAGGAAGGCGTGCTCCAGAGCGCGCATCGCCGTGTCCGAGGCGTGCAGGCGCGCCAGGTAGGCGTCGAAGTTCAGCGCCGCATCGCGCGACAGCCCGCGCAGCAGGTTGCGGTAGGGCTTGGGCAGCTTCGACATCGGCTGGTGGTCGTGCGGGCCGTGCTGGTTCAGCGTCAGGATCATCACGAATACCGGCTGCTCCGGCGTCTTCACCTTGTCGTAGATGCGTTTCGCCGCCGCGAACATCTGCGCGTCGCTCTCCTCCCACTCCTCCAGGCCCAGCTCGTCGGCGCCGTACAGGTGGTCGAAGCCATAGGCCCGGTATGCGTTGCGCCCGTTGATGAAATCGGCGCCGGTGGGATAGATGCCGATGGTGAGGTAGCCGAGCCGGCGCAGCTGCAGCGCCAGCGCGTCGTGCACGTTCGGCGCCAGCACGTAGGGCGCGTACATGCCGCCGGGGCCGAAGATGTCCTGCGGCATGCCGGTCAGCGCGGCGAACTCGCTGACCCAGGTACCGCCGCCGAAGGTATGCACGCGCAGCATGCCGTGCGCGCGGGTGCGCGCGTCGGGGCGGAACATCGCGGCACGGCACGCCGGCATGCCGCAGGCATCGAAGATCGACGGGTCGAACGTGCTCTCCTCCAACACCTGCACGATGTCCGGGTACGGTGGCGCGCCGCCCGCGCGGCCCGACGCGGTGGCGCCCCAGTCGCTCTCGGCCGTGGCCTCGTCGGCCATCGGCGGCAGCTGCACGCCGGCGTCGTGCAGGTTGACGAAGAAGTTGGTCAGCTGCGCTTCGTCGGACATCTTCTCCCACGCGTTGCGCGAATGGACCTGCGCGAACGGCCCGGTCGGCAACAGGCACAGCCAGAACGCCAGCGCATACAGCGCCGTGCCGCCGACCCGCATGCCGGCGGCATGGCGCGGCCGCAGCGGCGCCAGCACGCGCCAGTCCCAGCGCCATGCCAGGTACAGCAGCGGCAGCAGCGCAACCACGCCGAAGGCCGCGACATACAAGTGCGGATAATGCAGCAGCGTGTCGAGCAGACTGCTGCGCACGTAATAGACGAAGTCCGACGGCATCAGCTGCGAGTCGAGGTAGCGCAGCTTCAGCACCGCCACGGACTTCAGCAGCAGGAACAACCCGCCGCCGACCAGCAGCGCAGTGGCGAAGCGGCCGAAGGCGAACAGCAGCATGCCGAAGATGCACAGCATCAGTCCCGCGATGAAGGCCCGCTGCAGCGGGAGCGGCTCCTGCCAGGCGGTGAACGCCACGCTGAGCGCGAAGAAGGCCAATGCGCACAGCGCCACCGCACCTGTTCGCGCAGCACACAACGGGATTCGAGGCATGGGTCGGAGTCCCCCTGCAGGACCGGATGTCACCTTGGCGTCATCCTACTGACTTGCAACGGCAACGGATCGGACATCGGGGCATGCCGTTCCACTGCCGTTGGGGATCGCACCGGGGTGCAGGCGGCCTCGCCCCGGGCCCGCGGGGAAAGCCTCCGCGGCGCCGGCAACCCGTCATGCCGATCTGCTACCTTCCCGCGACCTGGACCCCGCACTTCACGGAACCCCCATGTCGCCACGCCCGTTCCCGTTCGCCGCCCCGCTGCTCGCCCTCGCTGCCGCCGCCCTGCTCGCCGGCTGCGCCGGGCTGCCCTGGCAGGGCGGGAGGACGCCCGACGGCGCGCGCGCGAGCGTGGCGATCCTGGAGACCACCGACGTGCACGCGAACGTGCTCAGCTACGACTACTACAAGCTGAAGCCGGACGCCTCGCTCGGCTACGAGCGCACCGCCACGCTGATCCGCCGCGCCCGCGCCGAGCTCCCCAACACCTTCCTGTTCGACAGCGGCGACACCATCCAGGGCAGCGTGCTGGCCGACTACCAGGCGCTGGTGAAGCCGGTGGCCTGCGACCAGGAGCTGGCCGTCTACCAGGCGATGGACGCGATGGGCTACGACGGCGGCACCGCCGGCAACCACGAGTTCAACTACGGCCTGCGCTTCCTGTCGCAGGTCACCGGCACCCCGATGAACGTGGATGGCGGCCACAGCGAGCGCTGCGCCGGCCCGCGCTTCCCGCTGGTGCTGGCGAACGTCTACAGCGCGCGCGACGGCAAGCCGATCTTCAGGCCGTGGACGGTGGTGACAAAGCACATCGAGGCGTACACGGCCGACGGCAGCAAGCTCAGCGTGCCGCTGAAAGTCGGCATCATCGGCTTCACCCCGCCGCCGATCCTGGACTGGGACAAGCAGAACCTGGCCGGCAGGGTCACCGTCAGCGGCGTCGTTGAAGCCGCGCGGAAGTACCTGCCCGAACTGCAGGCGCAGCATCCGGACCTGGTGGTGGCGATCCTGCACGGCGGCCTGGACACCGCGCCGTACACCCCGGACATGGAAAACGCCGGCTGGCACCTGGCCGGCGTGCCCGGCATCGACGCGCTGCTGCTTGGCCACTCGCACGCCGAATTTCCCGGCCCGCGCTACGCCGGCCTGAAGGATGTCGACGCCCAGCGCGGCCTGGTGCGCGGCGTGCCGGCGGTGATGGCGGACTTCTTCGGCAAGGACCTGGGCGTGATCCGGCTGGTGCTGGACCGCAAGGACGGCCGCTGGGTGGTCGACCACGAGGAAAGCCACAGCGAGGTGCGGCGTATCTGTCCGCAGAAGAACGACTGCGTGCCGGCCGATCCGGCGATCGCGCCGCTGGTGCGGCAGGCGCACGAGGCGGCGATCGCCCACGTCAACACGCCGATCGGCGAAAGCACGCTGCGCCTGAGCAGCTACTTTGCCGACGAGGGCAACATGACCGCGCTGGCGCCGGTCAACGCCGCCCAGATCGACTACGTGCGCACCGAACTGCCGCGCTCGCATCCCGAGCTGGCCGGCGTGCCGGTGCTGTCCGCCGCCGCCGCGTTCCGTACCGGCTTCGGCGGCCCCGACGACTACACCGACGTCGCCCCCGGCCCGCTCACCCTGCGCAACGCCGCCGACCTGTACTTCTATCCGAACACGCTGGCCGCGGTGAAGGCCGACGGCGCCGGGGTGAAAGCCTGGCTGGAGCAATCCGCCGAACGCTTCAACCGGATCGACCCGGCGAAGAGCGGCGAACAGGCGCTGATCAACAGCCGCTTCACCGGCTACAACTTCGACCAGATCCAGGGTGGCATCCACTACGTCATCGACGTCTCGAAGCCGGTCGGCCAGCGCATCACCACGCTGACCTTCCAGGGCAAGCCGGTCGAGCCGAGCCAGCCGTTCGTCGTGGTCACCAACAACTACCGCGCGAGCGGCGGCGGCCATTTCCCCGGCCTCGACGGCAGCAACATCGTGCTGGCCGCCCCCGACGGCACCCGCGAGATCCTGGCGAAGTGGCTGGAACGCCACCAGCGGATCGGCGCGAAGGAGCTCGAACCGACCTCATGGAAATTCGCGCCGCTGAAGACCTCCGGCCCGGTCGTGTTCACCGACGCCAGCGGCAAGCAGGACGTGGCCCGCGAAGCCGGCCTCGACAACATCCGCCAACTGAAGGACCACGGCGACGGCACCGCCACCTACGCGATCGACCTGTCGCACTGACGCCAGTGCGCGGCGAGAGCGGCGCGCCGCAGCCGGAGCTGTCCGACGCACTTTCCTTTCCCTCGCCGGTGGGCACCTGAAGAGCCAGAGCTTTCGTGCGCCTGCGGCGCCCGAGTCACTTTCTCTTTGCGTGCTCAAAGAGAAAGAGCACCCCGCTTGGCGCTTGCCAGGCATCGGGCAACCGCTCCTGCGTTGCCTCCACTCCGGCATCCATGCCGTCGCCTGCCCTGTCGAAAAAGCATTGCCCTCCTTGGCAACGCCCGCTGCACGGCCTATCGACCCCGCCTCACCGCCGCGCAAGGGACCCGGGTAGAGCTGCGGGCCATCGTGGCCCGCATTACTCAGAAGAGCCAGAGCACCAAAAGGCAGTGCATACAAGAACGCTATTCGCTAACTAAATCTAAAAAAGACTCAATCGAACGGCGCCTGACAATCTGCTACCGGCCCGAAGTAGGCCCACGAAGCACTCAAGAGGGAACCATCAATCCGCGGAGCCTCAATTCGAGCCCACCATCACTCTGGCAAATAAGGACTTGTATACGTCCATTATGGACGATATGATGTCAATATCAGCCAAACAGATGGCTCATGGAGCGAACGATGGACATCAAGTACGCCTACTGGAACAACAAAGGTGGCACAGGAAAGACAAGCCTGTGCTTTCAGTCGATTGTTCGCTACGCCGAGAAACACCCGAAAAAGCGTATCTTGGCGATCGACATGTGCCCGCAGGCCAATCTATCTGAGCTGATGCTTGGAGGGCTGAATAACAAGGGCAGCGAGAAGTTGCTTGAACGGCAGGGCTTGGTACCTCGATGCAGCGTGGGGGGCTACTTTCAGCTCCGTCTGCCTGCACCGTACTCCCCACCTAAATTCAACGCGCACGACTTCATTACGAAGCCGAATAGCTATAACAAGGGTGTACCTGCAAACGTCGATCTCGTGTGCGGCGATCCAATGTTGGAACTCCAAGCGAACGCCGTGAACACGCTTGCCAACAATCAGATCCCCGGAACGAACCCGTGGATAGCGGTTGTCGACTGGCTGAAGGACTTCTTGGATCAGCTTGCCGACGAGTATGACGTGGTCTTCCTCGACTGCAATCCAAGCTTCTCCCTCTACACGCAGATCGCACTTTCCACAGCAGACCGCATCGTGCTCCCCGTGATGGCGGACGATTCCTCCCGTCGAGCAATACAGAACGCATTTTCTCTCGTCTACGGCCTGAAACTGCCCTCGGAAATCTATGCAGCCTACGCATTCGCAACGAAGCTAAAGTATGCCCAGCGCCCCCTTCCGAAAGTTCATCTGATTGTCAAGAACCGACTGACGCAGTACATGGGCGCAGCTTCGGCCTACGCTGCCGTACTGCAAGCCATCGAGAGTGACGTTGGCAAACTTCTGAAGTCGAACCCCGAAATCTTCGCCTTTAAGAAGCTGGAAGCCGGGTTCGTCGAGATTCGCGACTTTCAGACAACTGGCGTGGTGGCTTTCGCAAAGGGGCTCCCGTTTTCGAAGCTTCCCATTGGCAAGCAGACTATCAACGGCCATCGTGTGCAGGTGAAAGAGGACTACCTTCAGAACGCCAAGGTGGCGATGGACGATCTAGTCGCGAAGCTGTAGTCGTGGCTTCCTAGCCGCAGAGCGGACATAGCAATTCAAAGGTGATCCGATGTCCGAGGCATTTCACTACCCGCCAGAACTGTTTGAGCTACTTGTTGAGACCATCGCTCGCCTCATTCGGGCGAAGAAGGGTGTCGTGCTTTTCCTACGCGGCGCCGGCGTTGCCGACGAAGATCTCGCCGAAGTAGAGCGCGCCGTAGCGACAAACGCGGACTCCATCAACAAATTCGAGATCGTTCGCAAGGTGCTCACCAAGGTCAATGGACGCGGCGATAGTGGCTTGCGCCCGCGACGCGAGATCATCAAGCGTGTGGTGGAATTCGAGAGGTTCGAGACCTGTTGGCCCGAAGACCGGCTGAAGGCTAAAGGGCTCGTCGCAAGCGTGCGAGAGGCAGTCAATGCAAAGGACTCTTTCACGCGGATGAAGCAAGAACGAGATGCTGAACGCGAGGCCACACGCGCTCGTGAGCACGCGGAACAGGCAGCAGCAGCCGACAGGCGCTCCGAGATTGAGAAGGTGAATACTCGACTTGCGGCGCTGTTCGGTATGGACGACAAGCCCCATGAGCGCGGCAAGCTGCTTGAAGGTGTTCTAAACGATATGTTCAGTGCCTATGGAATTCTTGTTCGGGAGGACTTCCGCCGAAAAGACCCGGACACATCTATTGTGCTTGAACAGATCGATGGCGTGATCGAGCTCGATGGCGCGGTGCACCTCGTTGAGATGAAATGGCTCAACTCGCCAGTCGGCACCGGTGAGTTTCTTCCCCACCTCAGTCGTTTGTTCCTCCGCGCGAACGCTCGCGGTATCTTCATCTCGTCCTCAGGCTTTACCAAACCCGTGGTCAAGGAATGCGCTGCCGCGCTCGCTCAAAAAACGATGATGCTCTGCTCGTTGCATGAAATCGTCATGCTGTTACAGCGAGGCGATGATCTGATCTCCTTCCTAAAGAAAAAATCACACGCAGCCATTGTTGACAAGAATCCCTTCCTACAGATCCTCTCATAGCCTGTGTGACCAGAAAAGCCTCAATCGCAGACGTGGTATAGGCAACAACATAGTGCATGATCCGTGTCTTGGTAGTGCTATTGCTGCTGCGCGTGCAGTTCGCGCCCCTCATTGACCGTCTACCGTACGACCGGGCAAGAATCCTGCAGCGGTGGCGCGACGGTTGCCTCAGCGGATCAGCACGAACACCGTGACGATCGCCAGCAGCGCCAGCGGATACAGGCTGGCGCGGTCGAACAGGCGCGCGGCTTGGCGGCCGTCCAGCGTGCGTGCGAGCCGGATCGCCGGCGGCAGCAGCAGGCCGGCGCCGGCGGCGAGGATGGCGAGCTGGAACGGCCAGCCGCCCGCCAGTGGCGACATGCGCGGCAGCAGCGCGCTGGCGAGCACGGCCAGGCTCAGGCTGACGGCAACCAGCGCGCCGGCCGTGCGCAGGCCGAAGACCAGCGGAATGGTGCGCGCGCCGATGCGGCGGTCTTCCTCGAGGTCGTTCCAGTCGGCCGGGATGTTCTGGCCGCCGATTTCCCACAGCATCAGCCAGGCCAGCAACCCCAGCAGCCACGGCCACGACGGTGCGGGGATCACCGCGAAGACGGCGGCGATCGGGCCGGCCGACTTGACCAGCCCGCTGACCACGGTGCGCCACCAGGTGACCTTCAGCAGCTTCACGTAAAGCACCTCCAGCGCCGCCGCGGCGAACACGATCAGCAGGATCAGCGGGTTCAGCAGCCAGGTGCCGAGCACGGCCAGCGCGAACCAGAAGCCGAACCATGCCAGCGCGCCCTTCATGCTGATCAGGTTCTGCGCCAGCGGGTAGCGCATGGCGGAAGCCTCGACCGCGTAGCCGGGCTTGATCCCGCCGGCGACCTTTTGCCGGTCGTCCTTCACCCCGATCAGGTCGTTCAGCGCGTAGATGGCCGTATAGCCGGCCAGCGCGGTCAGCAGGCACAGCGCCAGCACCTGCCACGACGGGAAATGCCCCAGCCACAGCAGCGCGACGAAACCGGGCATGGCGATGTCGAGCGCGCCGTGGAGGGAGCGCGACAAGGCGAGAAAACGCTGCATGGGTGTCAGCCCTTCCTGACGAAGCAGGCCATGTAGTTGATGTCTTCGCGGTTCGGCGCAACGCGGAACCGGCGCGCGAGCGGGTTGTACATGAGGCTGTCCACCGCCTTGAACTCGAGCCCCGCGGCGGCGGCCCACGCGCGCATCTCCGCCGGCCGGATCAGCTTGCGGTAGCTGTGGGTGCCGCGCGGCAGCAGGCCCAGGATGTACTCGCCGGCCACGATGGCGAAGGCGAACGCCTTGAACGTGCGGTTGATGGTGGAGAAGAACGCCACGCCGCCCGGCTTGAGCAAGGCGGCGCAGGCGGCGATGACCCGGTCCGGATGCGGCACGTGCTCGAGCATTTCCATGCAGGTGACGGCGTCGAAACTGCCGGCCTCCTCGCGGGCGAGGGTTTCCGCGTCTAGGTAGCGGTAGTCGATGGCGAGCCCGCCGCGTTCGGCATGCTGGCGGGCGATGTCCAGCGACAATCGCGACAGGTCGATGCCGGTCACCCGCGCGCCGGTCCGGGCCAGCGCCTCGGCCAGGATGCCGCCGCCGCAACCCACGTCGACGATGCGCGGCGCGGGCACGCCGATGCGGTCGGTGATGAAGCGCAGGCGCAGCTCGTTGATCGCGTGCAGCTGGCCCATCTTGCCGTGCGGGTCCCACCACAGCTGGGCGATGCGGTTGAAGTGGGCGATTTCCCCGGCATCAACATTCGGCGATTCGGTCATGGCTTGTCGTGGTCCGGTCATGCAAGGTTTGGATGGAAGCTTCGATTTCCGCGCGCGCGATGTCGTTGACGAACACGCATTCGCCGACCGCCGCGGGCAGCGGCACGCGCTGCAGGCCGTTGCGGTGTTCGACGCGGTCCAGCAGCGACTGCCACATGAGTTCGGCGTCGAGCAGGGCGAGGTCGGGGGCGAGGTCGAGATGGTCGACCAGGGCGAAGATCCGCGCGGCCGCGGCCGCGCCGAGCAGGCCGCGGCGCCGCGCGATCGCGGTCGACACCAGGATGTCCAGCAGCACCGCCTCGCCGTGCAGCAGGCTTCCCTCGTGGCGGGTTTCCAGGCCGTAGCTGAAGGTGTGGCCGAAGTCCACCTTGCGCGCCAATTCTTCCTCGTGCAGGTTCGGCGCCAGCTCTTCGAGCATGCCGCCGATGGCGCGGTCGAGGATGTCGCCGCCGCGCGCGTCCTGGAAGGCCGTCGCCAGCGAAGCCGCGCCATGCTGCTCCAGCAGGCGGAACAACGCGGCATCCCTGATCACGGCCAGCTTGACGATTTCGCACAGGCCGTTGCGCAGGTGGCGCGGCGGCAGGCTGCGCAGCAGGCTGCGATCCAGCAGCACCCGGCGCGGCGGCTCGAAGTTGCCCAGGCGATTCTTGCGGCCGTTGAAATTGATCCCGGTCTTGATCCCCACCGCCGCATCGACGTAGCCCATCAGCGTGGTCGGCACCTTGATGTGCGGCACGCCGCGGCGGTAGCTGGCCGCCGCGTAGCCGACCACGTCGGTCAGCACGCCGCCGCCGATGGCGATGACCGGCTCGTCGCGGCGGTGGATGGGAAAGCCGTCCAGTTCGCGCAGCACCGAGAGCCACGCCTCCAGCGTCTTGCCGCCCTCGCCGCCCGGGAGAGTGATGATGCGGGCATCGATCCGGTGGTGGGCGAAATAGGCACGGATGCGCCCGCCATGAAGAGCGTGCACGCAGGCGTCGACCACCACGAAGCGGCGCCCTTCCTGCGTGCGCCCCATCGACAGCAAGGCATCGCTGTGCGGATCGAACACGTCCGCCACGTTGAGCAGGTCGTACTCGATCCGGCGCGTGGCGCTGACCTGCCAGCGCGCGCCCTGCGTGGCGCTCATGCCACGTCCCGCCACGCCGGGCGCCGCGCCAGCACCTCGCGCGCGACGGCTTGCGCGCGCGCCAGGTCGTGGTTGCGCCAGTGGCCGCACTGGTCGATGCGCGCATACGGCACGGCGTCGACCGCGAGCACGCCTTCGAGGATCGTCGCGAACGCGTCTTCGATGACGGCGCGCCGGCCTTCACCGAGCAGGGTGAGGTAGAAGCCGGTCTGGCAACCCATCACGCCGATGCTGACGAGATGCTGCGGCAACAGGCGCTGGAAGCCTTCGAGCAGGAAGTGCTCGATCGAATGCAGTTCGGTACCCGACAGGCAGGCGTCCGCGTTCGGCCGGCGCAGGCGCAAGTCGATGGCGTAGACGATATCGCCCGCCGCGCCCGCATGGGCGCCGCGAAGCTTGACGCTGGGCGCCTTCAGCCGGCGGTGGTCCAGTTCGCCGACGGTATCGCTGCGCCAGCCCAGTGCCTCGAAGTCGATCATGGTGGTTGCTCGGTGGAACGGCCGGGCGTTCATGCCGGCTGCGCGATCGCGGCCAGGTGGCGGTAGCTGTCGTCGAGGGCCTGCTGCCAGCTCTCGACATGGTGGTAGAGCTCGACCGAGCCGAA
The DNA here is from genome assembly GCF_058790335.1 of Rhodanobacter sp. FW101-FHT13A11. Lineage (NCBI taxonomy): Bacteria > Pseudomonadati > Pseudomonadota > Gammaproteobacteria > Lysobacterales > Rhodanobacteraceae > Rhodanobacter > Rhodanobacter sp. FW101-FHT13A11. Next base: position 80,627 of record NZ_JBYTCN010000011.1, on the reverse strand, counting down.
GCCGTGGAAGCCGTGCTCGTTCAGCGCCCTGAAACTGGCTGCCAGGTCCAGCGTGCCCTCGCCGGGAATCTCGTGGAAATGCACGATGCCGGTGCGCGTGTTGGCGACCATCCGGTCGAACAGTGCAGGGCCTCGCACGCCGCGCAGGTGGGCGACGATCGGCCAGGCCCGTTCGAGCACGTCGAAGCCCAGTCCCGGCACCGAGATCAGGTAGGTGAAGATCTCGTCGTCCAGCGGCGAGGCGCCGGCGTACAGGCTGCCGTAGTCGACCGTACCCGCCGGCCGGTCGATGCCGGCCTGCGCCAGCAAGGCCTCGATGCGCCGGCGCCGCGCCGGGTCGGGCGCGCGGTCGCCGAAGTACAGCGGATGGCGGCGATCCACCAGCAGGTAGTCCGCCGTATCGGGAAAATAGACCAGGGTACTGGCGGCATCCAGGTCGAAGCCCGCCACCGCATCGTCCCGCACGATCCTGAGGTTGCGGCCCTCGCGCGCATCGGAGATGTGCAGGTAGCGGGCGAACGGCGCGGCCTGCGCCAGCGCGCCGAGGTAGTCCGGCTCGGAGCAGTAGGCGTGGCAGATGTCGATGTGCAGCGCGAAACGGCGGGAGCCGACCGCGCGGATCAGCGCCAGCCCCTGCTCCAGGGTCTCGATGTACATGCCCGGCTCGGGCTCGATCAGCAGCGTGATGTCCTCGTCGTCGCGGATCTCGCGCAGGCATTCGCGGATGCTGTCCGCCAGCAGCTCGCCCGGGTCGACCGCCGGCTGGCGCACGTGCTCCTCGCGCAGGAAACCGCTGCCGAAGGTGACCAGCCCGACGCCCAGCCGGCGGGCCACGCGGATGCCGCGCTTGACCAGGTCGATGCGGCGCTGGCGCCCGGCCACGTCCAGCGCCATCAGCGACGGCTCGTGCGGCCGCGACGGGGTGAAGAAGTGCGAGGCGGTGGCCACGCAGGCCGGCACGATCCGCGCCGCCTGCAGATGCCGCCGCACGTCGTCGAGGTCGGCCTCGCTGAGGTTGAAGGGATTGAACTGCTCGCGGTGGAAGGACAGCTCGACGCCTGCGTAGCCGGCCCGGGCCACCGCATCGATGGCCTCCGGAAACGAGAGGTTGGTGAGGCCGAAGGTGCTGTAGCTGAGCTGGATCATGCCCGGGAACCGTGGTGAGCAAGCGATGGTGGAACTCGAGTGCGCCGTCTGCCCGACTCTGCGGCGGCCGCCGACGCGGCATCGGTTCCACCGCGCGGGCAGCCGACGCCGGGTCGGCATCCGCGCAGCGTGCGGGCACGGCGGCGCGCTCGCCATGACTCACGTCAATCCGTGCCGGCCGCCACCTGCGTACGGATGCCGCAGCATGGGGCGCTCGGCCGGTCGTGCCTGCGGGCCCGGGAATCCCGCCGAACCGTTATCATCGGCGGCAGCGCCCCGATACGCGCCGCGGATCCGGCGAGGCGGCCCCGGCGATACTCACCGAGCAGCGAGCCCGACGACTTGCACCTTCGAGCTGTCGCACCAGGCATCCGCCAACGGCCTGCACGGCCGGCGACCCGTTCCCTGATCCCGCGTGGAAGCACCCGGCATGAGCAGCATTGATCCACCGGCCGACCGCGCCCGCACCGTGACGGCGCTGCAGCGTCTCCCGAAAGGCATCTGGGCGCTGGGTTTCGTGTCCCTGTTGATGGACGTCTCCTCGGAGATGATCCACGCGCTGCTGCCGGTGTACCTGGTCGGCACGCTCGGCATCTCGACGCTGGCGGTGGGTTTCATCGAGGGCATCGCCGAGTCGACGGCGGCGATCGTGAAGGTGTTCTCCGGCGCGTTGTCGGACTGGCTGGGCCGGCGCAAGCTGCTGGCCGCGATCGGCTACGGGCTGGCGGCGTTCACCAAGCCGGTGTTCCCGCTGGCGCACACGGTGAGCTGGGTGGTGACGGCGCGCTTCGTGGACCGCATCGGCAAGGGCATCCGCGGCGCGCCGCGCGATGCGCTGATCGCCGACCTGGCGCCGCCGGGCATGAGCGGCGCGGCGTTCGGCCTGCGCCAGTCGCTCGACACGACCGGCGCCTATCTCGGCCCGCTGCTGGCGATCGGGCTGATGTGGCTGACCGGCGACAACATCCCGCTGGTGTTCTGGTTTGCCGTGCTGCCGGCGTTCGGCTCGTTCGCGCTGATCACGTTCGGGGTGCACGACGCGGCGCGCGAACCGGGCACGCACCAGGTGCGCATGCCGCTGTCGCGCGCCGAGCTGTCGCGCCTGCCGGCGGTGTACTGGTGGATCGTGGCGGTCGCCTCGGTGTTCACCCTGGCCCGCTTCAGCGAGGCATTCCTGGTGCTGCGGGCGCAGGAGCTCAAGCTGTCGCTGATGCTGATTCCCGCGGTGCTGGTGCTGATGAACGTGGTCTATTCGCTGGTGGCCTACCCGATCGGCAAGCTCGCCGACCGGCTGGACCGCGACGTCCTGCTGGCCAGCGGATTCGCCGTACTGGTGCTGGCGGATCTCGCGCTGGCGCTGATCGGTGGATTGGCCGGCCTGGTGATCGGCGTGACGCTGTGGGGCCTGCACATGGGCATGACGCAGGGCCTGCTGGCCACCCTGGTGGCCGACGCGGCGCCGGCGTCGCTGCGCGGCACCGCGTTCGGCGTGTTCAACCTGGTGACCGGCGTGGCCCTGCTGCTCGCCAGCGTGCTCGCCGGCGGGCTGTGGGGCGCGATCGGTTCGCAGGCGACCTTCCTGGCCGGCGCCGCCTTCGCCGCCCTGGCGCTGCTCGGCCTGGCCGCGCTGCTCGGTCGACGGCGCATGACCGGCCGCTGAGCGGCACCGCGGTCACCCGCTCAGACCTGGCGCAGCCACTGCCGCACGATCGCCACCAGCGCCGCCTCGCCGGCGGCCAGCTCGGCGGCGCTGCGGAAGCCGACGATCGCGCGGTCCGGTCCCAGCCATTCGAGCAGGCCGCGCGGATCGGCGATCGCCCCGCGCGGCAGCTCGCGCTTCTTCGACCCGAGATGGAGGATCAGCCGCACGGCCTCCTTGCTGCGCAACTGCATGGTGGCGAAGTGCTCCGAGGTACGGAAGCTCGGCGCGTTCCACTTGATCTCCTCGGTGATCGCCATGTCCGCGCCGAGCAGGATCCGCCGCAGCGCGACGATTTCGCGCTTCAGCGGATGCTCCAGCGCGGCGAGGAAGGCTTCCACCGTATGCGTGCCTTGATGCTCAAGGCCCTTGCCTCCGCTGATCGACCTGCGCGGCGGCACGCTCCCACGCGGCCACCGGCCCGGCGCGCAGCCGGAACAGCGGGTGGCAGGCGGGGCGGGCGAGGTCGCGCCATTGCCCATGCCGCAGCGGATCGCGCACGGCGAGCTTGCCGAGCAGGTGGCGCCATTCCAGCTCGAGCTGGCCGCGGTTCAGCGGCAGGGGCGCCACTTCACGCACCGGCCCGTAGCGGCGGCGGTCGAAACGGTAGCCGCGCGCCTGCGCTTCGGCGTGCACCGCCGCGAGGTAGGCGTTGATCGCCAGCCGCGGCGTGGGATGGGCGCGGAAGCGGTCGAGCTGGGGGTGATGCCGGTAGCCGCGCGTTGCACCGCGCAGCACGGCGCGCGCCAGCAAGGCCTCGCGCCACACGGCCACCAGGCCTTGCGCGTCGAGGTAACGAGGGTGCAGCGACCACAGGCGCATGGCAGGGGCCCGCCGCCCGGAAACGCCGGGCATCGTGGCGAGGATGCCACGACGACCGCGCGGATGCGCCTTCAGTCGATCGGCGTGTGCCGGTACTGCCCCACCTGCGCCGGCTGCACGGCGGAGGCCTTGTTCGACCACGACTGGCGGGCGTAGCTGACCACCGCAGCGACGTCGGCGTCGCTCAGCTGCTGCGCGAACGGCGGCATCGAGTACGGCTGCGGGTTGCCGGCGGTGGCCGGGGCGAAGCCGCCGAGCAGCACGCTGCGGATGGCGTTGATGCCGGTCGGCTCGGTGACCGAGATGTTGCCGTCCAGCGGCGGGTAGACCCCTGCCACGCCGCGGCCGTCCCTGCCGTGGCAGTCGGCGCAGCGTTGCGCGTAGAGCGTGCCGCCCAGCTCGTGGCTGGCCGCCGCCTTGAACGGCGCCGCGTCCGCCGCCGGCGTGCGCGGCGGCAGCGCCTGCAGATAGGTCGCCACCGCCCGCAGGTCCGCTTCGGTCATGTGCTGGGTGCTCATGCGCACCACGTCGGCCATCGGCCCGAACGCGGTGCCCTTCGCCGACCGGCCGGTCCCGAGCAGGTCGACGATGTCCTGCGCGCTCCAGCCGGCCAGGCCGCCGCCCGGCTGTGTGCCGAGATCGGGCGCGTACCAGTCCAGCTGCGGAATCCGGCCGCCGGTGAGCTGGCGGTCCTGCGCGATGCCGCCGAGCGAGTCGCGCGCGGCGTGGCATTCGTTGCAGTGGCCCAGGCCCTGCACCAGGTAGGCGCCGCGGTTCCACTGCTCGGATTTCGCCGGATCGGGCTGGTACGCGCCCGGCTTGAAGTACAGCGCGCGCCACGCAAGCAGGCTGCTGCGCACGTTGTAGGGAAAGCCCAGCCCCAACTCGCCGTCCGCGCGGCGCACCGGCGGCAGCGACTTCAGGTAGGCGAAGATCGCCAGCGCGTCGTCGCGGGTCACCTTGGTGAACGAGGTGTAGGAGAACACCGGGTACAGCAGTTCGCCCTGGCGACCCTTGCCTTCATGCAGCGCGCGCCAGAAATCGTCGAAGTTCCACCGGCCGATGCCGGTTTCCGGATCGGGCGTGATGTTCGGCGCCGGCACGTCGCCGAACGGCGTGGCCAGCGAGCGGCCGCCGGCATAGCGCTGGCCGTCACGCGCGGTGTGGCAGGCGGCGCAATCGCCGACCGTGGCCAGGTATTCGCCGCGGGCGATCAGCGCCGGATCGTGCAGCGCAGCGGCATCCGCCTCGCGTTGCGCCGGCGCCGCCGGCCGCGAAACGCCCTGGCCGAAGTACAGCCATCCGGACACCGCCAGCACCAGCAGCCCCGTCACCCACGCCCCACGTCGCCACCACGTCATCGACCCGCTCCGCTCTTGCCCATCACGCACCAGCCCGGCAGCGGTTCGGCCTGCGCACTGGCCGGTGCCGGGTGCATGTCGGCCGGCGGCTCATGGCTGGCCAGCCACGCGGAAACGGCGGTGATGTCCGATTCGCGCATGCGGTTGGCGACCACGCCCATGCAGTAGGGCCCCTCGGCCGCGCGCTGGCGCGTGCGCCACGACACCAGCTGGGTATTGAGGTAGTCGTACGACAGGCCCATCAGGCCCGGCATCATCGGCTCCACGCCGGTGAGCCTGGCGCCGTGGCAGCTGACGCACGACGGCACGCCGCGGGTGGAGTCGCCGCGCATCACCAATTGCTCGCCGCGCCGCAGGGTCTCCACGGGCACCGCCGGCACCTGCAGCTTCCGGTAGGGCACGTCCTGCCGCGCGAAGTAATCGGCGATCTCGCGCAGGTACGCCGGGCTCAGCTGGCGCACCACGTATTCCATCGGTGCGTGCCGGCGCTGGCCGCTCTGGAAATATTCCAGTTGCTGCAGCAGGTAGCCGGCCGGCTTGCCCGCCAGGCGCGGGATCGCCACGCTGTCCGGCGAGCCTTCACCGCGCGCACCGTGGCAACTGGTGCACGCGGCCATGCGCTGCTGCATGGTGTCGGGAACCGGCGCGGCACCGGCCTGGAGCCCGGCGGCCGAGGCCGCACCGCACATGCCCAGCGCGAACAGCACGACGACCGCACGAGGCACGCCGCGCAGGAAAACAGGACAGTTCATCCGTCGATTGTAGGCCCGCGCGCCCCGTTGCCCGGGCGCGGATCGGCCGATCGCGACAACCTGCCGCAGGTCGCCGGCCATCGTCCGACACCATCCGGCGTTCGCGAAAGTTGCAAATGCACCTGTTGACCGCAGTGCAGCAATCCGCTTATGGTCGACGCCATGTCGCCGCTTTCCACACCCGCACGCACGCCTTCCGCACCGGTTCGCACCGGCTGCATGCCGTCGTGCGCGGGCATCGTCGCCGCCATCATTACCACCACGATTACCACCGGTACCACGGGTCCCGGGCGGAGCGTCGTGCGTAGCTGAGTTTTCCCACGCAACGGCCCGCCCTCGACGAGGCGGGCCGGCCCATGCCGACACGCCAGCGAGAACGGGCCTCCACCGGAGAGGCCATCGTGATCACCTGTGCACCCGAGCAAGTCCAGCATTCCCCGTTGCCGCCGCCGTCGATGACCCGCATGGGCACGACCCGGCGGCGCGTGCTGGCGGTCGGCGTGATCGGCCCCGGCCGGGTCGGCAGCGCGCTGCTGGAGCAACTGCGCGCGGCGCAGCCGCGGCTGGCCCGCGACAGCGCGCTGGAGCTGAAACTCTGCGGCGTGGTGGCCAGCAAACGGATGTGGCTGGATTGCGACGACGCCGAACTCAACGCCCGCCACGGCGGCGCGCAGATCTGGCGGCCGAACGACCTGGAGGCGTTCGCCGGGCACGTGCGCGGCAACGACGGCCGCCATGCCTTGCTGATCGACTGCAGCGCCAGCGACGCGGTGGCCGCGCACTACCCGCGCTGGCTCGCCGCCGGCCTGCACGTGGTGACGCCGAACAAGCTGGCCGGCAGCGGCCCGCTGCCGCGCTGGCAGGCGATCCGCGCCGCCTGCGCCAGCGGCGCGCGCTTCCGCTACGAGGCTACCGTGTGCGCCGGCCTGCCGGTGGTGCAGACCCTGCGCGACCTGCTCGACACCGGCGATGAACTGTTCGCGGTGCACGGCATGTTCTCCGGCACGCTGGCCTGGCTGTGCAACCGCCACGACGGGCGCCAGCCGTTCTCCGCGCTGGTGCGCGAGGCGCACGCGCTGGGCTATACCGAACCCGACCCGCGCGACGACCTGTCCGGCCTCGACGTGGCGCGCAAGCTGGTGATCCTGGCGCGCGAGGCGGGCTGGTCGCTGTCGCTGGAGGACGTCGACCTGGAAGGCCTGGTGCCGCCGGCGCTGGCCGCGCTGCCGCTGGAGGCGTTCATGCAGCGGCTCGACGAACTCGACGCGCCGATGGCCGCGAAGCTGGCCGCCGCGCACGCCGAAGGCGGCGTGCTGCGCCACGTGGCGCAACTGGACCGGCACGGCCGCGCCAGCGTGCGGCTGCAGGTGCTGCCGGCCAGCCATGCGTTCGCGCACACCCGGCTCACCGACAACATCGTGCAGTTCAGCACGCGCCGCTACTGCGATAATCCGCTGTCGGTGCAAGGCCCCGGCGCCGGCCCCGAGGTGACCGCCGCCGGCGTGTTCACCGACCTGCTGCGCATCGCCGAGTCGCTCGAGGCGCGCGCATGAATTCCTCCTTGCTGGAACCCGTCATGGCCTCACCGCGCCGCGCCAATCCCCCGCAAGTCGCCCGTGCCTTCGCGCCCGCCAGCGTCGGCAACGTCGGCGTCGGCTTCGACCTGCTCGGCCACAGCGTGGCCGGCGCCGGCGACCGCGCCGAGGTGCGCCGCATCGACGAACCGGTGGTGCGCATCGCGGCGATCCGCGGCTGCGTCACCGACCTGCCCACCGACCCGCGCGCGAACACCGCCGGCACGGCGCTCCTCGCGCTGCGCGAGGCGCTCGGCCTGCCCCACGGTTTCGAGCTGACCCTGCACAAGGGCATCGCGCTGGGCTCGGGCATGGGCGGCTCGGCCGCCTCGTGCGTGGCCGCGCTGGTGGCCGCCAACGCGCTGCTGGCGCAACCGCTGCCGCGCGAGGCGCTGTACGGTTTCGCGCTGGACGGCGAGGCGGTGGCCAGCGGCAGCCGCCACGGCGACAACCTCGGCTCGATGCTGCTGGGCGGCCTGGTGCTGGCCACCCACGAGCGGCTGCTGCGCATCGACGTGCCGGCCGCATGGCACTGCGCGCTGGTGCATCCGCACGTGGTGCTGGAAACGCGGCGGGCGCGCGCGGCGCTGGCCGGCCACTACGCGCTGGGCGAGTTCGTGGCGCAGAGTTCCAACCTCGCCCTGGTGCTGGCCGGCTGCTGGCGCGGCGACGCCTCGCTGGTGCGCGAAGGCCTGAAGGACGTGCTGGTGGAACCGCGCCGCGCGCCGCTGATCCCGCACTTCGCGCGGGTGAAGCAGGCCGCGCTGGACCACCACGCGCTGGGCGCCAGCATCTCCGGCGCCGGCCCCAGCGTGTTCGGCTGGTACGACAACCGCACCGACGCCGAGATGGCCAGCGTGGCGATGCAGGCCGCGTTCGCCGGGGCCGGGCTGGACAGCGATGCGTGGGTGTCGCCGATCGACGGACCCGCCGCCGCGTTGGTCGACTCGCTCGACGAGGTTCTGCCATGAGCGCGCGCCCCGTAGGAGCGCACCCTGTGCGCGATGCCTTTGGCCTCGTCGAAAAGCGCAGCGCTGACGCGCTGATCGCGCACAGGGTGCGCTCCTACAGTTCGAGGCATGCATGAGCGAGCCGATCCGCTACCGCAGCACCCGCAGCGCCGGTCCAACCGTGCCGATCAGCCAGGCGATCGCCGCCGGACTGGCGCCGGACGGCGGCCTGTACGTGCCGGAGCAACTGCCCACGCTCGATCCCGCCGCGTTCGACCCCCACGGCTCGCTGGCCGATACCGCCGCCACCCTGCTGGCGCCGTTCTTCGCTGGCGATGCGCTGGCCGGCGAGCTGGCCGCCATCTGCGCCGAGGCGTTCACCTTCGACACGCCGCTGCGCGCCTTGCCGGCGCATCCGCGCACGGCGACGCTGGAGTTGTTCCACGGCCCCACCTCGGCGTTCAAGGATGTCGGCGCGCGATTCCTCGCCGCCTGCCTGCGCCGGCTGCCGCGCGCCGACGCGCGGCCGCTGACCATCCTGGTCGCCACCTCGGGCGACACCGGCGCCGCGGTGGCCGCCGCGTTCCACCGCCAACCGAACGTGGACGTGGTGATCCTGTATCCGGACGGCCTGGTCTCGCCGCGCCAGGCGCACCAGCTCGGCTGCTTCGGCGACAACGTCCGCACGCTGCGCGTGGCCGGCCGTTTCGACGACTGCCAGCGGATGGTGAAAGCCGCGCTCAACGACGCCGGGCTGCAGGCGCAGCGGCCGCTGTCCTCCGCCAACAGCATCAGCCTCGGCCGGCTGCTGCCGCAGATGAGCTACTACGCGCACGCCGCGCTGGGCTGGTGGCGCGAACAAGGCACGCCGCTGAACTTCATCGTGCCCACCGGCAACCTGGGCAACGCGCTGGCCTGCCTGTGGGTGCGCGAGCTGGGCCTGCCGGTCGGCGAGGTGCGGCTGGCCTGCAACGCGAACGCCACCCTGCCCGAGTTCTTCGCCGGCGCCGACTACGCGCCGCGCGAAGCGGTCGCCACCCTCGCCAACGCGATGGACGTGGGTGCGCCCAGCAACTTCGAGCGGCTGCGCTGGACGTACCCTGACGCAGCCCGGCTGCGCCAGCGGCTGCAGGCGCACAGCGTGGACGACGCCGCCATCCGCCGCACCATCGCCGGGCACGCACGCGAACACGGCGAGGTGTTCTGCCCGCATACCGCCACCGCGATGCACCTGCTCGGCCGGCTGCGCGCGGATGGCGACGCCGCGTCGTGGGCGGTGGTCGCCACCGCCCATCCGGCCAAGTTCGAGAGCGTGGTGGAACCGCTGGCCGGCCATCCGGTCGACGTGCCCCCGGCGCTGGCCGCGATGCTGGCGCGCAGCGCCAGTGCCGAACCTTTGGCCGCCAGCGACGCCGCACTGCGAAGCTGGTTGCTGCCACCGTAGGAGCGCACCCTGTGCGCGAGCTCTTCCGGGCATATAAAAAAGCATCGCGCACAGGGTGCGCTCCTACGCACGGGCTCATGCAAACCATGCCACGGGCCATACGCGCGCGCATCGCGAGATTCATCTGGCCATCTGGACGTCCAAATGCCCGCCGCATGGCTGATTTCGGCCATTTTGAAAAAAGTTGTTGACAGCCGTCGACGAACTGCTTTACGGTCGGTCCCATGTCGCAGCGCAACAGCCACCGCAGCATCGCCAAGGAAAACCGTCTCGTGACGGTTGCCGGCCTGCTGCGGGCTCGCGGCACGCTCATTATTACCCTCGTACTCGTACTCCTTATTACCAACGGAGGTGCGGGCTGAGGGCATGTGTCCAGGTAAATAAGAAAACCTGAAAACACCCGAAGAACCCCGCACCCGGTAACGGATGCGGGGTTTTTTTGTGCCTTCGGCGCCGCCCACAGCGGAGCCATGATGAAAAACCCCGGCCAGCACGACACCCCCGCCAGCGACGACGACGTAGTCGCCGGGCGCGTGCGCATCTTCGACACCAGCCTGCGCGACGGCGAGCAGGCGCCCGGCTTCTCGATGGACCGGCGCGCCAAGCTGCGCATGGCGCGGCAGCTCGAGGTGCTCGGCGTGGACGTGCTCGAGGCCGGTTTCCCGCAGGCCTCGCCGGACGATTTTGCCGCAGTCGCGGAAATCGCCGGGGTGCTGAAAAACACCACGGTGTGCGCGCTGGCGCGCTGCCAGGACGGCGACATCGACAGCGCCGCCCGCGCGCTCGCGGCGGCCCGCCACTCGCGCATCCACCTGTTCCTGTCGACCAGCCCGCTGCACCGCGAGCACAAGCTGGGCATGAGCAGGGCGCAGGTGCTGGACACCGCGGTGCGCGCGATCGAACGCGCCCGCGGGCTGTGCCACGAGGTGGAGTTCTCCGCCGAGGATGCCTTGCGCACCGAGCCCGAATTCCTCGCCGAGGTGTTCAGCGCCGCGGTCGCCGCCGGCGCCAGCACGCTGAACGCGCCGGACACGGTGGGCTACACCACGCCGACCGAGATCGTCGAGCTGTTCGAATACCTGCGCCGCCACGTCGTGGGCGCGGAGCGGGTGATCTTCTCCAGCCACTGCCACGACGACCTCGGCATGGCGGTGGCGAACAGCCTGGCCGCGGTGGGCGCCGGCGCGCGCCAGGTGGAATGCACCATCAACGGCATCGGCGAGCGCGCCGGCAACGCCGCGCTGGAGGAAGTGGTGATGGCGCTGAAGGTGCGCGCGCCGCACTTCGGCGTGGACACCCGCATCGACACCCGCCAGCTGTACCCCACCTCGCGCCTGCTGACCGAGCTGACCGGCCAGGCGGTACCGCGCAACAAGGCGATCGTGGGCGCCAACGCGTTCGCCCACGAGTCGGGCATCCACCAGCACGGCATGCTGAAGCACCGCGGCACCTACGAGATCATGCGGCCGCAGGACGTCGGCATCGCCGAAACCCGCCTGGTGATGGGCAAGCACTCCGGCCGCGCCGCGCTGCGCCAGCGCCTGCAGGCGCTGGGCCACGCGCCGGACGACGCCGCGCTGGACGAGATCTTCGCCCGCTTCAAGACGCTGGCCGACCACGGCCGCGAGTTGCACGACGAGGACCTGGAAGCGCTGGCGCTGGGCCGCGACCCGCACGCCGGCGGCCCGTGGCGCCTGGTGCAGCTGCACGCCAGCTCGCACCTGGGCGGCAGCGCCTCGGCCTCGGTGAAGCTGGCCCACGACGGCGGCCACGAGGTCGGCGAGGCGGCGATCGGCGACGGCCCGGTCGACGCGGTGCTGCGCGCGATCGAGCGCGCCACCGGCACGCCGCTGGCGCTCACCCGCTTCCAGATCGACGCGATGGGCGAAGGCGCCGACGCCCAGGGCCACGCCCAGCTGAGCGCGCGCCACGCCGCGCGCGACTGGCGCGGCCACGGCACCAGCACCGACATCGTCGAGGCCGCCGCGCTGGCCGCGCTGGTCATCGTCAACCGGATCGCGCAGCACTCGCCGCACGAGCAAGCCCCGTCCATTGAAGAGCGCGGTCAGGGAAGGCCGCTTTCCGATCCTCGCGCGCAGGGACGCCCGCACAAGGAGATCACCGCATGAACACCCCATTCCTGTGGCACAACGGCCGCATCAAGCCGTGGGCCGAGGCCAGCGTCCACGTCAGCACGCACGCGCTGCATTACGGTTCGTCCGTGTTCGAGGGCGAGCGCGTGTACGCCACGCCGCGCGGCCCGGCCTACTTCCGCCTCGCCGACCACACCCGCCGCCTGTTCGAGTCGGCGCGCGTGTACGAGATCGAGATCGGCTACAGCGAGGACGAGATCAACGCCGCCTGCCTGGAGCTGATCCGCGCCAACGCGATGCCGTCGGCCTACGTGCGGCCGATCGTGTTCCGCGGCGCCGGCGGCCTGGGCGTGCTGGCGAAGGACGGCGCGCCGGTCGAGGTGGCGATCATGGCGATGGCCTGGGGCGCGTACCTGGGCGAGGCGGCCGAGCGCGGCGCCGACATCTGCGTGTCGTCGTGGCACCGTCCCGCGCCGAACACCATCCCGAGCTGGGCCAAGGCCGGCGGCAACTATCTGTCCAGCCAGCTGATCGGGCTGGAGGCGCGCCGCAACGGCTACGACGAGGGCATCGCACTGGGCCACGGCGGCCTGCTCAGCGAAGGCGCCGGCGAGAACCTGTTCCTGGTGAAGAACGGCCGGCTGCTCACGCCGCCGTCCAGCGCCGGCATCCTGGCCGGGATCACCCGCGACAGCGTGCTCGCGCTGGCCGCCGGCCTCGGCATCGCGGTGGAGGAGCGCGAGCTGCCGCGCGAGGCGCTGTACTCGGCCGACGAGGTGTTCATGACCGGCACCGCCGCCGAGATCACCCCGGTGCGTTCGGTCGACCGCAAGGCGGTCGGCAAGGGCGCGCCCGGCCCGGTCACGCAGCAGCTGCGGCAGGCGTTCTTCGGATTGTTCGATGGCCGTACCGAGGATCGCCACGGCTGGCTGAGTGTTGTCAATGCGGTCGTCCCTGACCGCGAAGATCAAGAACCGGCCATCCATGGCCGGACTCCTCATCAACAGCCGGCTACCACGGAGGTCGCGGCATGACCTCGCGGACCCTGTTCGAGAAGGTCTGGGACGCCCACGTGGTCGCCGCCGAGACCGCCGACACGCCGGCGGTGCTCTACGTCGACCTGCACCTGGTGCACGAAGTCACCTCGCCGCAGGCGTTCAGCGAACTGCGCGAGCGTGGCCTGCGGCTGCGCCGGCCCGACCGCATGCTGGCCACGCTGGATCATTCCACCCCGACCCTGCCGGCCAACGCCGACGGCAGTCGCCCGTACGCGAACGCCGAGGCGCAGGCGCAGGTGGCGCAGCTGGAAAGCAACTGCCGCGAGTTCGGCGTCGAGCTGCACGGCTGGGACAGCGCCGAGCGCGGCATCGTGCACGTGATCGGCCCTGAGCTGGGCGCCACCCAGCCCGGGATGACCATCGTCTGCGGCGACAGTCACACCTCCACCCACGGCGCGTTCGGCGCCCTGGCGTTCGGCATCGGCACCACCGAGGTCGGCCACGTGATGGCCACGCAATGCCTGCTGCAGCGCAAGCCGAGGACCACGGCGATCCACGTGGACGGCCAGCTGCCGCCGGGCGTGGGCGCGAAGGACCTGATCCTGCACATCATCGGCACGATCGGCGTCGATGGCGGCACCGGCCACGTGCTGGAGTACCGCGGCGCGGCGATCGAGGCGCTGTCGATGGACGAGCGCATGACCGTCTGCAACATGTCGATCGAGGCCGGCGCGCGCGCCGGCATGATCGCGCCGGACGAGACCACGTTCGCCTGGCTGGAAGGCCGCCCGCGCGCACCGCAGGGCGCGGCGTGGGACGCGGCGGTGGCGAAGTGGCGCGCGCTGAAGAGCGACGACGGCGCGCGCTACGACCGCGAGGTGCGCATCGACGCCGCCGCGGTAAGGCCCACCGTCACCTACGGCACCCACCCCGGCATGGCGATCGCCATGGACGCGCCGGTGCCGGCGGCGGCGAACACGCAGGAACGCCGCGCGCTCGACTACATGCAGAGCCGCCCCGGCCAGCCGATGCAGGGCACGCCGGTCGACGTGGTGTTCATCGGCAGCTGCACCAACTCGCGCCTGTCCGACCTGCGCGAAGCCGCCCGCGTGCTGCACGGCCGGCGCGTCGCCGACGGCGTGCGCATGCTGGTAGTGCCCGGCTCCGAGGCGGTGCGCCGCGATGCCGAGCGCGAAGGCCTGCATCGCGTGTTCACCGCCGCCGGCGCCGAATGGCGCGTGCCCGGCTGCTCGATGTGCATCGCGATGAACGGCGACCTGGCGCTGCCAGGCCAGCTGGTGGTCTCCACCTCCAACCGCAACTTCGAGGGCCGCCAAGGCAAGGGCGCGCGCACCGTGCTGGCCAGCCCCGCCACCGCCGCGGCATCGGCGATCGCCGGGCGCATTGCCGATCCGCGTGAGTACCTGGCGGAGGTGGCGGCATGAACGCCGACCGATTCGCTGGCCTCCCTCCCCTGCTGGCAGGGGAGGGCCGGGGTGGGGTCGCTCTTGCCTCCCGCTCCAGAGCTTTACCCCCTCCCAACCTCCCCCTGCACGCAGGGGGAGGAGCAAGGCGCGCTTCGTTGCACTTCCCTGCGAGCACCCGCCCCTCACCTCAATCCTCTCCCCACAGGGGAGAGGAGGCCAACGCAAGAAGCGAGGAATGTCATTGATGCGCCCCATCACCCGCCTCCACTCGCGCACCGCCGTGCTGGCCGACGAGAACATCGACACCGACCGCATCATCCCGGCGCGCTTCCTCACCACCACCACCCGCGCAGGGCTGGGCCGGCTGTGCTTCCACGACTGGCGCTACCAGGCCGACGGCAGCGACAACCCGGCCTTCCCGCTGAACCGCCCGGAAGCGCGCGGCTGCTCGATCCTCGTCGCCGGCCGCAACTTCGGCTGCGGCTCCTCGCGCGAGCACGCACCGTGGGCGCTGCTGGACTACGGCATCCAGGCGGTGCTGTGCAGCGAGATCGCGGACATCTTCCGCGGCAACGCGCTGAAGAACGGCCTGCTGGCGATCCAGCTCGAGGAACTGGAACACCGCTGGCTGCTCAAGCACCCCGGCATCGAGCTGGCGATCGACGTGCGCGGCCAGTTCATCGAGCTGCCCGACGGCGGCCGCATCCCGTTCCGGCTGGAACCGTTCGCGCGGCACTGCCTGCTGCACGGCGTCGACCAGCTCGGCTACCTGCTGCAGCAGGCCGATCAAATTGATGCGTTCGTCCGTGAACGCGAACGTCAAGAAGCGGCCATCCATGGCCGCACTCTTCAACAAGACCGGCTTCGATCAAACGGAGTAAACGCATGAAGGCACGCATCGTTACCCTGCCCGGCGATGGCGTCGGCCCCGAGGTCACCGCCGCCGCGGTGGCCGTGTTGAAAACCGTGGCCGCGCGCTACGAGCATGCGTTCACGTTCGACGAGCAGCTGATCGGCGGCGCCGCGATCGACGCCTGCGGCGAGCCGCTGCCGGCCGCTTCGCTGTTGGCCTGCCAGGCTGCCGACGCCGTGTTGCTGGGCGCCGTGGGCGGCCCGAAGTGGTCCGACCCGAACGCGCCGGTGCGGCCCGAGCAGGGGCTGCTGGCGTTGCGCGCCGCGCTGGGCGTGTACGCCAACTTGCGCCCGTTGCAGGTGCATCCGGCGCTGGCCGGCCTGTCGCCGCTGAAGAACGAACGGCTGCGCAACGTCGACGTGCTGTTCGTGCGCGAGCTCACCGGCGGCACCTACTTCGGCGCGAAGACGCGCAGCGCCGACGCCGCCACCGACGAGTGCAGGTACACCGTGACCGAGATCGAGCGCGTGGTGCGCCGCGCGTTCGAGCTGGCGCGCGACCGCCGCCGCCACGTCACCTCGGTGGACAAGGCGAACGTGCTGGAAACCTCGCGGCTGTGGCGCAGCACGGTGCAGCGCATCGCCGCCGACTATCCCGACGTGAAGGTCGAGCACCAGCTGGTCGACTCGATGGCGATGCTGCTGCTGACCCGGCCGAACAGCTACGACGTGGTGGTCACCGAGAACCTGTTCGGCGACATCCTCACCGACGAGGCCGCCGCGCTGGCCGGTTCGCTGGGCCTGCTGCCGTCGGCCTCGCTGGGCCCTTCGACTCCGGCTTCGCCTACGCTCAGGACAGGCTCGATGGGGCTATACGAGCCGATCCACGGCTCGGCGCCGGACATCGCCGGCCAGGGCGTGGCCAACCCGATCGGCGCGATCCTTTCCGCCGCGCTGCTGCTGCGCCATTCGCTGGGCCTGGAGGCCGAAGCGACCGCGGTGGAATCGGCGGTGGAACAAGTATTGCGCTACGGCCCGCACAGCCGCGACATCGGCGGCCAGGCCGGCACCGACGAGGTGCGCGACGCAGTGCTCGATGCAGTCGGCGACCACGCCGACACCGCCGCCGCGTTCTTCTGCGGAGCGCGCGCATGCGGCTGATGCCATCACCCGGTTTCCCAGGCGGCCACACGGATGTGTCCGCGTTTTCTGCTGCCCCCTGCGCGCATGCGACGCGGATGGTCCCTGCACGCCGCGATGGCGCCGACTCCCTGGCCGTCCCGTCGACCTCCCTCGCGCGCAGGGGGCGCTTCTCTTCAACCGGCGGAGTCGGGGTGGCCTCGGGCAGATCCCTCGCCCCCGGCGCACCTCGACCGGTTCGGTCGCGGGCACCCGCCCCTCGTCGGGATTTTGTCCTTCGGAGATTCTTTGATGCGCAGTGACCTGATCAAGAGCGGCCCCGACCGCGCCCCCGCCCGCGCGATGCTGCGCGCCACCGGCCTCGACGACGCGGCCATCGCCAGGCCGCTGGTGGCGGTGGTGCACACCTGGTCGAACGTGAGCCCGTGCAACCTCAATCTGCGCGAGCTGGCGGCCGAGGCGGCGGCCGGCATCCGCGCCGCGGGCGGCACACCGGTCGAGTTCAACACCATCGCGGTCACCGACGGCATCGCGATGGGCACGCCCGGCATGCGTTCGTCGCTGATCAGCCGCGAGGTGATCGCCGACTCGATCGAGCTGGCGGTGGACGGCCACTGCCTCGACGCGATGGTGGTGCTGTGCGGCTGCGACAAGACCATCCCGGCCGCCGCGATGGCGCTGGCGCGGCTGGACATCCCCGGCGTGGCGCTGTACGGCGGCACCATCGCGCACGGCACCCACGACAACCATCCGATCACCATCCAACAGGTGTTTGAGGCGGTCGGCGCGCACGGCGCGGGCAAGATCAGCGACGAGGAACTGACCTCGGTCGAACGCGATGCCTGTCCCGGCGCCGGTGCCTGCGGCGGCCAGTTCACCGCCAACACGATGGCGATGGTGCTCTCCACGCTGGGGCTGTCGCCGCTGGGTTACAACGACATCCCCGCCACCCACCCGGCCAAGGGCGCCGCTGCGTTCCGCTGCGGCGAACTGGTGATGGAATGCCTGCGCGAGAACCGCACGCCACGCGAGCTGATCACGCGCACGTCGATGCGCAATGCCGCGCGCATGGTCGCCGCCACCGCCGGCTCCACCAACGCGGTGCTGCATCTGCTGGCGATCGCCCGCGAAGCCGGCGTCGAATGGACGCTGGAGGATTTCCAGCCGGCCTCGGAACACACCCCGGTGATCGCCGACCTGCTGCCCGGCGGCCGCTACACCGCGGTCGAGCTGTTCGGCGCCGGCGGCAGCGCGCGGGTGGCGCAGGAACTGATTGCCGCCGGCATGCTGGAAGACGCGCCCACCGTCACCGGCCGCACGCTGTTCGAGGAGGTCGCCGCGGCGCCGCGCGCGGAAGCGCAGGACGTGGTGCATCCGGTCACGCAGCCGCTGAAGCCGCGCGGTGGCTACTCGATCCTGTACGGCAACCTCGCGCCGGAAGGCTGCATCCTCAAGCTCGCCGGCAAGGGCGCCAGCCACTTCGAAGGCCGCGCCCGCGTGTTCGAGGGCGAGGAGCAGGCGTTCGCCGCGGTGCAGGCCGGCGACATCGGCAAGGGCAACATCATCGTGATCCGCAACGAAGGCCCCGCCGGCGGCCCCGGCATGCGCGAGATGCTCGGCGTCACCGCCGCGCTGATCGGCCGCGGCCTCGGCGACGACGTGGCGCTGATCACCGACGGCCGCTTCTCCGGCGCCACCCACGGCTTCATGGTCGGCCACATCGCGCCGGAAGCCGCGCGCGGCGGGCCGATCGCGCTGCTGCATGAGGGCGACCGCATCCGCATCGATGCCGACACGCGCGAGATCGCCACCGACGCCGACCTCGCCGGCCGTCGCGCCGGCTGGCAACCGCCGGCACCGAAGGTCAGCCGCGGCGCGCTGGCCAAGTACGCGCTGCTGGTCGGCTCCGCCTCCGACGGCGCCACCACCCATCCGCAAACCGCCACATCCACTCCGATCCGCCATCGCGCCACCACCATCGAAGGAGCCACCGCATGAGCAACGCCACCAACCCCCTCGCCACCTCCCGCATCGCCGTACTCGGCTACGGCAGCCAGGGCCGCGCGCACGCGCTCAACCTGCGCGACTCCGGCCTCGACGTGGTGGTCGGCCTGCGCCCGAACGGCCCGACCTGGCACAAGGCGGTGGCCGACGGCTTCAAGGTCGCCGAGCCGGCCGAAGCGGTGAAGGGCGCCGACCTGGTCGCCGTGCTGACCCCGGACATGGTGCAGCCCACCCTGTACAAGGAAGCGATCGAGCCGAACATCAAGCCCGGCGCCGCGCTGCTGTTCGCGCACGGCTTCAACGTGCACTTCGGCCAGATCAAGCCGCGCGCCGACATCGACGTGATCCTGGTCGCGCCGAAGGGCCCCGGCGCGCTGGTGCGCAGCGAGTACGAGCGCGGCCGCGGCGTGCCGTGCATCTGGGCGGTGCATCAGGACGTCAGCGGCCACGCCGAGGCGAAGACCAAGGGCTACGCCGACGGCATCGGCGGCGGCCGCGCGATGATCATCCAGACCGACTTCAAGGAAGAGACCGAGACCGACCTGTTCGGCGAGCAGGCCGTGCTGTGCGGCGGCGCCAGCGAGCTGGTGCTGAAGGGCTTCGAGACCCTGGTCGAGGCCGGCTACCAGCCGGAGATCGCCTACTACGAGGTGATGCACGAGCTGAAGCTGATCGTCGACCTGTTCTACGAGGGCGGCCTGGCGAAGATGCTGCAGTTCGTCTCCGAGACCGCGCAGTACGGCGACTACGTCAGCGGCCCGCGAGTGGTCGACGCCGGCACCAAGGCGCGCATGAAGGAGGTGCTCACCGACATCCAGGACGGCACCTTCGCGCGCAACTGGATCGCCGAGTACCAGGCCGGCCTGCCGAACTACAAGCGCCTGAAGCAGGCCGACCTCGAGCACCCGATCGAGCGGGTCGGCGCCGCGCTGCGCGCGCGGATGCCGTGGTTGCAGCCGACGGCACCGAAGCCCGCTGCCGCGCCGTTGAAGAAGGCCGGCTGACGCTCCCTGGCTCCTCCCCCTGCAATGCAGGGGGAGGTTGGGAGGGGGTGACGCTTTTGACTTTTTACGGGCAAGAGCAACCCCTCCCCAACCCTCCCCTGCTGCGCAGGGGAGGGAGCACGACACCGAACTTGTGGGGATTTTCTTTGTGAATGCACAAGCACTGAAAGCCGAGACCACCACCGACCGGCATCCGCTGGCCGGTCAGAGCATGAGCGGCGCCGAAGTGATCGTGCAGGTACTCGCCGACGAAGGCGTGGGCGTGCTGTTCGGCTATTCCGGCGGCGCGATCCTGCCGGTGTACGACGCGGTGTTCCGCCACAACGCCGAACACCCGCGCGCCGATGGTGGCGAGGCGATGCCGCTGGTGGTGCCGGCCAACGAGCAGGGCGCCGGCTTCATGGCGGCCGGCTACGCGCGTGCCTCCGGCAAGGTCGGCGTGGCCATCGTCACCTCCGGCCCCGGCGCCACCAACATGGTCACGCCGGTGCGCGACTCGATGGCCGACTCGATCCCGCTGGTGGTGATCTGCGGCCAGGTGGGCACCGCGGCGATCGGCAGCGACGCGTTCCAGGAGGCGCCGGTCAGCAACATCATGGGCGCCTGCGCCAAGCACGTGTTCCTGGTCACCGACGCCAGCCAGCTGGAAGCGACCGTGCGTACCGCGTTCACCCTGGCCCGCAGCGGCCGCCCCGGTCCGGTGGTGGTGGACGTGCCGAAGGACGTGCAGAACGCCACGCTCGCCTGGCACGGCAGCGGCGAACTGCTGCTGGCCGGCTACCGTGCGCGGCTGCGCGCGGTGGAGCAGTCGGCGCTCGGCGATGCCGACTGTGCCGCCTTCTTCGCCGCGCTGATGCGGGCCGAGCGCCCGCTGATCTACGCCGGCGGCGGCGTGATCGCGGCGGGGGCCTCCGCCGCGCTGCGCGCGTTCGTCGACGCGTTCGGGCTGCCGGTCACCACCACCCTGATGGGCCTGGGCGGCTTCGACAGCACCGACCCGCTGGCGCTGCACCTGCTCGGCATGCACGGCACCGCCTACGCGAACTACGCCGTCGACGATTGCGACTTCGTGCTGGCGCTGGGCGCACGCTTCGACGACCGCGTGGCCGGCGTGCCGGACCAGTTCGCGCCGCGGGCGAAGTTCATCGCCCAGGTCGACATCGACCCGGCCGAGATCGGCAAGGTGAAGGCGGTCGACTGGCACCACGTGGGACCGCTGGTGCGCGCATTGGAACGGCTCACCGCCTGGGGCCGCGCGCACGGCCACCAGCCGCGGCTCGCCGCCTGGCATGCGCACGTGGCGAAGCTGAAGCGCGTGCACGCAATGAACTACGACCGCGCCAGCGCGCTGATCCAGCCGTACGCGGTGATCGAGGCGATCAACCGCCACACGCGCGGCAACGCCATCGTCAGCACCGGCGTCGGCCAGCACCAGATGTGGGCGGCGCAGTACTTCGATTTCCGCGCGCCGCGGCACTGGCTCACCTCCGGCTCGATGGGCACGATGGGCTTCGGCCTGCCCGCGGCGATCGGCGCGCAGTTCGCACACCGCGACAAGCTGGTCATCGACATCGACGGCGACGCCAGCATCCGCATGAACCTCGGCGAGCTGGAAACCGTCACCACCTACGAGCTGCCGATCAAGGTGGTGGTGCTGAACAACGTCGGCGACGGCATGGTGCGGCAATGGCAGAAGCTGTACTTCAAGGGCCGTTTCGCGGCATCGGACAAGAGCCTGCACCGCAAGGACTTCGTGCGCGCCGCGCAGGCCGACGGCTTCGCCTGGGCGCAGCGGCTGGAACGCAACGAGGAACTGGAGGCGACCGTCGCCGCCTTCCTCGCCTACCCCGGCCCGGCCTTCCTGGAAGTGATGATCGACCCGGACGCCGGCGTGTACCCGATGGTCGGCCCCGGCACCAGCTACGCGCAGATGATCACCGGCGATTTCATCCCCTCGCGCGCGGCGCCGGCCGCGCCCGGGGACTCGCCTTCCCACATGTTCTGAGCTTTTGGCCTTTCCCTTCTCTCGAAGGGAGAGTGACTCGCTACCGGAGCCCCGCCATGAACCACACCCTGTCCATCCTGCTGCAGAACGAAGCCGGCGCGCTGGTGCGCGTGGCCGGGCTGTTTGCCGCGCGCGGCTACAACATCGACACGCTGACCGTGGCGGCCACGCACGACCCGGCCGTCTCGCGGCTCACCCTGAGCCTGCAGTGCGACGAAGCGGCGCTCGGCCAGATCCTGCAGCAGACGCGCAAGCTGGTCGACGTGCTGCAGGTGGCGCACCCGGCCGCCGCACTCGCGGCATGAACGCCGTCGCACCGCTCGCCGACAACGACCGCGGCGGACTGCTGGCGCAGATCCGCGCCGCGCGCGTCTACGAGGTGGCGCACGTATCGGCGCTGGAACCGGCGCCGCTGCTCGGCGAGCGGCTGGGTCGGCCGGTGCTGCTGAAGCGCGAGGACCAGCAACCGGTGTTCTCGTTCAAGCTGCGCGGCGCGTACAACCGCATGGTGCAGTTGGACGCGGCGCAGCGCGCGCGCGGCGTGGTCGCCGCCTCCGCCGGCAACCATGCCCAGGGCGTGGCGCTGGCCGCAGCGAAACTGGGCATCCGCGCCACCATCGTGATGCCGGTCACCGCGCCGCAGGTGAAGGTGGACGCGGTGCGGCGCTTCGGCGGGGCGATGGTGGACGTCGTGCTGGCCGGCGATTCCTACAGCGACGCGCAGGCCGCCGCCGCGCGGCTGCAGGTCCAGCGCGGCGCGGTGTTCGTGCATCCGTTCGACGACCCGGCGGTGATCGCCGGCCAGGGCACGGTCGCGCTGGAGATCCTGCGCCAGCATACGGGCCCGCTCGAGGCGGTGTTCGTGCCGGTCGGCGGCGGCGGCCTGCTCGCCGGCGTAGCCGCATGCATCAAGGCGCTGCGCCCCGAGGTGCAGGTGATCGGCGTGCAGGCGGCGGATTCGGACGCGATGGCGCGCTCGCTGGAAACCGGCGAGCGCGTGCAGCTTCCCGAGGTCGGCCTGTTCGCCGACGGCACCGCGGTGAAGCAGGTCGGCGCGCTGACCTTCGCGCTGTGCCGGCAGCACGCGGACGCGATGCTGCGGGTGGACGCCGATGCGATCTGCGCGGCGATCCGCGATATCTACCAGGACACCCGCAGCGTGGCGGAACCCTCCGGCGCGCTGGCGCTGGCCGGCCTGAAGCAGTACGTGGCCGCGCACGGCGACGGCACGGGCGCGCTGGTGGCGATCGTCTCCGGCGCCAACATGAATTTCGACCGGCTGCGCTTCGTCGCCGAGCGCGCCGAGGTGGGCGAGCAGCGCGAGGCGGTGTTCGCGGTGACCATCCCGGAGGAACGCGGCAGCTTCCGCCGCTTCTGCGCCGCGCTGGGCCGGCACGACATCACCGAGTTCAACTACCGCATCGGCGACGCCCGCTCCGCGCACATCTTCGTGGGCGTGCGGATCGCCAGCCGCGAGGAGCGCGAGGCACTGGTCGCGGCGTTCCGCGCGCAGGCATTCGACGTGCTCGACCTCACCGACGACGAGCTGGCCAAGCTGCACCTGCGACACATGATCGGCGGCCGTTCGCCGCTGGCGCAGGACGAACGGCTGTACCGCTTCGAATTCCCCGAGCGCCCCGGCGCGCTGACCGACTTCCTCGGCCAGCTGCATCCGGACTGGAACATCAGCCTGTTCCATTACCGCAACCACGGCGCCGACCACGGCCGCATCCTGGTCGGCATCCAGGTACCGGCGGCCGAGCAACCGCTGTTCCGGCGCTTCCTCGCCACGCTCGGCTATCCGCATGTGGACGAGAGCGCGCACCCGGCCTATCGCCTGCTGCTGCGCGAATGAGCGCCACGAGCGGTGCCGCGATCGCCGGAGCGCGGGGCGGATGCCGCTGGCCCCGTCTGCATGAAGTGACCGGCGACGCCATCCGGCCATGGCCGGCACGCTAAACTCGGCGGATGGCTCCCTCTTCCCGCAAACACCAGCGGCGCAGCGCCGCGCCTTCACCCGCCGCCCGGCCACGACCCGCCGCCCGGCCGGCGCGCCCGGCCGACAGCTCGACCCGTGCCACGCGGGTGCTGGGCTGGCTGCTGCAGAAGCTGCCCGCGGGCCAGCGCGAGAAGGCGCTGGACTACCTGGTGCTGACCCGGATGGACCGCCCGATCGGCGCGCTGCTGCTGCTGTGGCCGACCTGGTGGGCGCTGTGGCTGGCCGCCGCCGATTTCCCGTCATGGAAGCTGCTGCTCATCTTCACCCTCGGCGTGTTCGCGATGCGCGCGGCCGGCTGCGCGATCAACGACTACGCCGACCGCAAGCTCGACCCGCAGGTGGCGCGCACCGCCGGCCGCCCGCTCGCCAGCGGGCGGGTGACGCCGCGCGAGGCGCTGCTCGTGTTCGCCGCGCTGCTCGCGTTCGCGTTCGTGCTGGTGCTGTTCACCAACAAGCTGACCCTGCAGCTGTCGTTCGCCGGCGCCGCGCTGGCAGCGATCTACCCGTTCACCAAACGCTGGACCTACCTGCCGCAGGTGGTGCTTGGCGCCGCGTTCGGCTGGTCGGTCCCGATGGCGTTCGCCGCGGCGACGAACACGGTACCGCCGCTGGGCTGGCTGTTGTTCATCGGCAACATCCTGTGGTCGGTGGTCTACGATACCGAGTACGCGATGGTCGACCGCGACGACGACCTCAAGGCCGGCGCGAAATCCACCGCGATCCTGTTCGGCGACGCCGACCTGCCGATCCTCGGCATGCTGATGGGCACCTTCCTGCTGGCGATGCTGTTCGTCGGCCAGCGCGCCGCGCTGGGCTGGCCGTACTGGCTGGCGCTGCTGGCCGCCGCCGGCCTGTTCGGCTACCAGCTGTGGCTGATCCGCGGGCGCGCCCGCGACGCCTGCCTCGCCGCGTTTCGCCACAACAACTGGCTGGGACTGGCGATCTGGATCGGCATCGCGCTGGCGCTGGCGTTGCGCTGAACGGCACGTGCCGCCAGCTCCGCATGACGCCGGCGTGCCGGAATACGCCATTTGGACGTCTAAATTTCAGCCCTGTCATGCCACCAGGCACCTAACTGTCACAGGCCGTCCCTAGGCTGCACGCCCATCAGAGCCTGTGATGGAAGCAGCGCATCCATAGGCAAGGACGCTTCTGCACGAGACAGCTACCGGCGATGCCGCGCCACCGCGGCGGGAAGGCCTCGCCGTCGTTTCGCACGCATTCCCCGCACGGCTCCGCGATTTCCCATCCTCCCCGGAGCATTCAACTTGCGTATTTCCCTCATCAGCCGATCCATCGGCATCGCCCTGCTTGGCAGCCTGGCGCTCGGCGTCGCCCTTTCCGCCCAGGCACAGGACAGCACCGCCACCCCGCCGGACACCGCCACGGCAAGCACCGACAAGGCCAGCACCGACAAGGCCAGGAACCTCGACAGCGTGGTGGTCACCGCGCGTTCCGGCGTGGCGACGCGGACCAAGGCCGAGACCAGCTATTCGATCACCACCATCGACGAGGATCGCCTGCGCATGCAGGCGCCGACTTCGGTCACCGAGGCGATGAAATCGGTGCCCGGCTTCTGGGTCGAGGCCTCCGGCGGCGAGGCCAGCGGCAACATCCGCGCACGCGGCATTCCGGTCGACGGCTTCGGCTCGGTCAACCTGCTGGAGGACGGCATCCCGGTGCAGCATGACCCGGCGCTCGGCTACCTCAACGCCGACCAGGCGTTCCGCCTGGACGAGACGATCGAGCGGATCGAGGTGGTGCGCGGCGGCCCGTCGTCGGTGTTCTATTCGAACGCGCCGGCCGGCGCGATCAACTTCATCCCGCGCCGGGTCGGCGACACGCCGGACGGCCTGGTCAAGTACACCGTGGGCGACTACGGGCTGAACCGCGCCGACTTCTGGTACGGCACGCCGGTCGGCAACGGCTGGAAGCTCGGCGTGGGCGGCTTCTACCGCGTCGACGACGGCATCCGCGACCCGGGCTTCCGCGCCAACGACGGCGGCCAGATCCGCCTGAACCTGGCCAGGGATCTCGAACACGGCCGCTTCAGCGTCGACGTCAAGCACATGGACGACAAGGTCGCGCTGTACCTGGGCATCCCGATGCGTACCTACCCGAACGGCAAGATCAAGGCGGTGCCCGGCTTCGACGGCAACTTCGGCACGCTGGCCGGGCCGGAGACCGAGCACGTGCTGATGAAGCAGGGCAACGGCAGCCTGTACAACTTCGACAACAGCGTGGGCACGCACGTGAAGCGCGACCAGCTGACGCTGAAGTTCGACCACGATCTCGGCGCGGACTGGAAGCTGGCCGAATCGATGCGCTACAGCGATACCAAGACCCAGCGCAACGGCATGTTCCCGAATTCGCTGATGGGCGCGAATGCCTTCCTGACCCGGGCGAAGCCGTTCCAGCCGGCTGGTGCGGCCGGCCTGCAGCTGCGCTACGTCGACAACCCCGCGCAGGTGTTCGACAACCAGAACCAGAACGGCAACGGCCTGGTGGTGATCGGCGGCCTGCGCGGCGTGACCATGCCGGTACAGGAATTCATCAACGATACCCGGCTGCTGCGCAAGTTCGACCTCGGTGGCCAGAGCCACGACGTCACGCTGGGTTACTACCACGCGCACTTCAACCAGGACTTCAGCCGCTACTCCTCCACCGCCCTGCTCGACGTGCGCGACAACGCGCGCCTGCTCGACCTGGTCGCGGTGGATGCCTCCGGCCAGCCGCTGGGCACGCTCACCGACCACGGCATCTACCGTTACGGCTACGAGTGGGAAAACGCCAGCGGCAGTTCGTCGACCGATGCGCTCTACCTGTCCGACGAGTGGCAGGCGACCGACGCGCTGCGCATCGACGGCGGCGTGCGCTGGGAGCGCGTGAACACCAAGGGGTGGGTCGAGCAGAAGCAGACCGTGAACCTGGGCACGCTGGCCACCTCGCAGATCCAGACCGGCACCGGCCGCACCGTGTCGTACGACCACAGCTTCAGCAAGCCGGGCTGGACGCTGGGCGCCAACTGGCAGTTCTCCGAACGCTCCGGCGTATTCGCGCGCTGGACCTCGGCGTTCCGCCTGCCGAACCTGAGCAGCTACATCACCAACGCGACCGCCACGCCGATCATCCAGACCATGAAACTGGGCGAGGTGGGCTACAAGTATTCCGACCGCCAGGTCGACCTGTACGCCACCGCGTTCTACACCAAGTACGACAACGTCGGCTTCAGCAACTACGTGTTCAACCCGAACAACAACACCTCGGTCGCGCAGCAGGGTTACGCCAGCACCAAGACCAAGGGCCTGGAACTGGAAGGCACCTGGTTCCCGACCAGCTGGTTCGACGTGCAGCTCACCGCCACCTGGCAGGACCCGCAGTACGAAGGGCTGCGCTACACCGACAAGGGCAGCACCGGCCCGGTCCTGCGCAACTACACCGGCAACCAGCTGATCCGCGTGCCGAAGCTGAGCTACCGCGTGGTGCCCGGGGTGAACCTGCTCGACGGGCAGCTGCGGCTGCAGCTGTCCTACGAACATGAAGGCCAGCGCTTCGTCGACACCGCCAACTCGGTGCGGCTGCCGTCGTACGACGTGCTCGGCGCCAGTGCGCGCTACGACGTGTCGCCCGCGTTTTCCGTGTACCTGTACGCCGACAACCTCACCAACTCGCTGGGCCTGACCGAGGGCAACCCGCGTGCCGGCGAGCTGCAGAGCGCGGACGCCGGGGCGAACACGTTCATCGCGCGGCCGGTGCTGGGCCGCTCGTACCGTGCCGCGGTGATGTACCGCTTCTGACCCCGCGCGGCCGGGCGGCATGCCGCCCGGCCGCTGCCGGAGTGTCGCCCGCACCCGACGGCCGCCGCCGACCCGCCACCGGCCGCGGCCGCACGCCATCGCACCCCCGCCACCGACCGCCATCGGAAATCCGCCATGAATCCGCGCCTGCGCCACCGCCTGACCCACCTTCTCGCCGGCCTGCTGCTGGCTGGCCTGATGCTGTTGCTCGGCATGGTGCAGGCCGCCACCAGCCGGGCCGGGCACGCGCAGCCCGACCTGACCTTGCATGGCGAACTGGACGGCACGGACAACCAGACCTACCGCATGCTGCCGTTCGAGGTGCCCGCGGGCACCAGCCGCATCACCGTGCAGTTCGACTACAGCGGCCACGACGACGAGCGCACCACGATCGACCTGGGCCTGCTCGGCCCGGACGGCTTCCACGGCCAGGACGGCTTTCGCGGCTGGAGCGGCGGCTCGAAGCACGTGTTCACCGTGTCCGCCACCGACGCCACGCCCTCCTACCTGCCCGGTGCGATCCGCCCGGGCCGCTGGAGCCTGCTGCTGGGCATCCCCAACATCCGCCGCAACAGCCGCTCCCGCTACACCGCGAACATCTGGTTCGGCCGGCCGGACGACCCCGCGTGGGAACCGGCCGTGCTGAATCCGCCGCTGCGCCGCGACGCGCGCTGGTACCGCGGCGACCTGCACATGCACGACGCGCACAGCGATGCCAGCTGCGCCAGCCAGTCCGGCCAGCGCGTGCCCTGCCCGCTGTTCCTCACCGTCGAGGCGGCGGCGCGGCAGGGCCTGGATTTCATCTCGATCACCGACCACAACACGGTGTCGCAGGCGAACCCGATGCGCGAGCTGCAGCCGTACTTCGACCGCCTGCTGCTGATCCCCGGCCGCGAGATCACCACCTTCAGCGGCCACGCCAACCTGTTCGGCAGCACCGCGCCGGTGGACTTCCGCGTCGACGGCCGCGAGGTGAAGGACTGGAACACCCTGCTGCAGCGGATCGCGCCGCTGCACGGCCTGCTCTCGATCAACCACCCGGTCCGCCCCAGCGGCGAGAACTGCATGGGTTGCGGCTGGACCGCCGTGCCGCCGGTCGACATGGCGCAGGTGCAGGCGATCGAGATCGTCAACGACGGCGACGCCGGCACGCCCCTCTCCGGCGTGCCGTTCTGGGAACAGCAACTCGCCCGGGGCTACCGGCTCACCGGCATCGGCGGCAGCGACAACCACGATTCCTCGCTGACCGCGGCGAAACCCGGTTCCAGCCTGGTCGGCCGGCCCACCACGGTGGTGCACGCCGCGGAACTGTCGATGCCGGCGATCCTGGCCGGCATCCGCGCCGGTCACGTGTTCGTCGACGTGGAAGGCAGTCGCGACCGGCTGCTGGAACTCGACGCGCGCAGCGGCGGGCAGCACGCCACGATGGGCGACGCCCTGCGCGCCGACGCGGGCGCGCAGGTCCACTTCGAAGTGCATGTCGTCCAGGTATCCGGGAAAAGGCTTGCCGTGCTGCTCGACGGCAAGCCGTTCGCCCCGGCCGTCGATGCCGCCATCGGCGATGCCGACCAGCGCATCGGCTTCGACTGGACCAGCGACGGCCGCGCGCACTGGCTGCGCGCTGAGGTCCGCGACGACGCCGGCAAACCCCTGCTGCTCGGCAACCCGGTCTATCTCAACCCTGCGCGCCGCTGACCCGCGGCGACGGCGCCCGCGCCAGCGCCCATACGTCCACCCGCTGCACGCCGGCGCGGCGCAGCACGCGGGTGCATTCGGCGAGGGTGGCGCCGGTGGTCATCACGTCGTCGAGGATCGCCACGTGCGCAGGCAGCACCACGCCCTGACGCAGGGCGAACGCGCCGTGCACGTTGCGGCGGCGACCGATCGCGTCGAGTTCGGTCTGCGCGCCGGTGGCTCGATGGCGCTGCAGCGCGTCCGGATGTACCGGCACGCCGAGCGCGCGCGCCAGCGGCCGGGCCAGTTCCAGCGCCTGGTTGTAGCCGCGCCGGCGCAGGCGGCTGCGATGCAGCGGCACGGCCAGCAGCAGCTGCGGTGGCTTGAGCGGCAGCCGTTCCCCCAGCCACAGCTGCGCCAGGACGCGGCCGGCAGCCAGGTCGGCCTGGAACTTGTAGCGCGATTCCAGCCGGTCCAGCGGCCAGCCGTAGCGGAACGGCGCCCATGCCGCATCCCATGGCGGCGCGCGGCGCTGGCACTCGCCGCACCATGCTGCCGGCGTGGCCAGCGGCAGGGCGCAGCGCGCGCAACAGCTGCGGTTGCGCGGCAATTCGTTCGCGCAGGCGGCGCACAGGTCGATGCCGTCGCCATGATGGCCGCCGCACAGCAGGCAGCGCGGCGGCAACACGAAGCGCTGCAGGCGCCGCCAGGCTGTCACCAGTGCATCCATGCCGGGCTCCGGCTCAACGGCCCGGCTTGTACAGCGCCGCGTCGAGGATCGACCACAGATGGATCAGCCAGCCGAGCAGGACGATCCACAGCGCCGCGGCCAGCACGAACATGACGACCGCCATCAGCAACCGCCCCTGCACCAGCTGGCCCAGCCCCGGGATGAAGAAACTGCAGATCGCCGCGATCACGTTGCCGGTACTGCCCTGTCCTTCGCTCATCTGGCCGACTCCCTCGGGTGGTGTGGTGGTTCGAGCGGCGATGGTAGCGGCAGGGATGCACCCGTGTCCCGTCAACCATTCGCACAAGTATCCAGTTGACACGCCCCGGAACGGCTTCCACACTTTCGCGCTTCCTGCAGGGAGTACCCGTTCCATGGCCGACACTGCCATCCGCCACGACTGGAGCCGCGCCGAAGTGGCTGCGCTGTTCGCGCTGCCGTTCAACGAGCTGCTGCATCGCGCGCACACGGTGCACCGCGAACACCACGACCCGAACGCGGTGCAGGTATCGACCCTGCTGTCGATCAAGACCGGCGGCTGCCCCGAGGACTGCGCCTACTGCCCGCAGGCGGCGCGCTACGACACCGGCGTCGCCGCGCAGAAACTGATGGATGCCGACGATGTGCTGGAACGCGCCCGCGCCGCGAAAGCCGCCGGCGCCAGCCGTTTCTGCATGGGTGCGGCATGGCGCGGCCCGAAGGACCGCGATATTCCCAAGGTGGCAGCGATCGTGCGCGCGGTGAAGGATCTGGGCCTGGAGACCTGCGCCACCCTGGGCCTGCTCGGCGACGGCCACGCGCAGGCGCTGAAGGACGCCGGCCTCGACTACTACAACCACAACATCGACACCGCGCCGGAGTTCTACGGCGAGATCATCCACACCCGCGACTACCAGGACCGTCTGGAAACACTGGAACAGGTGCGCGACGCCGGCCTGAAGACCTGCTGCGGCGGCATCGTCGGCATGGGCGAGACGCGCGAACAGCGCGCCGGCCTGCTGCAGGCGCTGGCCAACCTGCCCGAGCACCCGCATTCGGTGCCGGTCAACCAGTTGGTGCCGGTGCCCGGCACCCCGCTGGGCGACGCCGAGCCGCTCGACCCGTTCGAATTCGTGCGCGCGATCGCGGTGGCGCGGATCCTGATGCCGCGGTCGGTCGTACGGCTGTCCGCCGGCCGCCAGCAGATGGACGACGCCGTGCAGGCGCTGTGCTTCTTCGCCGGCGCCGGCTCGATCTTCTACGGCGAAAAGCTGCTCACCACCGGCAACCCGGACGTGGAGGCGGACCGCGCGCTGTTCCGCCGGCTCGACCTGCATCCCATGGAGGTGGTCGCGCCAGCGGGCACGGTGCACGCCGACCTTCTCGAAAACGACGCTGCCGGCTGCGGGCAGGACTGCGGCTGCAGTGCCGCGGCCTGACCTGCTCGAACGCATGGCCGTCCAGACGGCTGAACGTTCCCACGCCAACCTGTTGCGCCGGCTGCGCACGATCGACCACGCCGACGGCCCGTGGCTGGAAAGCGGCAGCCAGCGCCTGCTGTCGTTCTGCAGCAACGACTACCTCGGCCTGGCGCAGCACCCGCAGCTGGTCGCCGCGCTCATCCGTGCAGCGCGGGAGGAAGGCGTCGGCAGCACCTCGGCGCACCTGATCTGCGGCCACCGTACCGCGCACGCGGAGCTGGAGGAAGCGCTGGCCGCCTGGACCGGGCGCGAGCGAGCGCTGCTGTTCTCCACCGGCTACATGGCCAACCTCGGCGTGCTGCAGGCGCTGCTGGCGCGCGGCGACGCCTGCGTGCAGGACAAGCTCAACCACGCCTGCCTGCTCGATGGCGCCAGGCTCAGCGGCGCCGAACTGAAGCGCTATCCGCACGCCGACGTGGCGGCGGCGGCGCGCCGACTGGCGGCGAATCCCGCTGCGGCCGCGCTGCTGGCCACCGACGGCGTATTCAGCATGGACGGCGACGTCGCGCCGCTGCGCGAACTGGCGCAGCTGTGCGCGCGCGAGCGCGCCACCTTGATGGTCGACGACGCGCACGGGCTCGGCGTGCTCGGCGGGCACGGCGCCGGCAGCCTCGACGCGGCGAACCTGGGCCAGCACGAGGTGCCGCTGCTGATGGCCACGCTGGGCAAGGCGCTCGGCTGCAGCGGCGCGTTCGTGGCCGGCCCGGCGGCGCTGGTCGAGGGCCTGGTGCAGTTCGCGCGCCCGTACATCTACACCACCGCGATGCCGCCGGCGCTGGCCGCCGCCGCGCTCGAAGCGGTGCAGCTGGCGCAGTCCGAAGCGTGGCGGCGCGAAAAGCTCGCCGTGCTGATCGGGCGCTTCCGCCGCGGCGCCGGCGAACTCGGCCTGCCGCTGGCGGCCTCGCCCAGCGCGATCCAGCCGCTGCTGCTGGGCAGCGCCGACGCCGCGCTGGAGGCCGCGCAGGCACTGGAACGGCAAGGCCTGCTGGTGACCGCGATCCGCCCACCGACCGTGCCCGCCGGCCAGGCGCGGCTGCGCATCACGCTGTCGGCGGCGCACGAGGAGACCCACGTCGACCGGCTGCTGGGCACGCTGGAAACGCTGCGTCTGCCGCCGGCGCGGCAGGCATGACCGGACGACCACGTATAATCGCCGCCTGCTCTGCCGATTCCCCCGCATGTCGATCGTCAACATCTCCGCCTACAAGTTCACCAGCCTGGACGACCTGCCCGCGCTGCGCGAACGGCTGCTCGCGCGCTGCGAAGCACTGGCATTGAAGGGCACGATCCTGCTGGCGCCGGAGGGCATCAACCTGTTCCTCGCCGGCAGCCGCGCGCAAATCGACGGCTTCATGGCCGCCCTGCACCGCGACCCGCGCTTCGCCGACGTCGCGCCGAAGGAGTCGCTGTCCGACGTGGTGCCGTTCGGCCGCCTGCGCGTGCGCCTGAAGCGCGAGATCATCACCATGCGCCGGCCCGCGATCCGCCCCGAAGGCGGCCGCGCGCCGGCGGTGGACGCGCCCACCCTGCAGCGCTGGCTGGACCAGGGCCACGACGACGACGGCCGCGAGGTGGTGCTGCTCGATACGCGCAACGACTACGAGACCGATGCCGGCAAGTTCCCGCAGGCGGTCGACTATCGCCTCGCCAGTTTCACCGGCTTCCCCGCCGCGATCGCCGCCGACCGCGAACGCTACATGGGCAAGACCGTCGTCTCGTACTGCACCGGCGGCATCCGCTGCGAGAAGGCCGCGCTGCACATGCAGGACCTCGGCATGCAACACGTCTACCAGCTCGACGGCGGCATCCTGAAGTACCTCGAACAGACCGACGGCACGCACTGGCAGGGCGACTGCTTCGTGTTCGACGGGCGCGGCGCCGTGGATGCAAACCTCGCCCCTACAAATTCACCCCCTCTCCCCTACGCGGAGAGGGCGGGGGTGAGGGGGCACGCTGGCGATGTCGCCCACTCGATGCTCGCTCCGAGCGGTTTTCCCGCAAGCACCTGCCCCTCACCTCAATCCTCTCCCCAAAGGGGAGAGGAAGCGAACGTAAAAAGCGCCTCACTCCATTGGAGCGAAGCATGAGCCTGTACGTCGACCGGCGCGGCCACGGCCCCGTCCCGCTGGTGCTGCTGCACGGCTGGGCGATGCACGGCGGTGTGCTGGCGCCGCTGGTCGAGGCGCTGGAAGACCAATGCACGATGTACGTGGTCGACCTGCCGGGCCACGGCCGCTCGCGCGGTTGCGGCCTGCCGCTGGAGCCGCACGCCTGCGCCGCGGCGATCGCCGGGGTCACGCCGCCGGCGGTCTGGCTGGGCTGGTCGCTGGGCGGCACCATCGCGCTCACCGCCGCGCTGGAACTGCCGCGGCAGGTGCGCGCCCTGGCGATGCTGTGCGCCACGCCGAAGTTCGTGCGCGACGCGGGCTGGCCGCACGGCGCCGACGGCCAGCTGGTGCACCAGTTGGCCAGCGACCTGGAAACCGACTACCACGACACCATCGAGCGTTTCCTCACACTGGAAGCGATGGGCAGCGCCGACCCGCGCGGCGAACTGCGCCACCTGCGCGAACTGGTGTTCGCCCGCGGCGAACCGGACCTGCGCGTGCTGCAGGAAGGCATCCGCATCCTGGAAACCAGCGATCGCCGCGCCGCCTTGCCGGACCTGCGCGTGCCTAGCGCCTGGATCAGCGGCCGGCGCGACCGGCTGGTGCCGCCGCAGGCGATGCAGTGGTCGGCCAGCCAGTGCGGCGGCGGCTACACCGAGATCCAGCAAGCCGGCCACGCGCCGTTCTTCGGCCACGCCGACGCGGTGGCGCAGGCACTGCAGCCGCTGCTGGCGACCACCCAACTTGAGCAGGCGCGATGAGCGACTTCCAACTCGACCCCAGGCAGGTGCGCCGCCACTTCGGCCGCGCCGCCACCAGCTACGAACAACACGATGCGCTGCAGCGCGAGGTGGGCGATGCCCTGCTCGAACGGCTGGGCTTCTACCTGGAGACGCCGCTGCGCGTGGTCGACGTCGGCGCCGGCACCGGCCGCGGCACCGCGCTGCTGAAGCAGCGCTACCCCAAGGCCGAGGTGATCGCGCTCGACCTGGCGCTGCCGATGCTGCGCACCGCGAAGCAGCACAGCAGCTGGCTGAAGCCGTTCATGCGCGTGTGCGCCGAAGCCACCCATCTGCCGCTGGCCGACCACAGCGTGGACGTGCTGTATTCCAACCTGTGCTTCCAGTGGGTCGACGACCTGTCCGCGCTGTTCGGCGAGTGCATGCGCGTGCTGAAACCCGGCGGCTTCATGGCGTTCTCCAGCTTCGGCCCGGACACCCTGAAGGAACTGCGCGCGGCCTGGGCCGAGGCCGACCAGCAACCGCACGTGGGCCGCTTCCTCGACATGCACGACGTCGGCGACGCGATGCTCAACGCCGGCTTGCGCGACCCCGTGCTGGACGTGTTCCGCTACACCCTCACCTACAGCGAACCGCGCAAGCTGCTGGAAGAACTGCAGGGACTCGGCGCCACCAACGCCGACCGCGCACGCGCGCGCGGCCTCACCGGCAAGGGGCGCTACCGCCGCATGCTGGCCGCCTACGAGGCGATGCGCACGGACGGCCGCATCCCGGCCAGCTGGGAAGTGGTGAGCGCCCATGCCTGGGGCCCGCCCGTGGGCCAGCCGCGCCGCGTCGGCGGCACCGAGATCGCCAGTTTCTCGATCGACCAGCTGCGCGGCTCGCGACGGCGCTGACCCGGCGACGCCATAAAAAAAGCTCCGTGCACATGCACGGAGCCGGATGGACCGAAGTTCCCGGGCCGACCTTCGCGGCGCGCCATTGCGGCGGGCCGCGGGGTCGTCCGCGGTTTCCTCAGAAGCTGTACTTCAGCGACGCGCCCACGCCATAGTCCGGGCTGCCGTTGGCGAAACCGCCGAGCACGTAGGCCTGCAGGCGCAGGCTGTCGTTGAACTTGTGGTTCCAGTAGCCGGTCAGCTCGCTCTGCGGAGCGCCGCCGGTGGCGATCCGCTCGCGGTAGTAATAGTACGCACCGATGTCGTCGCTGCCGCCGAGCTTGTAGCCCATGCCGACGTTCGCGTTGAAACCGTTCTTCAGCTGGATGTACTGCGAGCTGGTGTACTTCATCCAGCCGACGCCGCCGAACGCGGTCCAGTCGCCCATCACCTTGTAGGTGTCGAGCGAGATACCGTAGTCGTTCTTGCCGGTGCCCAGGCCCTTGTTCTCGTCGGCGGTGCCGAACTTCACCTTGCCGGTGAGATCGAGCCCGGCGGTCCGGTCCGCGCTGGTGAACAATTCGTAGCCGGCCGAAGCGACGATGTCGCCGAGGCCCGATGCCGAACCGCTGGCGGTCGTGCCGGTGCTGCCGCCACCGCCGGGAAGGACGCCACCGATCACATGGCCGAGACCGCGACCACGCGGATTGCCATTCTTGACCTTGCCCACGCCGGGGATCACGTTGTCCGAGCCGCTGATGTTGATGTACGGCACGACCAGCTTGAACGTCCAGCGGTCGACGTCGTACTCGGCGGTGACCGGCACCGACCAGATGTCGGTGGTGTTGCTGGTTCCGTACTTGCCGCTGCTGTAGTTCGCGCCCGCGCTGAGGCTGAACTGGCCGCTGTCCGACGTGGCGGCATGGGCCGCCGGTGCGCCGATCAGCAGCAGGCCGCCGGCGAGCATCCATTGGTGAGAGTTGCGCATGAACAGGATTTCCTTGCGATGGTGGGAAATGGCAGCAGGCCCGGCTTCACACCGGGCCTGCAAAGACTAGCGTGTCCGGAGCGGATGGGCTCAGCCGCCCGGACGGCCGGTGTGGTCGGGATGCTCGGGGCGCTCCGGCTTGTTCGGGCGCTCCGGGCGCTCCGGGCGATCGGCCTTGGCCACGTGCTCGGGCTTGCCCGGGCGATCGACGTCATGGCCCTTGGCCTGCTCGACCCGTTCGACCTTCACGTGGGTATGCGCATGCGCGTCCGCCTTCGGCGAACGCATCACGTCGCCGAGCTTGAAACCCTCGGCCTTGGCGATCTGACCCCAGCCTTCGCCGGCGGCACGTGCGGCGAGGATGCCGTCGAGCTTGATGCTGGTGCCATTGGCCAGCACCAGGGTGCCGCCGTTGAGCGCGGCCTGCATCTCGGCGGCGGTCGGATCGGTGATGCCCGCCTTGGCCAGGCTGGCCTCGGCCAGCGACAGCGCGATCTTCACGTTGCCGTAGCCCATCGGGCCGGTGGCGGGCGTGAAGGTGGTGGACACCGTGGTCGTGGTCTTGACGCCGGTGGATGAGGTGGTGGTGACCGGCTCGCTGAGCGTGATCGCGGTACCGTCGCGCAGGCCCTGCACCAGCGACTGCGAGTTCGTGGTCGAACCGGCGAACGTGCTGAACTGGTTGCCCAGCGTGACCGATTCATGGGAGGTCGTGGTGGTGGTCGTCGTGGTCGTCGTGGTGCCGGTGGTCTGCGCCAGCACCGGCGACGCGGCCAGCGCGGTAAGTACGGCGGCACTGACCAGCTTGAGCATGAGGTGACGTGATTTCATTGAGTGCCTCCGAAAGTGTTGCGGTCAAAGATGACTGGACGTGGCCAGATGCGTTGCTATCCCCTGCGATGCTTCGATGCACGTCGCCACGCCCTGTGAATGCAACGAACGACCGGCCTCGACCTGCGCAGCTTCCATCGCGGAACAGGGAATTCACAAGTGCGCGCGCCATTCCATTCAGCACGCGTTTTGCCCGCATCACGGCAAGCGTTCAAATATGTCGCGTTAGTGTGAAAGAACGCACATTTTCCGCGCTGCGCGATGACTCGGCACGCAATTTCCTGCAGGGCAGGCAACGTCGCGATCACACCTGCCGGTGGCGGAAACAACCCGTCAGATGGTCGTTGACCATCCCTGTGGCCTGCAGCAGCGCGTAGCAGATGGTGCTGCCGACGAAGCGGAAGCCGCGCTTTTTCAGCGCCTTGCTCATGCGGTCGGACTGCTCGGTGCTGACCGGCACCTCGGCGCGGTCGCGCCAGCGGTTGCGCAGCGTCCTGCCGCCGACGAACGACCACAAATAGACGTCCAGACTGCCAAACTCGCCAATCACCCGCTGCGCGGCGACCGCGTTGTCGCGGACGGCCGAGATCTTCAGCCGGTTGCGGATGACGCCGGGATCGAGCAGCAGCCGTTCCAGCTCGCGGTCGCCCATCGCGGCGACCCGGTCGATCTCGAAGCGGTGGAAGGCCTTGCGGTAGTTCTCGCGCTTGGCCAGCACGGTGCGCCAGGACAAGCCGGCCTGGGCGCCTTCGAGGCAGAGGAACTCGAACAGGGCGCGGTCGTCGTGCAGCGGCACGCCCCACTCGGTGTCGTGGTAGTCGCGCATCAGCGCGTCGCTGCCGGTGGCCCAGTGGCAGCGCGACGGCTCGGTGGTCGTGGTCATCATGGCTGGCGAATGGTCGAAAGGGGCGCCACAAGCTAACCCACGCCGCTAGACTTGTCGCCTCTCCCCGGCCCGGCTTCCCATGTCTCCCTCGCCATCACGCGGCGCCCTGATCGCGCTGCTCGCCACCATCCTGATCTGGGCCTACAGCTGGGTGGTGATGAAACAGGTGCTGGCGTACGCGGGGCCGTTCCATTTCGCCGCGTTGCGCTACCTGCTCGGTGCGGCGGTGCTGTTCGCCGCACTGCTCTTGACGCGGCAGTCGCTGCGGCCGCCGCCGCTGGGACCGACGCTGCTGATCGGCCTGTGCCAGACCGCCGCGTTCCAGGGGCTGGAACAATGGGCGCTGCTCGGCGGCGGCGCCGGCCACGTGGCGCTGCTGGCCTACACCATGCCGTTCTGGGCCGTGCTGCTGGCGTGGCTGCTGCTGGGCGACCGCCCCACCCAGCGGCACTGGCTGGGGCTGGCGCTGGCCGCGTTCGGACTGGTGTGCATCATCGAACCATGGCACGACATGGGCAGCGTACTGAGCACCACCCTGGCGATCGCCGGCGGCGTCGCCTGGGCTGCCGGCACGGTACTCAGCAAGCGACTGTTCCACCGGCATGCACCGTCGGTGCTCAGCCTCACCGCCTGGCAGATGCTGCTGGGCGGCATTGCGCTCGGCGGTGCCGCGCTGGCGGTGCCGGAGCGCGCGATCGAGTGGAACTGGATCTTCATCGGCGGGCTGACCTACAGCGTGCTGCTGGCCTCCAGCCTGGCCTGGTGGCTGTGGTCGATCGTGCTGCAGCGGCTGCCGACCACGGTGGCCAGCGTGTCCAGCCTGGGCGTGCCGATCGTCAGCGTGCTGCTGGCCTGGCTGATCCTGCACGAGCGGCCGTCGCCGATGGAGGGGCTCGGCATCGTGTTCGTGCTGCTGGGACTTGCCGCGGTCAGCGGCGTGGGCGCGCGCCGGCGCAGCCGAGCCGGTTCGGGCTGAGCCGGTTCAGCCTGCGGACCCGGCAGCGGCGATAGAATGCGCCCCTACCGGATTCGCAGAAAAGCCGATGTTCGATCTCTCCCTGTGGTGGGCTCACCTGGTCAGCTGGCTGAGCGGCCATGCCGTGGTGCCGGTGCTGGATGCGCTGCGTCTGGACGGACTGACCGGCGACCCGCGCGACATCGCCGCCGCGCTGCTGATCGCCGCGCTGCAGATCGCCATCATCGGCTTCGTGTTCCGGCCGCTGGAGACCTTCTTCCCGGCGGAAAAGTGGGCGGACCGCAAGCTCACCCTGGTGGACCGCAACTACACGCTGCTGATGCTGCTGGGCATCTTCCCGCTGTTCACCTACCTGGTGCTGATGCCGTTCAGCCACCTGTTCGGCGGCGCCGACCCCGGCGCCACGGGCACCGGCTCGCCGCTGGCGCTGAAGGCGCTGGTGCCGTGGTTCAACGACCATCCGTATACGCTGTTCGCGGTGTACTACGTGGTCTACGACTTCACGTACTACTGGATGCACCGCACCCAGCACGCGCTGCCGTGGTGGTGGGCACTGCACAGCATGCACCACAGCACGCGCCAGATGAACTGCTGGACCAACGACCGCGGCAGCCTGGTGGACGGCTTCATCCAGTCGATGATCCTCGCCACGGTGGGCCTGGCGATCGGCGTGGACCCGGACGAGTTCGCCTGGCTGATGCTGATCGGCGAGCTGGTGCAGAACTTCTCGCACACCAACACCCGCGTCGGCTTCGGCCGGATGTTCCAGCGCGTGTTCGTCGACCCGCGCTTCCATCGCCTGCACCACATGCTGGTGGATCCGGAGCGGCCCGGCCTGCACAACTGCAACTTCGGCCAGGTGCTGTCGGTATGGGACGTGCTGTTCGGCACCGCGCTGTACGGCGAGCCGGCGCGCCCCACCGGCGTGGGCGATCCGGTGGTGGACGCCGACAACAACTACGGCCTGGTCGGCCTGCACTGGGCCGCGCTGAGGCGCTTCTGGGGCGCGGTGCGCACGCTGGACGGCTGGAAGCCGGGCGAGGTGGCGTTCGATCCGGTGAGCTATCGCCCGATCCCGGTGGCCCAGCTCGACCTGCACGCGCTGGCGCACCACCTGCCGGGCGGCAGCGCCCACCCCGCCCCGGCCGGAGTGGCCGCGGGCAACGCGGCCATCGAGGAATCCGCCACGGCCTGAGCGCCCGGATTCACCACGGCAGCGCGTCGAGATCCACGTTGCCGCCGGTCAGCACCAGGCCCACGCGGCGGCCGGCGAAGCGCTCGCGCTGCTGCAGCACCGCCGCCAGCACGGTGGCGCTGGACACTTCCACCACCTGCTTCAGCTCCGACCACAACAGGCGCATCGCGGCGACGGTTTCCGCGTCGCTGACGGTGATCGCTTCCACGCGGTGCGTGCGCAGCGCGTCGAGATTGCGCTCGCCGACCAGCGCGCGCAGGCCGTCGCAGACCGTGTCGGGCACCACGCGGGTGACCCGGCTGCCCTGCGCCAGCGAGCGCGCCGCATCGTCGGCACCGAGCGGCTCCGCGCCGAACAGCGCCAGCGCCGGGTCGACGCCGTGCGCGGCGATCGCCACGCCGCTGGCCAGGCCGCCGCCGCCGACCGGGGTGACCAGCGCGTCCAGCCCCGGCACCTGCTGCAGCAGCTCCAGCGCGAGGGTGCCCTGGCCCGCCATCACGCGGGTGTCGGCATACGGGTGCACCAGCTCGGCGCCGGTGGCGCGCTGCACCTCGGCGCACTTCGCCTCGCGCGCGGCCTGGGTCGGCGCGCAGCGGTGCAGCACCGCGCCGGCGCGCTCGATCGCCTCGAGCTTGGCGCGCACCGCGCCTTCCGGCACCACCACGTGCGCGGCGATGCCGCGGGTGGCGGCGGCCAGCGCCAGCGCGTTGCCGTGGTTGCCGGAGGAGTGGGTGACCACGCCGCGCGCGGCCTGCCCGTCGCTGAGCGACCACACCGCGTTGCAGGCGCCGCGGAACTTGAACGCGCCGCCGCGCTGCAGGTTCTCGCACTTGAAGTGCAGCTCTGCGCCGCTCAGGGCGTCCAGCATTGCACTGCGCAGCACCGGCGTGACACTGGCGTACGGCGCGATCCGCGCGGCGGCGTCGAGAATCTGCGCGAAATCGGGCAAGGCATCCATCACGAAACGATCTCCACGCCACAACGGAAGCGGCGCTCGGCGCCGGGTTCGAGCCGGACCGCCGCCGCGCACTCGGGCCGGTTGAACGCGTCGGCCATGCACTCCATCGGCTCCAGCGCGACCGCGCGCCGCGCATCGCGGCTCACCGTGTCGGCGGTGAACGCGTGCAGCACGCCGCGCTCCTGCCACACCGCGATGCCGAAGCCGCTGGCGGGGTCGCGCAGGCGGGTGCGGACGCGTCCGTCGGCATCGGCTTCGAGGTCGGTATAGCCCTGATCGATGATGCTGTCGCCGATCCGCCGCGGCTCGCGGAAATCCAGCGCCGGCGCATCGTCCAGCGCCACGTACGCTTCCGTCCCGTCCAGCGCGATCAGGTCGGCGCCGGTGCGAATCAGGGTCTGCGCGGGAATCTGCAGCTGCCAGTCGTCGACCTCGCCGTCGGCCACGCGGAAATACGGATGCCAGCCGAAGAAACACGGCGCAGCGCGATCACCAACATTGCGCATGCATGCCTCAAGGGTGAGGCCGCCGTCATCCAGGGTGAACGTCACGGCGAGGTCGATCGCATGCGGGTAGCCGGGCTGCGGGCGGATCGCGCGGGTGGCCAGGGTGGCCTGCGCGCGGCCGTCGTCCGCGTCCAGCGCCGCGATGTCGAAATCCACGTCGCGCACGAAGCCATGCCGACTGGCCCGCGCGGCGCCGGTCACGCCGGGCTGCAGATCCTGCAGTTGGCCATCGAAGCGGTAGCGCGCATCGGCGATGCGCCCGGCGAACGGCGCCATGATCGCGAAGCGCGAGCCCGCGCGGGCGGCGACTTCGGCCGCATCGCGGTAGCCGTCGGCGAGATCGCGCGCGACTCCGGCAACGTTCGCCTCGAAGCTGAGCAGGGCCGCTCCGCGTCGCGCGATGCG
The DNA here is from genome assembly GCF_058790335.1 of Rhodanobacter sp. FW101-FHT13A11. Classification (NCBI taxonomy): domain Bacteria; kingdom Pseudomonadati; phylum Pseudomonadota; class Gammaproteobacteria; order Lysobacterales; family Rhodanobacteraceae; genus Rhodanobacter; species Rhodanobacter sp. FW101-FHT13A11. Next base: position 39,228 of record NZ_JBYTCN010000011.1, on the reverse strand, counting down.
CACGCGCCGGCCGGCGCCGGCCTCGGCCAGCACCACGATTTCCCGCTCGCCGAGACGGTCATGTCCGGCGGCATATCGCGTCGCATCCACGGGGGTTCTCCGGCGGCTGAAACACCCCATGTTACCCTGACCAGTCCCCATTCCTCCGTGTTCTCCCCCCATGCATGCACTGCCGCAACCAGCCACTTCGGGCCTGATCCGCCTCCGCGACTACCGCGCGCCCGCCTGGCGGGTCGAGGCGGTCGAGCTGGAGGTCGACCTCGGCATCGACGCCAGCGAAGTGCTGGCGCGCCTGCAGCTGCGCCGAGACCCCGCGCAGGACACGCCGCTGCGGCTGGACGGCGAGGGCCTGCAGCTGCTGTCGATCGCGCTCGACGGCAGGCCGTTGCCCGCCAGCGCGTACCGCTACGACGGCAGCGTGCTGGAAGTGGACGGCGCCCGCGACGGCAGCGTGCTGGAGACCCGCGTGCGGCTGCGCCCGGCGGCGAACACCGCGCTGGAGGGCCTGTACCTGTCAGGCTCGCGCGAGACCGGCTTCCTGCTGACCCAGTGCGAGGCCGAAGGCTTCCGCCACATCACCTTCTTCGCCGACCGGCCCGACGTGCTGTCGCGCTACACGATCACCCTGCGCGCCGACCGCACCCGCTTCCCGGTGCTGCTGGCCGGCGGCAACCCGGACGGCGCCGGCGAGCTGGAGGGCGGCCGGCACTGGGCGCGCTTCGTCGACCCGCATCCCAAGCCAAGCTACCTGTTCGCCCTGGTCGCCGGCCGTCTGGAAGTGATCGAGCGCGACTACGTCACCGCCGACGGCCGCGCGGTCACGCTGAAGATCTGGGCCGAGGCCGACGCGATCGGGCGCTGCCACTACGCGATGGATGCGCTGGAGCGCGCGATGCGCTGGGACGAGCAGGCCTACGGCCGCAACTACGACCTCGACGTGTTCCACGTGGTCGCCACCCACGACTTCAACATGGGCGCGATGGAGAACAAGGGCCTCAACATCTTCAACGCGAAGTGCCTGCTGGCCGCGCCCGACTCGACCACCGACGAGGAGTACCGTCACGTCGAGGCGGTGGTGGCGCACGAGTACTTCCACAACTGGAGCGGCAACCGCGTCACCTGCCGCGACTGGTTCCAGCTCAGCCTGAAGGAAGGACTCACGGTGTTCCGCGAGCAGAGCTTCTCGGCCGACATGAACTCGGCGCCGCTGAAACGGATCGAGGACGTCGCCCTGCTGCGTCGCGCGCAGTTCCCCGAGGACGCCGGCCCTCTGGCGCACCCGGTGCGTCCGGCGCAGTACAGCGAGATCAACAACTTCTACACCGCCACGGTGTACGAGAAGGGCGCCGAGCTGGTGCGCATGCTGGCCGGCGCGCTGGGCCGGGACGGCTTCCGCCGCGGCATGGACCGCTACTTCGAGCGCAACGACGGCCGCGCCGCCACGTTGGAGGATTTCCTCGGCGCGCTGGGCGAGGCGAACGGCACCGATCTCACGCCCTACCTCGCCTGGTACGCCCAGGCCGGCACGCCGCGGCTGAAGGCGCAGGGCCGCTACGACGCGGCCAACCACACCTACACGCTGACGCTGGCCCAGCACATGGCCGGCGTAGCCGCGACCGAAGCCCGGCCGCCGTTGCCGATCCCGGTGAAGCTGGCGCTGTTCGCGCCGCACGGCGGCATGCTGCCGCTGCATCTGGACGGCCAGACGTCCAAATCCGTCACCGAGCAGGTGGTGGTGCTGGACCGGGCCGAGCGGAGCTTCGTCTTTACCAACGTCGCCACCGCGCCGGTACCGTCGCTGCTGCGCGGCTTCTCCGCGCCGGTGATCCTGGAATGCGACTACACGCCGGACGAACTGGCGCTGCTGCTGGCCCACGACGTCGACGGCTTCAACCGCTGGGAGGCGGGCCAGCAGCTGGCCACGCGCGCCTACGAGAACCTGCGCGACGGCAGCGACGACACCGCCCTGCAAGCCTGGTGCGATGCACAGGCCCGGCTGTTCGGCAACGCCGTCATCGACGACGCGTTGCTGGCCGACCTGCTCACCCCGCCGGGCGAGATCGAGCTGGCCGAACGCGAAACCGCGATCGACCCGCAGCGCATCCATCAATTGCGCCAGGAATTGCAGCGGCGGCTGGCCGAGCGGCTGGGCGCGGAAGCCTTGCGCCGACGGTATGCCGCGCTGGCCGCGCACACCGGTATCGAGCTCGACGCATCGAGCCAGGCGCGCCGCCGACTGAAGCGCCGCATGCTGGAACTGCTCGCCCTGGTCGACCACGCCGGTGCCGGCGAACTGGCCGCCGCCCAGTACCGCGACGCGCCTGGCATGACCGACCGGCTGGCCGCGCTGGCCGTGCTGGTGCGCAACGACGCGCCGCAGGCCGCCGCGGCGCTGCGCGACTACCGCGAGCGCCACGCCGGCAACGCGCTGGCGCTGGACAAGTGGTTCGCGGTGCAGGTGCAGTTGCCGGGCGAGCCGGCGCTGGAGCGCGTGCGGATGCTGGAGCGCGATGCCGCGTTCACGCTGAAGAACCCGAACCGGGTGCAATCACTGCTGGGCGCGTTCGTGCGCAACAACCCCAGCGGCTTCCACCGCATCGACGGCGCCGGCTACCGCCTGCTGGCCGAGCGGCTGGTGGCGCTGGATGCCCTGAACCCGCAGGTGGCGGCGCGGCTGGCCACGGCGTTCAATGGCTGGCAGCGGCTGGAGCCGCGGCGGCGCGAAGCGGCGCATGCGGCGATCGCGGAACTGGCCCGGCACCATGGACTCTCCCGCAACCTGGCCGAGATCGTCGACAGCGTGCTGAACCACTGAGCGGCCGCGGCGCCATCGGGCCGCTGCGCAGGCCCGTGGCGCCCCGCTCACCCATGCGGCGGATGGCCGGATTCAGACGGCCAGATGATCGAGGGCGTCGAGCAGGCTCTGCATGCGCGACTCCAGGTCCGGCTGCAGCGCGTTGCGCTCGCTCTCCTCGCGCCCGCCCAGACCCTCAATGGCCATCTCGACCTGGCCGAGTTCGACCAGCAGGTCGTGGTACGGATAAACCGGTTGGAAATCGCGGCTGGTGTCCATGGCGAACCCTCGCTAGGCTGACGAGGAAACGGATGCAACCGCCGTGCCATCTGTGACGTCCATCACGACCCGTCCGCGCTATTCATCACGCGACTGACGCAACACGTCATCAGCTGCCGCGATCGGGCAGAAAATCCCTTTTCAGTCACCCCATGTTCACGCATTCGCGGCGATTATCGCTTCCACGTTCCGCGGCAATACGGCGGTGCGCGCCAGCAGATTTCCGGTTTCTGGCGCTCGGCAATACGGTCATCCTGGATTCCCCCTGTTCCTGAGACCGCCGGGCGCCAGATCTACAAGCACGAGGCCCCGCGGCTGCCAAGCCGCGGGGCCTCGTCTTTGTGGCGTTTGCCGGATTCTCCGGCGGCACAAAATGGCGACGGCACCCCGAAGGGTGCCGTCTTGCTTCCTTTCCTGGTACGCGATCGAACCCCTGTCCGTCCGATCTCGGCGCGCGTGGTCGCGCAGCGTCTGCCCATGAAAGTGCTGACTTCCTTGAAGCAGGAAGCGTGCCAGTTGCCCGGATCAGCTCGCAAGACCTTGATGGCGCTACCATGGCGCCCCGTTTCGTCACTTTTTGCACGCCCAGGTCAGCCCGATGCGCCACCCGACCCACTACGACGTCATCGTGATCGGCGGCGGCCACGCCGGCACCGAGGCCGCGCTGGCCGCCGCGCGCGCCGGTGCGCGCACGCTGCTGCTCAGCCACAACATCGAGACGATCGGCCAGATGAGCTGCAACCCGGCGATCGGCGGCATCGGCAAGGGGCACCTGGTGAAGGAAATCGACGCGCTGGGCGGCGCGATGGCGCACGCGGCCGACCGCGCCGGCATCCAGTGGCGCACGCTGAACGCGTCGAAGGGCCCGGCCGTGCGCGCCACCCGCTGCCAGGCCGATCGCGCGCTGTACAAGGCGGCGATCCGCCGCATGGTGGAAACCCAGCCGAACCTCGAACTGTTCCAGCAGGCGGTGGACGACCTGGCCATCGAGGGCGGCCGCGTCTGCGGCGTGGTCACCCAGATGGGACTCTCGTTCGGCGCAACCTGCGTGGTGCTCACCGCCGGCACCTTCCTCGCCGGCAAGATCCACATCGGCCAGGCGCAGTACGCCGGCGGCCGCGCCGGCGATCCGCCGGCCAGCACGCTGGCGGCGAAACTGCGCGAGCTGCCGGTCGCCGCCGACCGCCTGAAGACCGGCACGCCGCCGCGTATCGACCGGCGCAGCATCGACTTCAGCGGACTGGAAGAGCAGCCCGGCGACGCGCCGGCACCGGTGTTCTCCTACCTCGGCGCGCGCGACGAGCACCCGCGCCAGGTCAGCTGCTGGATCACCCACACCAGCGAACGCACCCACCAGATCATCCGCGGCGCGCTGGACCGCTCGCCGCTGTACACCGGCCAGATCGAGGGCGTCGGCCCGCGCTACTGCCCCTCGATCGAGGACAAGGTGGTGCGCTTCGCCGAGAAATCATCGCACCAGATCTTCATCGAGCCGGAAGGGCTGGACACGTTCGAGATCTACCCGAACGGCATTTCCACCTCGCTGCCGTACGACGTGCAGCTTGCGCTGGTGCAGTCGATCAGGGGCTTCGAGCACGCCCACATCACCCGCCCCGGCTACGCGATCGAGTACGACTACTTCGACCCGCGCGGACTCCACCCGTGGCTGGAGACGAAGGCGATTACCGGCCTGTACTTCGCCGGCCAGATCAACGGCACCACCGGCTACGAGGAGGCCGCCGCGCAGGGCCTGGTCGCCGGCCTCAACGCCGCGCTGGCGGTGCAGGGCAAGGCGCCGTGGCATCCGCGTCGCGACGAGGCGTACATCGGCGTGCTGATCGACGACCTCACCAGCAACGGCACCATCGAGCCGTACCGCATGTTCACCTCGCGCGCCGAATACCGGCTGCACCTGCGCGAGGACAACGCCGACCTGCGCCTCACCGAAAAGGGTTTCGAGCTGGGCGTGGTGCCGCAGGTGCGCTTCGACGCGATGCGCGCCAAGCGCGACGCGGTCGAACGCGAACTGCAGCGCCTCGGCGCGTTGTGGGTGGCCCCGGCGAACGCACGCGGCGCGGCGGTCGAGCGCCGGCTCGGCATCGCGGTCAGCCGCGAGACCAGCGCCATCGACCTGCTGCGCCGGCCCGAGCTCGATTACGCCAAGCTCGCCGGCGTGCCCGAGCTGGGCCCGGCGGTCGAGCGCGACGACGTCGCCGCGCAGGTCGAGGTGCAGGCGAAGTACGCCGGCTATCTCGAGCGCCAGCGCGAGGAGATCGAGCGCCAGCGCCGGCACGAGCACCTGGCGATTCCCGCCGGCTTCGACTACGACAAGGTGCGCGGCCTGTCGGCCGAAGTGCTGCTGAAACTGAAGCGCGCGTTGCCGGCCACGGTCGGCCAGGCCGCGCGTGTCGGCGGCGTCACCCCTGCCGCGATTTCGCTGCTGCTGGTGCACCTGAAGCGCCGCGACGCCGCCTGAGCCGCCCGCGCGGCAATCCGCTCATGGCATCATGCGCACCTTGACCAACACGGGAACGCACGCATGGAAATCTGGATCGGCCGCGACGGCGAACGGCATGGCCCGTACAAGGAAGACGACGTGCGCCAGTGGCTGCGCAGCGGCCAGCTGAGCCCGGCGGACCTGGCCTGGCACGAAGGCCTCGCCGACTGGCAGCCGCTGTCGGTGCTGTTCCCCGACGCGGCCGCCGCGACGCCTGCCGCCGCCAACCCCTACGCCGCACCGGCCGTCCCCCTGCTGCCGCAGACCACCGCCGTCGCGCTGGAGGACCATGCCGGCTTCTGGAAGCGCGCGGCCGCCTACATCCTCGACGCGATCGTGCTGTACATCCCGCAGGTGCTGATCGAGAAAGCCTTCGGCGGCGATGCCGCCAAGGCGGCGCTGCAGCAGGCCACGCTCGACGCAGCCGGCAACGCCGACGCCATGATGGCGGCGAACATGCACTACTACTCCGCGATGTGGCCGGCCATGCTGCTGATCCTCGTGCTCGGCGTGCTGTATTTCGCCGTGTGCGAAAGCTCGGCCTGGCAGGGCACGCTGGGCAAGCTGGCGCTGGGCATCCGGGTCACCGACCTGGAAGGGCGCCGGATCAGCTTCCCGCGCGCACTCGGCCGCTACTTCGCCAAATTCCTCAGCGCCATCATCCTGGGCGTCGGCTTCCTGATGGTGGCATGGACCCAGCGCAAGCAGGGTCTGCACGACATGATCGCAGGCACGCTGGTGCTGAACGGCCGCGCCAGCGAGTTCAAGCCGAACCAGGCCGCGTCCGGCAACGGCAACTCGTTCAGCGCCTGATCCGGCGAGCCCCCATCACGGCGCCGCGGTCGATCCGCGGCGCCGTTCTCGTTTGTGCGACGGCGCGCCCGCAACCACTTGTTATTATCGACGGCTTGACCCTCTTCACCCGACGCCACGCACGGCCGCAAGGAATCGAAAGCCACTCATGCTCAGCATCGAACAACGCATTGCCAACGACATCGCCGCGAAGACCGAACAGGTGCGGGCGGCGATCGGCCTGCTCGACGGCGGCGCCACCGTGCCGTTCATCGCGCGCTACCGCAAGGAGGTCACCGGCGGCCTCGACGACACCCAGCTGCGCCTGCTGGAGGAACGCCTGCGCTACCTGCGCGAACTGGAAGAGCGCCGCGCCGCGATCCTGGCCAGCGTCGAGGAACAGGGCAAGCTCGGCGATGCGCTGAAGGCCGACCTGCTCGCCGCCGACACCAAGGCGCGGCTGGAGGATCTGTACCTGCCGTACAAGCCGAAGCGCCGCACCAAGGCACAGATCGCCCGCGAGGCCGGGCTGGAGCCGCTGGCGCTGGGCCTGCGCGAGGACCCCACGCGCGCGCCGGAAACGTTCGCCGAAGCCTTCGTCGATGCGGACAAGGGTGTCGCCGACGTGCGCGCCGCGCTGGACGGCGCCCGCGCGATCCTGATGGAGGCCATCGCCGAAGACGCGCACCTGGTCGGCGAGCTGCGCGACTGGCTGTGGGCGCAGGGGCAGATCCGCGCCAAGGTGGTCGAAGGCAAGGAGAGCGAAGGCGCCAAGTTCCGCGACTACTTCGACCACGTCGAGCCGATCGCGAAGATTCCCTCGCACCGCCTGCTGGCGCTGATGCGCGCGCGCAACGAGGGCGTGATCGAACTCGAACTCGCGCCCGCCGCGGACAGCGAGCAGGGCCACGCCGAGGGCGAGGGCCGCGTGGCCGCGCACGCGGGCATCCATGATCGCGGCCGCGCCGCGGACGCGTGGCTGCGCGAGGCGGTGCGCCTGACCTGGCGCGTGAAGCTGCACCTGCACCTCACGCTGGACCTGTTCGGCCGCGTGCGCGAAGGCGCCGAGGACGAGGCGATCCGCGTGTTCGGCGACAACCTGAAGGACCTGATGCTGGCCGCGCCGGCCGGCGCGAAGACGGTGATGGGGCTGGACCCCGGCATCCGTACCGGCTGCAAGGTCGCGGTGGTCGATGCCACCGGCAAGCTGCTCGCCACCGACACGATCTACCCGCACGAGCCGCGCCGGCAGTGGAACGAATCGCTGGTGTCGCTGGCGAAACTCTGCCGGCAGCACGGCGTGGACCTGATCGCGATCGGCAACGGCACCGCCTCGCGCGAGACCGACAAGCTGGCCGGCGAGCTGATCAGGAAGCTGCCCGAGGCGAAGCTGTCGAAGATCGTGGTGAGCGAGGCCGGCGCCTCGGTGTATTCGGCTTCCGAAACCGCGGCGAAGGAATTCCCCGCGCTCGACGTGAGCCTGCGCGGCGCCGTCTCGATCGCGCGCCGGCTGCAGGATCCGCTGGCCGAGCTGGTGAAGATCGAGCCGAAGGCGATCGGCGTGGGCCAGTACCAGCACGACGTCAACCAGGTGAAGCTGGCGCGCGCGCTGGACGCCAAGGTCGAGGACTGCGTCAACGCGGTGGGCGTGGACGTGAACACCGCTTCGGCCGCGCTGCTCTCGCGCGTGGCCGGCCTGTCGTCGTCGGTGGCCGAGAACGTGGTGAAGCACCGCGACGCGAACGGCCCGTTCCCGAACCGCAAGGCGCTGCTGAAGGTGCCGCGCCTCGGCGACAAGGCGTTCGAGCAGTGCGCCGGCTTCCTGCGCGTGCCGAACGGCGACAACCCGCTGGACGCCAGCGCGGTGCATCCGGAAGCCTACCCGGTGGTCGAGCGGATCATCGCGCAGTGCGGCCGCGAGGTGCGCCACATCATCGGCGACAGCGGCTTCCTGCGTGGCCTCAAGCCCGAGCAGTTCACCGACGACAAGTTCGGCGTGCCGACCGTACGCGACATCCTCAAGGAACTGGAGAAGCCCGGCCGCGATCCGCGCCCGGCGTTCGTCGCCCCGAGCTTCGCCGAGGGCGTCGAGGACGTGAAGGACCTCAAGCCCGGCATGATCCTCGAAGGCCGCGTCACCAACGTGGCCGCGTTCGGCGCGTTCGTCGACATCGGCGTGCACCAGGACGGCCTGGTCCACGTCTCCGCGCTGTCCCACACCTTCGTCAAGGATCCGCGCGACGCGGTGAAGGCCGGCGACATCGTCAAGGTCAAGGTGATGGAGGTGGACCTGCCGCGCCAGCGCATCGGCCTCAGCATGCGGCTGGACGACGAACCGGGCCGGGCGCGCGGCGGCCGGCCGGGCAGCGGCGATGCCCACGGCGGCCAGCGCGACGGTCGCGGCCCGCGCCCGGGCGGCACCGCCCCGAAGCCCGCGCCCATCCCGGCCAACAGTGCGTTCGCCGATGCGCTGACGCGCGCGATCAAGCGCTGAACCCGCCGCGCAGCCTCGCGCACGGCGGCGATGCACTGCAGCATGCGGTTCCGTATGGAATGCCGTAACGTAACATCCAGCTAACAGGATCATCCCGGTCCAGGAGTGTCAGCATGCTACGTACCCGCCATCTGGCTGGCGCCATCGCCACCGCCCTGCTGTTCAGCACGGCCGCTGCGGCCGCCGATTTCAGCAACGTCATCGTCTTCGGCGACAGCCTCAGCGACGGCGGCAACATCTCGCTGGCCTCCGCGCCCGGCATCCAGCCACCGCTGCGCTTCACCACCAATCCGGGCCTCACCGCGGCGGAAAACGTGGCAGCGGGCCTCGGCTTCACGCTGAAGCCGTCGGTCGCCGGCGGCACCGACTTCGCCTGGGGCGGCGCCGGCTTCGTCAACAACGTGGCCGCCGTGCCGACCATCCCGCAACAGCTGCAGATGTACCTGGGCGCGAGCGGCGGCAAGGCCGACTCCCGTGCCCTGTACCAGGTCTGGGGCGGGGCGAACGACATCTTCTACCTGAGCGGCGCGCTGACCGACCCGAACGCGATCGCCGCCGGCGCCGTCAAGGCGGCACAGACCGAACTCGGCCTGCTCAACGGCCTGCAGGCCGCCGGCGCGAAGTACGTGGTGGTCTACAACCTGCCCAATCTCGGCTTGACCCCGTCGGCCGCCGCCGGCGGCCCCGCCGCACAGGCCGGGGCCACCCAGCTCGCCGTGCTCTACAACGGCGTGCTCAGCAGCGGCCTCGGCCAGCTCAGCGGCAACGGCCTGAACGTGATCCCGGTGAACACCTACGCGCTGCTCAACGAGGTGGTCGCCAACCCGTCCGCCTACGGTCTCAGCAACGTCACCGCCCCGGCCTGCGGCGCCGGCTCCAGCTCGGTGCAATGCGGCCCGCAGGGCTCGGGCCTGCCGTACACCTATGCGCCGGGCACCAACCAGACCTACCTGTTCGCCGACGGCGTGCACCCGACCGCCGCCGTCCACGCGATGCTCGGCCAGTACGTGCTCGCGACGATCCACGCGCCGGAGCAGATCTCGATGCTCGGCGAGGCGCCGCTGTCGTCCACCACCGTGCAGGGCCGCGTGGTGCGCAAGCAGATGCTGATGGACAGCACCGGCGGCGAGACCCGCGCCTTCGTCAACATCGACTACGGCATGCAGCGCTTCGATGCCAGCAACAGCTCGCCGAAGACCCGCAGCGACAACTTCAACCTCACCCTCGGCGCGGACGCCCGCGCGAGCGACAACCTCTCGGCCGGCCTCGCGCTCGGCATCGGCCGCAACAACGCCGATTTCTCCGGCGGCCGCGGCGGCTACACGATGCAGGACATCAGCGCGCTGGGCTATCTCACCTACCACGTCGGCGGCGGCTACATCGGCGGTTACGCGGATTTCGGCCAATCCAATTTCAAGAACATCAATCGCCACATCGACGTCGGTACGGCCCGGCGCACCGAAAGCGGCAAGACCGATGGCACGCACCTGGGCGGCGGCCTCACCGGCGGCTGGTGGTTCGACGTGAGCAGCCTGCGCACCGGCCCGTTCGCCACCGTCGAGTGGCAGACCGTCAAGGTCAGCGGCTACAACGAGAGCGGCAACGACAGCAGCGCGATGTGGTTCGGACGGCAGCAGCGCGACGCGCTGATCGCCACCCTCGGCTGGCGCCTGCAGGGCGACTGGAACGTCGGCAACACCGTGCTTTCGCCGTTCGCCGAGCTGGCGTGGAACCACGACGACAAGGCCGGTCCGCGCATGGTCAGCGCCGGCCTGAACAGCATGAACGGCACGTTCGCCCTGCCCGGCTTCACGCCGGACCGGAACTGGGGTTCGGTCGACCTCGGCCTGTCCGCCAAGCTGACCCCGAGCGTCACCAGCTGGATCGGCTACAACGGCCGCTTCAGCGACGGCAGCCAGAAGTACAACAGCTTCAACATGGGCTTCAAGGTCATGTTCTGAGCCGGCCGACCCGCAACGAAAAAGCCGCCGGGAAACCGGCGGCTTTTTGTTGTCCGGAGGTCAGGACGGCTTACTTGTTCTTGCCGCCGGTGGCCAGGCTGAGAATCTCCATGGCCTGCTTCCTCATGGTCGCCGCGGCGGCGTCATCCAGCGCCTGCACGCCGCTGCCGGCCTGGTGCTGCTTCAGCACCAGCGAGCCGTCCTCGCTCCAGCCCGCACGATCGGTCGCGCTCGGCTTGCCATCGCGGCTGGCCTTGGTCTCCTGCACGATCACCCACGGGTTGCCGTTCTTGTACGCGTAGTCGGTGCTGGTGTAGCCCTTGTCGCCGTAGTCGACTTCCTCGCGGATGAACTTCACCTCGCCAGCCTGGCGGAACAGCTGCCAGCCGCGCGAGTCGTTGCTCTCCAGCTTGGTGCCGTGGCTGATCTTCATGCCGCCGAGCTGCGCCTTCACTTCATTGAACCCGGCCATCAGCTTCTCGCTGGGCGTCTGCTCGGCGGCCAGTTCGATCGCCACGCCGTCGTTCTTGCTACCCTTGGCCAGCACTGGCGCCTGGATCGGCATCACGTACTTGCGATCGCCGTCGGTGAGGGTTGCCTGGATCACGTACAGGTCGCTCGACTTCACCTCGGCCGGGTTGAAGGTCAGCGTGAACGACTGCGGGAAGGTACCGGCCGGTGCCGTCTTGCTGGCCAGCGGGGCGGAACCCACGGCGGTGGACGAGACGTCGACCAGGTTCACCACCAGGGTGGCCTTGTCCGAAGGCGTCGGCGAGCCGGCGCGCAGCGAGATCGTGCCGCTTACCTGGCTGGGCACCTGGGCGGTCGCGCCGGCCGTGTTGGCGGACGCGGGCGCCTTGGACTCCGCCGGCTGCGTCGAGTTGGACGCGTTGTTGCAGCCAGCCAGCGCCAGTGCAGCAACGGACATCAGCGACAAAAACGTCTTGCGCATGGGAAACCTCAAATCTGGGTGAAAACAAGCACGAGATCGTTCAGGCGCTCTGCGCCACGACATCTACGCGGGGGAAGTTTCTAGCATAGCCCAAAAATGGCGACACGGAAAAGTCAACCCATCCGATGGCCTGCCATGCGCCGGCGTACGCAACGCGCGACGCCGCCCGCGGGCAGGCCGGGTCAGCGGCGGCGCAAGGCCAGGTGCGCGATGTCGCGGCGGCAGAATGCGCCGTCGTAGCGGATGCGGCCGATCGCGGCGTAGGCACTCTCGCGTGCCGCGGCCAGGTCGCCGCCCAGCGCACACACGGTCAGCACGCGGCCTCCGGCGGTGACCGTGCGGCCCTGCCCGTCGAGGCGGGTACCGGCGTGGAACACCTTCACCTCGGCATCCATCGGCGCGTCGAGGCCCTCGACCACGTCGCCCATGCGCACCCGGCCCGGATAGCCGCCGGCCGCCATGACCACGCCGATCGCCGGGCGCGCATCCCAGCGCGCCGCGGTCTGCGCCAGCCGGCCGTCCAGCGCCGCGTCGATCAGTTCGACCAGGTCCGATTTCAGGCGCAGCATGATCGGCTGGGTTTCCGGATCGCCGAAGCGCACATTGAACTCGATCACCTTCGGCGCGCCCGACTTGTCGATCATCAGGCCGGCGTAGAGGAAGCCGATGAAGGGCGCGCCCTCGGCCGCCATGCCGCGCAGGGTCGGCTCGATCACTTCCTCGAGGATCCGCCGCTCGACTTCCGGCGTGACCACCGGTGCCGGCGAATACGCGCCCATGCCGCCGGTGTTCGGGCCGAGGTCGCCCTCGTCGCGGCGCTTGTGGTCCTGGCTGGAAGCCATCGGCAGCGCGTGCTGGCCGTCGCTCATCACGATGTAGCTGGCTTCCTCGCCGTCGAGGAATTCCTCGACCACCACCCGCGCCGAGGCGTCACCGAAGGCGTGCGCGCCGAGCATGTCGTGCAGCGCCAGCTCCGCATCGGCCGGGGTCAGCGCCACCACCACGCCCTTGCCGGCGGCAAGGCCGTCGGCCTTGATCACGATCGGCGCGCCATGCTTGCGCACGTAGGCCAGCGCCGGAGCCAGTTCGGTGAACACCGCGTAGTGCGCAGTGGGAATGTTGTGCCGCTGCAGGAAATCCTTGGCGAACGCCTTGGAGCCCTCCAGCTGCGCGGCAATCGCACGGGGCCCGAAGATGCGCAGGCCGGCGGCACGGAACTTGTCGACCACGCCGGCCACCAGCGGCACCTCGGGGCCGACCACGGTCAGGCCGACCTTCTCGCGCCGGGCCAGCTGCAACAGGCCGTCGATGTCGTTCATCGCGACGTCGGCATTGCGCATCTTGGGCTCGCGCGCGGTGCCGGCGTTGCCGGGCGCCACGATCACCTCGTCGACCTGCGGCGACTGCCTGAGCTTCCACGCCAGCGCGTGCTCGCGCCCGCCGCCGCCGATGACCAGAACCTTCATGCCTGCACTCCGGGAATTCGCGCACCGCCACGCGGCGCAGTCGCGCATTGTAGCGGCTGCGCCGCACCGCCCGCGAAACCGCGGCGCGCTCAGTCGTGCCGGTGCAGCAGCTCCAGCAGCGCCGCGCGCGGCAGCTTGCCGGTCTCGTTGCGCGGCAGCGCCGGCACCAGTTTCAGCGGGCGCGGCAGGAACAGCGGGTCGATCGCGCGGCGCAGCGCATCGAGGATGGCGTGCTCGTCCAGCCCCGGCGCGACCGCCAGCGCGGCGATCCGGTGCACGCCCAGCGCATCGCCGTCACCGAGCTGGAACACCACGCCGTCCTGCACGCCGGGAATCGCCAGCAGGCGCCGGGTGAGGTCGCCCAGCGAGGCGCGCTTGCCGGCGATCTCCAGCATGTCGGCATGGCGGCCGCGCAGGCGGAAGCGGCGCCCGTCGCGGGACAGGCTGACGATGTCGGCCAGGGTGACCGGCGTGGCCAGTTGCGGTGCCTCCACCATCGTGCCGTCCGGCTGCGGATGCAGGCTGGCACCGTCGTACAGCGACCAGTCCTCGTCCACGGTGGGGCGACGGCTGGCGAACACGCAGGTCTCGGTGGAGCCGAACACTTCCAGCAGCGGTGCGCCGAACCGCCGTTCGGCGGCCTGCGCCAGCTCCACCGGCAGCGGCGCGGTGGCCGACAGCATGGCGGCGACCGGCGGCAGCGCGATGCCGGAGTCGACCAGCGCACGCAGGTGCACCGGCGTGGTCACCAGCACGCGCGGCACCGGCACCTCGGCCAGCGCAGCGGCCACGTCGGCCGGAAAGAACGGCCGCCCGGCATGCACGCCTACGCCACCCAGCAGCGGCAGCAGCACCGACATCTCCATGCCGTACATGTGCTGCGGCGGCACCGTGGCGACCACTTCGAAATGCGCACCGGCAGCGCCACGCAGCATCGCCAGGTTGCCGGCGTTGCTGGCGTGGAAGCTGGCCCAGGTCTTCGGGTTCGCGTTGGGCGTACCGGTGGAACCGGAGGTGTAGCCCACCGCCACCACCTGGCCGGCCGCGATCGACGGCCACGCCGCATCGAGCTCGAGCGGCGACGCGGCTTCCAGCGGCGGCAGCTGCCGGTAGCCCCGCGGGGCCGGATCGAGCGCCTGCTCGCCCAGCGCGTAGCAGCCCGGATGCGCCGCCATCACCTCGTCCACCGCCTGCGGTGCGCGCGAGGACGGCAGCAGGTTGGCCTGGCCGCGCAGCGCGATGGCGCAGAACGCGACCAGGAACGCGTAGCGGTCCTCGCACAGGTTCACCGCGGCGGTCGCGGTCGGCAGCACGGCGGCCACGGCGCGCACCTGCGCCAGGAAGCGCGCGGCATCGACCGGGGCGCCACTGCGCCAGGCCACGATCCGCGCGGGATCGACCGCGCCCAGCAGCGGCAGCCGCGACGGCGCCTCGCGCTGGTAGGTGTCGTAAACGATGGCCAAACTGCGGTCTCCCTGATCTTCGATTCGTCACGGCCGGCAGCATCGCGCCATACGATGAACGGCGGCATGAACGGCTGCCGCCGACGTCTTACGGCGGTTCAGCTGACGCATGGGCCTGAGCGCTCCCCCGAGCGCTCAGGCGCGGATGATAGCGCCCGATAGCGCATCGCGGATCACCGTGGGGCTGGCCTGGCCGCCCAGCGGGGCATCCAGCAGGCCGTCCAGCGCGTCATCGAAATAGTCCGCCACGGTCTGCGCCGCGCGCGCCGGCGGCCGGCCATGCGGGTTCGCGCTGGTCGACACCAGCGCACCGCCGAACGCGCGGCACAGCGCGGCGGCGGGCTCGTGCGCGGTGACCCGCAGCGCGATGCCGGCATGCGCGCCGGCGACCCAGGCCGGCACCGCGGCCGAGCGCGGGAAGACCCAGGTATGCGGGCCGGGCCAGCTCGCGCGCACCTGCGCGAGCACCTCGCCCGGCACCGCCGCCAATTCGATGTAGCGCTCGACCTGGGCGAAATCCGCGGCGATCAGCAGCACGCCCTGGGTCGCCGGGCGCTGCTTCAGCGCGAACACGCGCGCGAACGCGGCCTGGTCGTGCGGGTCGCAGCCGAGCCCGAACACCGCTTCGGTGGGATAGGCCAATACGCCGCCGCCATGCAGCAGCGCGGCGGCGGCATCGACCTCGGCGAGCGTGAAGCGCTGCAGCACTCAGGCCTCGGCCTTGCCGCCGGCGGGCTTCTTCGCGACGGCCTTTTTCGTGGCGGCCTTCTTCGCGGCCGTCTTCTTCGCCGCGGCTTTCTTCGCCGGCGCCTTCTTGGCAGGAGCCTTCTTCGCCGGCGCGGCCTTTTTCGCGGCCGCTTTCTTCACGGCGGTCTTCTTGCCGAAGCGGCCCTTGCGCACCGGCGCGGCGGCGAGCAGTTCCAGGCACTGCGCCTCGGTCAGTTCCTTCGGCTCCTGCTCCTTCGGGATGCGCGCGTTCTTCTCGCCGTCGGTGATGTAGGCGCCGTAGCGGCCGTTGAGCACCTGCACGCCGTTGCCGAAGTCGAGGATGACGCGGTTGGCCAGCATCTCGATTTTTTCCTGCACGATCTGCACCGCGCGCGGCAATTCGATCGTGTACGGATCGTCCTCGGGCTTGAGCGAGGCGTAGGTGCTGCCCTGCTTCACGAACGGGCCGAAGCGGCCGACGCCGACGCTCACCTCGTCGCCGTTGTCGGCCTGGCCCAGCTTGCGCGGCAGTTTGAACAGCTCCAGCGCCTCGGCCAGGGTGATGGTGTGCATGCTCTGCCCGCCGCGCAGGCTGGCGAACTGCAGCTTCTCGTCCTGGTCCTTGTCGCCGATCTGCGCGTACGGCCCGTAGCGGCCCAGCCGCACCGAGACCGGCTTGCCGGTCTTCGGGTCGCTGCCCAGCTCGCGCGCGCCGGTGGCCTCGCTGCGGTCGACCGATTCGGTCTTCTCGTCCACCTGCTGCTTGAACGGCTGCCAGAAGCGCTCCATCAGCGGCACCCAGGCTTCCTCGCCGCGGCTGACCGCATCGAGTTCGTCCTCCATCTTCGCGGTGAAGTCGTAGTCGACGTAGCGGGTGAAGTGCTGGGTGAGGAACTTGCTGACCGCGCGGCCGACGTCGCTGGGCTTGAAGCGGCGGCTGTCGAGGAACACGTACTCGCGGTTCTGCAGCACCTGGATGATGCTGGCGTAGGTCGACGGCCGGCCGATGCCGTGCTCTTCCAGCGCCTTGACCAGGCTCGCCTCGGAGTAGCGCGGCGGCGGCTCGGTGAAGTGCTGGTCGGCGACGATCTCGTGCAGCGGCACCGCTTCGCCCTTCTCCAGCCGCGGCAGCCGGCGGCCTTCGTCGTCGTCCTCGGCGCTCTTCTGGTCGCGGCCCTCCTCGTACACGGCAAGGAAGCCGGGGTCGACCACGGTGGTGCCGCTGGCGCGGAACGCGGCGTCGCCGCCGGCCACGTCGCGCACGGCGAATTCCGCGGTGACGGTGTTCAGCGTGGCGTGGATCATCTGGCAGGCGACGGTGCGCTTCCAGATCAGTTCGTACAGCTTGCGCTGGTCGTCGTTGAGGAAGGACGCCACCGATTTCGGCGTGTGCAGCGCCGAGGTCGGGCGGATCGCCTCGTGCGCTTCCTGCGCGTTCTTCGACTTGGTCTTGTACACCTGCGGCGCATCCGGCAGCGCCTGGCCGCCGAAATCGCGCGCGATCAGCTGGCGCAGCTCGGCCACGGCGTCGTCGCCGAGCATGGTGGAGTCGGTACGCATGTAGGTGATCAGGCCGACGTTGCCCTCGCTGCCCAGCGCCACGCCTTCGTACAGGCCCTGCGCCACCTTCATCGTGCGGCTGGTGGTGAAGCCGAGCTTGCGCGCGGCCTCCTGCTGCAGGGTGGAGGTGGTGAACGGCGCGGCCGGGCGGCGCTTGCGTTCCTTCGAGCTGACCTCGCTGACCGTGAGGCGGCCGCGCGCGGCCTGCTTCAAGGCGTCGCGGGCGGCTTGCGCGTCGGCCTCGTTGGTGAGGTCGAACTGCTCGAACTTCTTGCCGTTGAGCTTGGAGAGGCGCGCGCTGAAATCGCCGTCAACGTGTTTCAGCTGTGCCTCGATGGTCCAGTATTCGCGCGCCTTGAACGCCTCGATCTCTTCCTCGCGCTCGACGATCATGCGCAGCGCCGGCGACTGCACGCGGCCGGCGGAGAGGCCGCGCTGCACCTTGCGCCACAGCACCGGCGACAGGTTGAAGCCGACCAGGTAGTCCAGCGCGCGGCGGGCCTGCTGCGCATCGACCAGGTCGTGCGACAGCTGGCGCGGCGCGGCCACCGCGGCCTTGATCGCCTTGGGCGTGATCTCGGAGAACACCACCCGGTGCAGCTGCTTGCCCTTGGTCAGGCCGCGCTCCTTCAGGATCTCGCTGATATGCCAGCTGATCGCCTCGCCCTCGCGATCCAAGTCGGTCGCCAGGTAGATGTCGTCGGCCAGCTTCGCCGCCTTGGCGATCGCGTCCACGTGTTTCTCGTTGCGCTCGATCACCTCGTAGGCCATCGCGAAATCGTGCTCGGTGTCGACCGCGCCCTCCTTCGGCTTCAGGTCACGCACGTGACCGTAGGAGGCAAGTACCTGGAAGTCCTTGCCGAGGTATTTGTTGATCGTCTTGGCCTTGGCCGGCGATTCGACGATGAGCAGGTTTTTTGCCATGAAACAGGGTATCCAGAGGTGAACCACCGGCGCTTCCGTGCCGGGCATATATATAGTTGAAACCACGCCGCGCCAGCGGCTGTCAAGCAAACCGCGCCGCGCGGCTCAGCCGCCGGGCAATCGCTGGTAGCGGTTGCCGGGCAGGCATTCGACCCGCGCCTCCAGCTCCAGCATCAGCAGCATCGAGGAAAGCGCAGCCGTCGATTGCCCGGTACGCTGCACAAGTTCGTCCAACGTCGTCGGCGCATGACCAAGTTCAGTCAAAAGCCGCCGATACCCGGGGTCATCGCCATGCCCGTCGAGCCCGTGCGAGGCACCGGCCACGCTGCCGGAACGGATCTCCCCGCCGCCAGCCTCACGCAGCCGCGCGGCCAGCTCACCGCCCAGCATGCGCGCAGCCGGCGTCAATGTCTCGACAATTTCCGCGGCGTCCTCGACCAGCCGGGCGCCGTCGCGGATCAGCCGATGGCAGCCGCGGGCCAGCGGATTATGGATGGAACCGGGCAGGGCGAACACCTCGCGCCCCTGTTCGGCGGCCAGCCGGGCGGTGATCAGCGAGCCGGAACGCAGGCCCGCCTCGATCACCAGCGTGCCCAGCGCCAGGCCCGCGATGATCCGGTTGCGGCGCGGAAAATGATCGGCACGCGCGGGCGTGCCGGGCGGGAATTCGCTGACCAGCGCGCCGTGCGCGGCGATCCGCCGGGCCAGTGCCTGGTGCTTGCGCGGGTACACCTGGTCCGGGCCGGTACCGACCACGGCCAGGGTCGGCGCCTCGGCGTCCAGCGCCGCCACGTGGGCGGCGCCGTCGATGCCGTCGGCCATGCCGCTGGTGATCGCGAAGCCGGTCGCGGCGAGCACACGGGCGAACGTCCGCGCATGCGCCAACCCCGCCGCGCTGGCGCCGCGCGCGCCCACGATCGCCACCTGGGGATGCAACAGCAGGCTGGCGTCGCCGGCCACGAACAGCACGGCCGGCGGCTGCGGGATGTGTTCCAGCTGCGGCGGAAAATCCGCCTCCGTGCAACGCAGCAGCCGGTGTCCCGGCTCGGCCAGCCAGGCCAGGTCGGCGGCCAGGCGCGCCTCGTCGGGTCGCGCCAGCCAGGCCTGCGCCGGCTCGCCCAGCCGCGCGGCATGGCGGCGCAGCTGCACCAGCGCCGCGCGGATGTCGCTGCCGGCCGCGTCCAGCCGCTCGCGCAGCCCGCCCGGGCCGAGGCCGGGCGTGCGCAGGGCGATCAGCCAGGCGCGCAGTTCATCGGGATCGTCCATGGTCATGGCGGCAGTTTACGGAGCGGGCCGCAAAGGAAACGGCGCGGTGGAAGCCGCGCCGTCCTGTAGGCAGATGCCGCAACGTCGGTCGCGGACGCCTATTCCGGCATGACCAGGCGGGAACCGACGTGCACCGGCCGCAGGCCGTCCATCACCAGGCCGTAGCTGACCCGGTCGAAGGTGCGGAACACCATCACGTGGCCGATGTACTCGTCCGGCAGCTTCACCGTCTCGCCGACGCCGCGGTTCCAGCTGTTGCTGGCCACGTCGTCGTGGACCGTCTCGCCGGGCTGGAACATCGCGAAGGTCTGGCCGTTGTCGACGCCGTCCTTCGCGCCGACCGACAGCAGCACCACCTGGCGCGACCCGGCCGCGTCCATCGCGTCGGCGAAGCCGATCACCTTGGCATTGGCCGGCACCGACTTCGGCGGGTGCGGGTAGTAGTAGGCGTCGTACGGCGCGTCGTCGACCGGCATGATGCGGTCGCCGCTGCGGATCTCCTGGGTGGCGCCGAGCAGCAGCAGCGTGGCCGGATCGCCGGTGCGCAGCGTCTCGGCGGTGCCGATCACGCTGACCTCGACGCCGAGGTCGTCGCCCTTGCCGTAGTGGCCGTCGTTGCGGGAATCCTCGCGCCACGGCGCGCGGACCATCGCCGCGTTGCTGTCCAGGTCATGTGCGACCAGATCGGCATGGGCCGCATCGTTCTGGTCGAAGCCGCGGAACACATGGCTCGGCCGCACGATCGCCCAGCGCTGGCCCGGCTCGCCCTGCAGGCCGCGCACATAGATGTTCTGGCCGACGGCGCCGCGCAAGCGGGACTCCTCCAGGCCGACCACGTACGGCGCGGAACTGACCGCCTTCGAGTCCATTACCCGCATGTCCTTGAGGAACATCCTCAACTCGGACAGCGGGATCGCCGGCACCGCCTCGCCCTCGCGATGCACGCTCGGCTGCAGGCCCAGGCGCGGACCGTTGATGAAGGACAGGTTGAGCACGTCGCCGGGGTAGATCAGGTGCGGGTTGCGCACCTGCGGATTGGCCTGCCAGATTTCCGGCCAAAGCCACGGCTTGGACAGGAACTTGGCGGAGATGTCCCAGAGGGTGTCGCCACGACGCACGGTGTAGCTGTCGGGATGATCGGCTCGCAGTTGCGCACCCGCCGCATACACGGCCACGGTGACCAGCATGCCGGCGAGCAACACGATAGTTTTTCGGATCATTGGCGGGAATCCCCCCTTCCCAGAACTCGGTCGAGTGTAACCGAATGGTTAACGTGCGCAACTGGCGCGGGTTGGCAAAAATCGTCTGTACTCGGACGCTTGCCGACGTACAATGAGGCACATTCTAGATGGCTCCGAGGGTGGCTTTTTACCAAATCGCCCGCATTTTCGGCGCCGAGGTGATTTCCATGTCCATCCTGTCCATTCTCGAATTCCCCGACCCCCGGCTGCGCACCCGCGCCGAACCGGTGACCGTGTTCGACGCGAAGCTGAAGCAGTTCGTCGCCGACATGGTCGAGACCATGTACGCCGCCAACGGCGTCGGCCTCGCCGCCACCCAGGTCAACGTGCACCAGCGCGTGCTGGTGGCCGACATGAGCGAAGGGCGCAACCAGCCGCTGGCGCTGGTCAACGCGCAGATCCTCGAAAAGGACGGCTCGCAGGTCTACCAGGAAGGCTGCCTGTCGTTTCCCGGCCTGTACGCCGACGTCACCCGCGCGCTGAGGGTGAAGGTGAAGGCGCGGGACGCGGACGGCAAGGAGGTCGTCGTCGAGGCCGAGGGCCCGCTGGCGGTGTGCATCCAGCACGAGATGGACCACCTGGAAGGCAAGGTGTTCGTCGACTACCTCTCGCCGCTGAAACGCAGCCTGCTGCTGAAGCGGCTGGAGAAGCACCGCAAGCAGGCGGCCAGCGCTTGAACCCACAGCCCCTGCGGCTGGTCTTCGCCGGCACCCCGGAATTCTCCGTGCCCTGCCTTGAGGCCTGCCGCGCCAGCGGCGCCGAGGTGGTGGCCGTCTATACCCAGCCCGACCGTCCCGCCGGTCGCGGCCGCAAGCTCGCCCCCAGTCCGGTCAAGCAGGCCGCGCTGGCCGCCGGCCTTGCGCTGGAACAGCCCGAATCGCTGAAGCCCGCCGAGGTGCAGCAGCGGCTCGCCGGCTATCGCCCCGACCTGCTGGTGGTGGTGGCCTACGGCCTGATCCTGCCGCGCAAGGTGCTGGCGATCCCGCGCCTGGGCTGCTGGAACGTGCACGCCAGCCTGCTGCCGCGCTGGCGCGGGGCCGCGCCGATCCAGCGCGCGATCCTCGCCGGCGACGCCGAGAGCGGGGTCGACCTGATGCGGATGGAAGCCGGCCTGGATACCGGCCCGGTGCTGCTCGAACGGCGCACCCCGATCGGCGGCGGCGACACCGGCGGCTCGCTGCACGACCGCCTCGCCACGCTGGGCGCGGACGTGCTGGCCGAAGGCCTGCGTCGCACGCTGGCCGGCGAGGTGCTGGCCGCCACGCCGCAACCGGACGACGGCGTGACCTATGCGCACAAGCTGGACAAGGCCGAGGCGAAGCTCGACTTCAGCCGCTGCGCGCCCGAACTGGAACGCCAGGTACGTGCGTTCGACCCGTGGCCGGTGGCCGAGGGCGAGATCGCCGGCGAGACGCTGCGGATCTGGGCGGCGCACGCACTCGAAGGCAATCACTCCGCCGCTCCCGGCAGCGTGCTGGCGACCGGCCGCGAAGGCATCGACATCGCCTGCAGCCAGGGCGTCTTGCGCATCACCGCGGTACAGCGTGCCGGCGGCAAGCGCATCGGTGCGATGGACTACCTCAACGCCCGTCCTGAATTGCGTCAGCGCCGATGAAGACCGATACCCGCGCCTTGGCCGCCAAGGGGCTCGCCGAGGTGGCCCTGCGCGGCGCCTCGCTGCGTGACGTGATGGAGCGTTCCGCGCCGCGACTGGCCGACCCGCGCGACCGTGCCCTGCTGATGGCCCTGCTCAGCGAAGGCGCGCGCTGGTGGCTGCGCTTCGATCCCGCGGTCGACGGCCTGCTGGAAAAATCCCTGCGGCCCAAGGACCCGGCGGTACACGCGCTGCTGGTGCTCGGCCTGGTGCAGTTGGAGATCCTCCAACTGCAGGACTACGCCGCGGTGGCCGCCACGGTCGAAGCGGTGCGTGCGCTCAAGCGGCCGCAGCTGGCCGGCCTGGTCAACGCCGTACTGCGGCGCTGGCAGCGCGAGCGCGAAAGCCTGCTCGCGAAGCTCGACGCCAGACCGCAGACCCGCCACGCGCACCCAGCGTGGCTGGCCGCCGCACTGCAGCGCGACTGGCCGCAGCAGGCCGAAGCGGTGATGGCCGCCGACAATCGCGAGCCGCCGCTGATGCTGCGGGTCAACCGCCAGCGCGGCGAGCGCGAAGCCCTGATCGCACAACTGCAGGCCGCCGGCTATACGGCAACCGCGCATCCGTGGCTGGGCGACGCGCTGGTGCTGCCGCACAGCACCGACGTCACCCGCATGCCCGGCTTCGACGATGGCCTGTTCGCGGTGCAGGACGGTGCCGCCCAAGTGGCCGCCGACCTCGCCGAGCTGCGCGACGGCCTGCGCGTGCTGGACGCCTGCGCCGCGCCCGGCGGCAAGGCCTGCCACCTGCTCGAACGCGCCGACATCGAGCTGACCGCGCTGGAGTTCGACGCCGCGCGCGTCGAACGCATCCGCCAGAACCTGATGCGCCTGCGTCTGGACGCGAAAGTGGTGGCCGGCGACGCCGGCGCGCCGAAGGGCTGGTGGAGCGGCCGGCCGTTCGATCGCATCCTGATCGACGCGCCCTGCTCGGCCAGCGGCGTACTGCGCCGCCGGCCGGACGTGCGCCTGCACCGGCGCGAAAGCGACATCGCCGCGATGCAGACGCAGCAGCGCCGCATCCTGGCCGCGCTGTGGCCGCTGCTGGCGCCGGGCGGGCGGCTGGTCTACATCACCTGCTCGGTGCTGCGTGCGGAGAACGAGGCGATCGTGGGCGAATTGCTGGCCACGCAGGCCGATGCGCAGGCTGTGGCGTTCACCCTGCCGGCCGGGCAGTCCGCCGCCGTCGGCTGGCAGATCCTGCCCGGCGACGGCGACCTCGACGGCATGTACTACGCGGTGTTGCAGAAGCGGGACTGAGGCAATCCCCGGCCGCTCGCGGCGGGCCGCCGCGCCGGCGCGAATGCCATCCACCTGCCGGGATATGATGCCGGCACCCCTGATCGCCGCCGCCGGAACGCCGACCGTGAAGCCCTGCCTCCCCCTGTCCCAAGCGCGTCCGCTGTGGCTGCGCAGCGCCCGCTCGGAGCTGCTGCTGTTCGGCGTGTTCGCGCTGCTGCTGCTCGGCCTGGGGCTGGGCCTGCGCGACCCGTGGCCGTCCGACGAGCCGCGCTTCGCGCTGGTGGCGCAATGGATGGTCGAGCACGGCCAGTGGCTGTTCCCGCATCGCGGCCACGAGCTGTACCCGGACAAGCCGCCGGTGTTCATGTGGCTGCAGGCGCTCAGCCATTTCCTCACCGGCAGCTGGCGCATCGCCTTCCTGCTGCCCTCGCTGCTCGCCGCGCTGGGCACGCTGGCGCTGGTCTACGACCTGGCGCGCCGGCTGTGGAACCACCGCAGCGCGCTGCTGGCGACGGCCACGCTGCTGGTCACCATCCACTTCACCTACCAGATGCGCAATGCACAGATCGACCCGCTGCTGCTGGGCTGGATCACCCTGGCCAACTACGGCCTGCTGCGCCACCTGCTGCTGGGGCCGTCGTGGCGCTGGTTCGCCGCCGGCTGCTTCTTCGCCGGGGTGGGCGTGGCGACCAAGGGCGTCGGCGTGCTGGCGCTGCTGATGCTGATCCCCTATCTCGTGGCGCGCCGCGGCCGCTGGCGCCAGCTGGCGCTGCCCACCGGCGGCTGGCGCTGGGCCGGCGCCCTGGCGCTGTTCTTCGTGCCGATCCTGGGCTGGCTGCTGCCGATGCTGCTGGTGGCGCATGCCGACGGCGACCCGCAGCACGCCGAGTACGTGCAGAACATCCTGTTCGGGCAGACCGTGCACCGCTACGCCACGCCGCCCGGGCACCTCCATTCGCCGTTCTACTTCCTCGGCATCATCGTCGCCGACTGGCTGCCGCTGTCGCTGCTGCTGCCGTGGGCGCTGCCGGCATGGTGGCGCCGGCTGCAGCGGCGCGACGCGCGCTTCCTGCTGCCGCTGGGCTGGATCGTGCTGGTATTGCTGTTCTTCTCGTTCAGCCCGGGCAAGCGCGACGTCTACATCCTGCCGGCGCTGCCGATGACCGTGCTGGCGCTGGCGCCGCTGCTGCCCGGCCTGCTGCGCCGGCGCGGCGTGCGCCTCGCGGTGTTCGCGCTGACCGCGCTGCTGGCCGGCGGCCTGGCCGTGGCCGCGGCCTGGGCGGTCCATCGCCATCCGGCCTGGGCGGTGAAGCTGGGCGAGAGCCTCGACCCGCGCATCTGGTGGATGCTGCTGGCCATCGGCGTGGCCGGCCTCGTCGTTGTCGCGTTCACCCGGGTGCGCCGCGCGCCGCTGGGCTGGCTGTTGTTCGCCGGCGTGCTGTGGAGCGTGTACGGCCTGTGGGGTTACCCGATGCTCAACGGCGACCGTTCGGCGCGCGACGTGATGGTGCGGGCGCGCGCCATCGCCGGCCCGGACACGACCATCGGCCTGCTCGCCTGGAAGGAGCAGAACTTGCTGATGGCGCAGGGCCCGGTCGCCGAGTTCGGCTTCCTGAAGCCGTGGCCGCAGCAGTACGCCGACGCGGTGGCCTGGCTGCGGGCCGATCCGGCGCAGCGCTGGATCTTCAGCCTCGACGAGGCGATGGGCGATTGCGTGGATCGCCGCCGCGCCACCTACGTCGGCCATGCCAACCGCCGCGAATGGTGGCTGTTCCGGACCGACGCGGTGCTACCCGGCTGCGTGCCCGGCGCGAGCGCGGAGCAGGATGCCGACGATCAGCCCTGAGACCGCGGCCCGCAGGGGCAGTAAGATGTATCGTTCACGGCGGCCATACACAACCCGGATGAACCTCCGCGGTACAGGGATGTGCCATGCAGGCCGCGTCGGTGGCGCCGCGCCGTTAGCATGAGCGGACAGGGAGTAGGTGTTGGTTCGACAGGTTCATCACGTGCGCGCACATCCGGTTTCATGGCAAGTCTGGACGGCATCATCGCTGCTGGCGGTGATGCCGCTTTGTTTCGCCGTCTCGAGCCGCCACAAGGCCGTGCCGATGGCGCTGCTGTTCGTCGCCGGCCTCGTGCTGCTGGCCACGCGCCCGGAATCCCGCCGCGCCTATCGCCTGGCGTGGCCGGTGGCCGCCGTCTGCGCATTGCGCCTGGTGTATGACCTCGGCAACTTCCTCGGGCATCGGCTCGACTGGCCCGCGATCGACCTGCCGGCGCAGACCCTGCTGTTCCTGGCGATCGCCGCCGTGTTCAGCCTGCCGCTCAGGCGGAGCGTGATCGACGTCGGGATCAGCCTGACCGCCCTGATACTCGGCGCGGCCGCCATCCACCAGCGTTACGTGCAGGGCGTCGACCGGCCCTTCGGGCTGAATGGCGGCGACTGGGCCGCGGTCGAGTTCGCGATGTTCCTGCTGATCATGGTGCTGCTTTCGACGCTGCAGGCGCTGCGCCCGACCACCCCGCGCCGGCTGCGCTGGCTGCACATCGCCGCGGTGGTGGTGGGCCTGTACGGCGCGGTGCTGACCCAGAGCCGCGGGCCGTTGCTGGCCTTCGCCCCGGTCTACCTCAGCCTGGTGGCGTGGTACTGCGCGCATTCGCGCCACTGGCGCCGCGCGCTCGTGCTGTTCGCGGTGACCGTGGCCGGCATGCTCACGGTCACCGCCACGCTGCACCGGGAGATGGTCGACCGGCTGGCCAATGTTCCGGCCGAAGTCGCCAGCTACGGCGATGGCGCCGCCAGCGCCACCAGCGGCGCGATCGGCGAGCGACTGGAGATGTGGCGCGTCGCCTGGCAGGCCTTCCGCGAGCATCCGCTGGCCGGCATCGGCCTGGACCAGTTCGGCGTGTACGCGCGCGAACAGGTCGCGGCCGGCAAGGCCAGCGCGTCGATCGCCGGCTACGTGCACCCGCACAGCGAGTACCTCGAGTCGATGGTGGCTGGTGGCATGCCCGCCCTGCTCGTGCTGCTGCTGCTGTTCGCCGTGCCGCTGGTCTTCTTCGGCCGCCGGCTCGGCCATCCGCAGGAGCCGGTCGCCGCCGATGCGGCGGCGGGGCTGATCGTGGTCGGCATGTATGTCCTGTGCGCGTTCAGCGACAACGTGCTGTACCGGGCCATGCCGCAGTCGCTCTACCTGTTCCTCGTACTGGGTCTGGCCGTCAGCATCGGCCGTCAGCTGCGCAACGCCCCGCCCCACTGACCCCGACCCGCCATGGCTCGTATCAATCTGCTCGCATGGGACAACCAGCGCGGTCTCAGCCACGACATCCGGCTGCTGTCCGACGCGCTGCGCGCGCTCGGCCACCAGGTCGAGGTGACCCGGCTGGGGCCGCGCCGGCACGACGGCCGCTGGCAGGCGTGGCGGATGCGCCTGCGCCTGTGGTGGCGGCGGCTGCGCCATGCCGACCGCCGGCTCGCGCTGTACGACGCGAACATCGCGCTGGAACACGTGCGCCCGGACTGGTTCGGGCTGGCCCGGCTGAACCTGCTGGTGCCGAACCCGGAATGGCTGTCACCGCGCAGCCAGCGCCACCTGGGCCGCTACGATGCGATCCTGTGCAAGACCCGCTACGCCGTCGAGCTGTTCACCGCGCGCGGCTGCCGCGCCCTGCACATCGGCTTCCGCAGCACCGACTGCCTGCAGCCGGAAATCCCGCGGCAGCCGACCTTCCTGCACTTGGCCGGCGCCAGCCGGATGAAGGGCACGCAACGGCTGCTGGCGCTGTGGCGGCGGCACCCGGAATGGCCGAAACTGCTGGTGTTGCAGTCGCCGCGCACCGCGACCCGCCTGACCGACCCCGTTCCCGCCAACCTCGAACACCGGATCGGCTACCTCGACAGCGTGGACGAGGTCCGGCGACTGCAGAACGCGCACCTGTTCCACCTGTGCCTGTCGGAAACCGAGGGCTGGGGCCATTACATCGCCGAGGCGATGAGCTGCAAGGCGGTGGTGATCACCTGCGACGCGCCGCCGATGAACGAACTGGTCACCGCGATGCGCGGCGCCTTGGTAAAGACCCGCGCCACCGGCACATTCAACCTGGCCGCCCGGCACCAGTTCGACGACGCGGCGCTGGAGGCCGAGGTCGAACGCCTGCTGGCGATGCCCGCGCAGGAGCGCGTGGCGCTGGGCGAGCAGGCGCGGGCGTGGTTCACCGCGAACGAGGCGGCCTTCGCCGCGCGGCTGGACGCGGTCCTGCGTCAGCTGCTCTGACCGGCGTCGCGCCCGCGCACGAGCTCGCGCAGGTCGACCGGCGGCACGGCAAACTCGGCCAGGTGCCGGTCGACGCCGAATTCGCAGCGCACCAGGCCGCGTGCGCGGGTGTCGTCCACGATGCGGTCGTTCGGGTTGCCGACCACGTGCTTGCGGGTGCGATGGTAGAGGTGCGTGGCCAGCCCGCTGAAACGCAGCTCGCGCCGCAGCAGGCCGGCATGGAACGCGCGCAGCGCCAGCTCGGTGTCCTCGCGGCCCCAGCCGGTCATCGTCTCGTTGAAGCCGTTCACGCGCAGCAGGTCGTCGCGCCAGAACGCCATGTTGCAGCTCTTGATGCCGCGCCGCTTGGTGCCGGGCCGGGCATACCAGCGCGCCAGCAGCGGCAGGCGCAGGGTGTGCCGGCGGCGCTCGATGCCGCGGCTGAAGAAGCCCGGCATCGCCACCTCCCGTTCCAGCATGCGTCGGGTCAGCGCGGCGTCGGTGAGCACGCGCGAGCCCTGCACGAAACAGCCGCGGCGCGCGAACGCGCGATGGTCGGCGACGAAGTGCGGCTCGGCCACCATGTCGCCGTCGAGCAGGATCACGTAGTCGCCCTGCGCGGCGGCGATCGCGCGGTTGCGCGCGCGGCTCATGCGCGCGCCGTCGTCCGGCTGCCACAGGTGCACCAGGCGCAGCGGATAGTCCCGCGCCATGCGCTCGAGCAGTTCGCGCGTGGCCGGTTGCGAGCCGTCGTCGGTGACAATCACCTCGTGGGGCAGCTCGGTCTGTGCCGCGAGCGCGCGCAACACCAGCGCCAGCGCCTCGGGCCAGTTGTAGGTGATGACGGCAACGCTGATGCGCATCGCGGCGATCCCGTCCGGCCTCATGACTCGTCGGGCGCGCGGCGGCGGCGCCACAGCGCCGACCACAGGATCGCCAGCGCGCGTTCCTGGTTGGCCAACCACGAGCCACGGCGCAGCCGCGCCAGTTTCGCGTAGCGCTTCGCCTCCTTCCAGGTCGGGTCCGGCTTGGTGCGGAACTCGAATTTGGCGCTTTCCACGCAGCGCTCGTCCAGGCCGATGCTTTGGGCGTAGGTCTCGATCAGGCAGCGCGAATGGAACCGGTTGAGGTAGCGGCTGGCCGGCGTCTGCCTGCCCCACCAGCCGTTCTTGCCGTGGATGCGGTAACGCACGGCGCCGGTGCGCAGGTAGTACTTGTGCGCGCCCAGCACGCTGGCGCCGAACACCAGGCAGTTGTCGGCGGACAGCCGCCAGGTGCCGATGAGATGCGCGGGCAGTTCCAGCGTGCGGCGCGCCCACGAGGCACGCATCGACAACGCCGAGGTCGGCGCGCCGTACCAGTGCATCAGCATGTAGGTGCTGATCACGGTGAAGCCGAGGTCCTGCGAGCGTCCGCCCCAGCCCATCCAGCGCTGCTCGTCGCCGAACAGCTGCATGTCGGAGAACACGAAGTCGATGTCGCGGCGCGCGTCGTAGAGCGCGCCGAGCTGCGCGAGATAATCCGGCTCCCAGCGGTCGTCGGCGTCGAGGAAGCAGACCACGTCGGCCCGCACCTGGGCCATGCCGCGCTGGAACGCGCTGAGCTGGCCGCCGTTGTCTCCGCACAGCAAGGTCACCCGCGGGTCGGCGCCGTAGCGTTCGCGCAGGTGGGCCGGGGTGCCGTCGGTGGAGCCGTCGTCCACCACGATGACCTGCATCGGTGCGCGGGTCTGCGCCAGCGCGTCGTCGATCGCCAGGCCGACGAACTCGCGGTAGTTGTAGCTGGTGATGACGACCGCAAAGCCGGTCATGCCGCCGCACCGTCCTGCAGCAGCCGGCGGAAGTAGCCGATGGTTTCCTTCAAGCCGTCCTCCAGCGCCACCGTCGGCTGCCAGCCGAGCCGGTCGCGGGCCACGCCGATGTCCGGCTGGCGCTGGCGCGGGTCGTCCGACGGCAGCGGCCTGTACACCAGCTTCGAGCGGCCGCCGGCCAGGGCGATCACTTTCTCGGCCAGTTCCAGCATGGTGTGCTCGACCGGGTTGCCGATGTTCACCGGGCCGGTGAAGCCGCGTTCGGATTCCATCATGCGCACGATCACCTCGATCAGGTCGTCGACGTAGCAGAAGCTGCGGGTCTGGCTGCCGTCGCCGTAGATGGTGATGTCCTCGCCGCGCAGCGCCTGCATGATGAAGTTGCTCACCACCCGGCCGTCGTTCGGATGCATGCGCGGGCCGTAGGTATTGAAGATGCGTACCACCTTGATGTCCAGCGCGTGCTGGCGGTAGTAGTCGAAGAACAGCGTCTCGGCGCAGCGCTTGCCCTCGTCGTAGCAGCTGCGGATGCCGATCGGGTTCACCCTGCCCCAGTAGCCCTCGACCTGCGGGTGCACCTCCGGGTCGCCGTACACCTCGCTGGTGGAGGCCTGCAGGATGCGCGCCTTCACCCGCTTGGCCAGGCCCAGCATGTTGATCGCGCCGTGCACGCTGGTCTTGGTGGTCTGCACCGGGTCGTGCTGGTAGTGCACCGGCGAGGCCGGGCAGGCCAGGTTGAAGATGCGCTCCACCTCCACGTACAGCGGGAAGGTCACGTCGTGCCGCATCAGCTCGAAGTACGGATGCGTGAGCAGATGCGCCACGTTGCGCTTGCTGCCGGTGAAGAAGTTGTCCACGCACAGCACGTCGTGGCCGTCGCGAAGCAGGCGATCACACAGGTGCGATCCGAGGAATCCGGCACCACCGGTGACGAGGGTTCGTTTCATGGCATGCCGATGATGGATGGGAGAACAGGCAGCGAGGCCCGGCCGGTCGCAAGTTGACAAATATTGTCATGAATTTCCCCGCGAGGATGCGACCGGCCCGGCTGAACGGGAAATCCGTCCCGCCCGGCGCGGCCGGAGCCGGCACGGGCTTCGGCTAGAATCCGCGCATGCCCACCCTGCCGCTGACCCTTGCCGTCATCACCCGCAACGAGGCCGGGAGCATCGCGCGCTGCCTGGACAGCGTGCCGTTCGCGGCCGAGAAGCTGGTGGTCGACTCCGGCAGCGACGACGATACCGTGGCGATCGCGCAGGCGCGCGGCGCGCGCGTGGTGCACCAGGATTGGCTGGGCTTCGGCGCGCAGCGCAACTTCGCCACCACGCAGTGCACGCACGACTGGATCCTGGTGCTGGACGCCGACGAATACCTCAGCCCGGAACTCGCCGCGGAACTGCAGCAGCGCCTGCCGGCACTGATGGCCGGCGCCGCGCCGGCGGCGTATCTGCGCCGCCGCACGATCTACATGGGGCGGCCGATGCGCTGGTACCGCCCGTCGGTGGGCGAGAAGCTGGCGCGGCTGTACCACCGCGGCCGCGCGCGCTGGAGCGACGCGCGGGTGCACGAATCGCTGCGTTTCGAGGGCGCCGCGCCGACCCTGCGCGCCCCGTTCGACCATGCCAACAACCCGACCCTGCCGCACAAGCAGCTGAAGGTGCTGCGCTACGCCGAGCTGAAATGCCGCGACTGGCTGGACAAGGGCAAGCCGGTGCGGATGTGGCAGGCGCCGTTCGTCTACCTGCTGGCCTTCGTCAAGGACTACCTGTTCCGGCTGGCCTTCCTGGACGGCTGGCGCGGCTTCCTGATCGCGCAGACCGCGGCCAGCTACGCGCTGTACAAGCGCATGCGCTACTACGAGATGGTCAACAACCCCAAATCGGTCGCGGATGCGACCGATTTATTGAACAAACATCACATAGATCGCTGAACACAAGTCCACCGCAATGCACGAGGCAACGAAACCGCACGGCACCTTCGCCTCCTCTCCCACCGGGAGAGGATTGAGGAGAGGGTGTCAGGGCTGGCCATAAACTGTGTCAAGCACACTTCACGATTCCAAATCCCGCGATGTCTTCCAAAAAGCACTACCTCCTCTACGGTTCCGAGCGCTATGCGCTGGCCATCCTGCGCCCGCTGCAGGAGGCGATCCGCGCCCGCGGCGACGAGGCCGCCTGGTTCTTCGACGGCCCCGGCGCGGAAGACCTGGTCGCCGGCGAGCGCCTGCTGACGGTGGCCGAGGTGCGCGCGTGGCGGCCGCTCGCGGTGATCACCTCGTCCAACGCGGTGCCGCATTTCTTTCCCGGCGTGAAGGTCGAGACCTTCCATGGCTTCGACGCCGGCAAGCCGCGGCACATCTACGTGCGCGGCTTCTTCGACCTGTACTGCACCACCGGCCCGCGCGACACCGCGCAGTTCCAGGCGATCGCCGACAAGGTGGGCCACTTCAGCGT
Source organism: Rhodanobacter sp. FW101-FHT13A11 (assembly GCF_058790335.1). Lineage (NCBI taxonomy): Bacteria > Pseudomonadati > Pseudomonadota > Gammaproteobacteria > Lysobacterales > Rhodanobacteraceae > Rhodanobacter > Rhodanobacter sp. FW101-FHT13A11. The sequence continues at coordinate 7,417 of NZ_JBYTCN010000011.1, read as the reverse complement.
CATCGAGACCGGCTTCCCCAAGCTCGACCCCTTCATGAAGGAGATCACCGGCCCGCTGCCGCCGGTGCGCCGGCCGCCGGTGATCCTGTACCACTCCACCTTCTCGCCCTCGTGGAGCGCGGCGGAGACGCTGTACGAGGAAGTGAAGCGGCTGTCGCGCGACGGCCGCTGGCGCTGGATCGTCACTTTCCACCCGAAGATGAACCCCGACACCACCGCGAAGTTCAAGGCGCTGCAGAACGAGTACCTCAGCTTCGCCGGGAACGACAACATCCTGGAGCTGTTCCCGCAGGTGGACATGATGTGCTCGGACACCTCCTCGGCGCTCAACGAGTTCCTGCTCACCGGCAAGCCGGTGGTGACGTTCAGGAACCGCCGGCCCGGCCCGCAGCTGATCGACATCGACGACCCGGCGCAGTTCGAGAGCGCGATCGAGCGCGCGCTGGCGCGTCCACCGGAACTGCTGCAGGCGATCCGCGGGTACGCCGACGCGATCCACCCCTACCGCGACGGCCGCTCCAGCGAACGCGTGCTGGACGCGATCGACAGCTTCGTTGCCGCCGGCGCGCGCAACCGCCGGCGCAAGCCGCTGAACCTGTGGCGCAAGCTGAAGATCCGCCGGCGCATCGGCTACTGGGGCCCGGCCTGAGCCGGGCGCCCGGGCCCGGTTGCCTTGCCGCCGCCTCGCGCAGTCTAGAATCCGTCTCCAGCCCGCCAAGAGCCTGCCCGTGTCATTGAGCCCCTCCTACAGCCGTTCCGAACAACTGCGCGCCGTCTGGCCCTGGCTGCCGCTGTGGGCCGCCGTGGCGTTGCTGGCGATCTTCTCGCACGGGCCGATGCCGCTGTATTCCACCCGCACCCTGGCGGTGGCCTGGGAGATGTGGAACCAGGGCCACTGGCTGGTGCCGCACATCAACGGCCAGCCGTACAGCGAGAAGGCGCCGCTGCTGTTCTGGCTGATCCATGCCGGCTGGTTCGCGTTCGGCGTCAGCGACGCGTGGCCGCGCGTGCTCGAGGTGCTGGTGGGCGGCGCGCAGCTGGTGCTGGCCTCGCTGCTGGCGCGGCGGCTGTTCCCGAACCGGCCGTGGATGGCCAAGGCGACGCCGTGGATGTTGCTGGCGTTCGGCTACGCGTTCCTGTTCGGCCTGCAGATCATGTACGACGTGCTGCTGGCCGCGTGGGCGCTCGCCGCCCTGCTGTGCCTGACCCCGAAGACGCAGCGGGCCGAGCCGCGCTGGCTGCTGTTCGGCGTGTGCGTGGGCCTGGGACTGCTGACCAAGGGACCGGTGATGCTGTTGCACGTGGCGTTTCCATGGCTGCTTGGCCCGCTGTGGAACGACTGGGCCGACCGCCATCGCGCGGGCTGGTACGGCCGCGGCGCGCTGGCGCTGCTGCTCGGCGGCGCGATGCTGCTGGCATGGGCGCTGCCGGCCGGCTTCTCCGGCGGCGAGGCGTACCGGCAACGGCTGTTCTTCACCCAGACCGCCGGCCGCGTGGTCGACAAGCTGGCCGCGGGCAAGGACCTGCAGAACCACGCCGAGCCGTTCTGGTTCTACCTGCTGTGGCTGCCGCTGATGCTGTTCCCGTTCAGCGGCTGGCCGCGGATCTGGGTGGCCGTGGCCGGCCTGCGCCGGCCGCTGGAACCGGGCCTGCGTTTTGCGCTGTGCTGGCTGCTGCCCACCTTTGTGGTGTTTTCGCTGATCAGCGGCAAGCAGCTGTACTACCCGCTGCCGGAACTCGCCGGCGCCGCGCTGCTGATGGCCGGCGCGATCGCCGTGCTGCGCGAGCGCCGGCCGCACCTGGCCGACAACGGCTGGCTCGGCACCTGGCCGCTGGGCGTGGGCGGCATCGCGTTCGCCGTGGCGCTGTTCATGCTGCCGCTGCTGGTGGCGAGCAACCGCCTGCACGGCGAGTGGGTCGACTCGGCGGCGCCGTACAGCCGCTACTTCAGCGTGGTGTTCCTGTTGCTCGGCGGCCTGCTGCTGCTGCGCGGCCGCGGCGAGCTGCGCCGGCTGGCGGTGGCCGGGCTGGTCGGCGTGCTCGCGCTCAACGCGCTGTTCACGCTGACCCTGTGGCCACGTTTCGACCTGCGCCCGATCGCCCACCTGCTCGGCGCCGCCGAACAGGCCGGCCACCCGCTCGCCTACACCGGCAACTACGAAGGCCAGTTCCATTTCGAGGGGCGGCTGACCCGGCCGATCAGCGAACTGTTCGGTGACCAGGCCATCCAGGATTTCGCCCGCGCCCACCCGGACGGCGTGATCGTGCTGCACGTGCACAGGCCGGACGCGAACGACCTGCGCTACGCCCTGCTGGCGCAGCCGTTCCGCTCCTCCTGGCTGGTGGCCTGGCCCGCCGTCTCGCTGGCCGACCTGCGCAGCGGCCACACCCCGCCCGAACCCGCGCAGCCGACCCGGGTCTACCCGACCGACGATTGGCGCTACCGCACCCAGCCATGAGCGCGAACCTGATCGCCAGCCTGCGCCAGCAATGCGGCGGCCCGCGCGACGGCGCGCTGCTGCGCTTCTCGCTGGGCAGCGCGCTGCTAGCCGAAGGCGACGCCGGCGCCGCGGTCGACGAACTGCGCCGCGCGCTCGGCTTCGATCCGACCTATTCGGCGGCATGGAAGCTGCTCGGCAAGGCCTGCCTGGCCCACGGCGACGAAATCGCCGCCGCCGACGCCTGGCGCAGCGGCATCGCCGCCGCCGCCCGGCGCGGCGACAAGCAGGCCGAGAAGGAAATGGGCGTGTTCCTGCGCCGGCTGGAGAAGGGCCAGCGGTAGCGCGCCCCGTCCACAAGGGACTTCCTTCGGTCGTGCGCGATGCCCTTGCCTTGGCTTCGCAGGGCGGACACTGTCCGCCGGCTCTTCGACGATGCGCCACGGCCGAGGGCGGCGGACAATGTCCGCCCTACGAAGCTGTAGGAGCGCACCTTGTGCGCGAATGCTTTTGAGGGTTGATTACAACCAAGAGCATTCGCGCACAGGGTGCGCTCCTACCCGTTCGGGCGGTCGTACGGGCTAACCAGGCCATCCGCCGAGTAGCGCTTGTACTGCCACTGGTACTGCGTGAAAGCCAGCTCCACGCATTCCTGCACGCCCCGGTTGAGCGCGCCGCAGGCCACGCCCAGGTCGGCGTCGGCCAGCCCGCCCGGCGCCGGCAGCAGGTGGATGCGGTAGCCGGCGCCGCGCGGCAGCCGTTCGGCGAACGCGTACAGCACGGTCGCCCCGGTACGCGCGGCCAGCCGCGGCAGCAGCACCATGGTCAGCGCGTCGCGGCCGAAGAACGGCGCGACCTGGCCCTCGCCCGCGCGCGGCTTCTGGTCCGGCAGGATGCCGACCGTACCGCCCGCGGCCAGCCGCTTGTACAGCGTGCGCACGCCGGCGCCGTCGGCGCGTACCTGCTCCGGCGCCAGCGCGCCGCGCACCTTGCGCAGCAGGCCCTCGATCGCGGCGATGCGCGGCGGCCGGTACAGGATCGCCATCGGCGTCTTGCGGCACAGCCAGTAGTTCAGCAGCTCCCAGCAGCCCAGGTGCGGCGCGGCGATGATCACGCCCTTGCCCGCGGCCAGCGCCGCGTCCAGCAATGCCTCGCCGCGCACCTCGCGCACCAGCGCCAGCGCGCGCCCGGCGCCCGCGCCCCAGACCTTGACGATCTCGCTGGCCGACTTGCCGCTTTCGGCCAGCACCTCGCGCAGCAGCGCCGCCCGCGCCGCGCCGTCCAGCTGCGGGCGCGCGATCGCCAGGTTCGCCGCGCTGTTGTGCACCGTGCGGCCGCCACGCCACAGCAACAGCCGGCCCAGGGCGGCGCCCAGGCCGTGCAGCACGCGCAGCGGCAGCAGCGCCAGCAGGCGCAGCAGCAGGTAGATGAGGTACATGTCGATGCGCATAGGGGCGCCAGTGTAGCGGGCCGCGCGCCGCCAGCCGTCCATCGCTTATGCTCTTGCGAATCCCGTATCCCGTATCCCGAATCCCGAATCCCGAATCCCGTATCCCGAATCCCGAATCCCGAACAGATGATTGCCCTGATCCAGCGTGTCCTGTCCGCCAGCGTCGGCGTCGGCGGCGAAACGGTCGGCGCGATCGGCCCCGGCCTGCTGGCCCTGGTGGCGGTGCAGCCCGACGACGGCGAGGCACAGGCGAAACGCATGCTGGAACGCCTGCTCGGCTACCGCGTGTTCGCCGACGACCACGGCAAGATGAACCGCTCGCTCGCCGACACCGGCGGCGGCCTGCTGCTGGTCAGCCAGTTCACCCTGGCCGCCGACACCCGTTCCGGCATGCGCCCCAGCTTCACCAGCGCGGCACCACCCGAACATGGCCGGCGCTGGTTCGAACGGCTGCTGGAGCTGGCCCGCGCCGCGTACCCCGGGGTGGAAACCGGGCGCTTCGGCGCCCATATGGTGGTCCAACTGGTGAACGACGGCCCGGTGACCTTCTGGCTCGACACCGGCTGAACGGCGGGTGGCGTGTTTCGCCAAGCCGAGGCCGGCGAGACATGGCAACACCGCGATCTGGCGCGATTTTTGCGTGTCCTCCCACGACCTTTTTCCACTTGAAAACTGGTCAAAAAAGCAGCACATCGCTATAATGTCCGGTTCTTGAACCCTGCGGCGGTCGGTGAATGAATAGCAAAGCTCCCCACGAGCAACAGTCTGAAATCAAGGCGCTCATCTCCAAGGGCCTGGAGCAGGGCTACCTGACCTACGCCGAGATCAACGACCACCTGCCCGACGACATCGTCGACCCGGAGCAGATCGAAGACATCATGGCGGTGCTCAAGGGCGTCGGCATCGAAGTGCACGACGCCGCGCCGGACACCGACCCGCTGGCCGACAAGGCCGGCAGCAGCACCGACGACGAAGCCGCCGCCGAAGAAGCCGTGGCGCTGCTCTCCGCGGTGGATTCCGAAGTGGGCCGCACCACCGACCCGGTGCGCATGTACATGCGCGAGATGGGCACGGTCGAGCTGCTCACCCGCGAGGGCGAGATCGCCATCGCCAAGCGCATCGAGGAAGGCTTGGGCCAGGTGCAGACCGCGCTGGCCAGCTTCCCGCTGACCATCGAGCTGCTGCTGGAGGAATACGACCAGCACCTGGACGGCAAGCGCCGCCTCAGCGAGATCCTGGCCGGCTTCCTGGACCTGGAGGAAGCCGCCGACCTCGCCCGCAAGGAGAAGGAAGCCGCCGCCCTGCTGGCGCCCGAGCCCGAGGTCGGTGACGACGACGACGACACCGACGACGACGACACCGCCACCGAGGACGAGGAAGAAGCCGGCCCCAGCGGTCCCGACCCGGAAGAGGTCAAGCGCCGCATGGAGCTGCTGCGCGAGCATTACGCCAAGTTCCAGAAGGCCGCGCCTAAAGCCGCCAGCATCACCGACAGGAAGATCGTCAAGCTGCGCGACCTGATGGCCGAGGAGTTCCTGAAACTCAAGCTGCCCAGCGCGCTGATCGACGGCTTCGTGCGCAAGCTGCGCGAGGTGGTCAACGACATCCGCCACCACGAGCGCGTGCTGATGGACATCTTCGTCAAGCAGGTGAAGATGCCGAAGGCCGAGTTCATCAAGGCGTTCCCCAGCAACGAGGGCAACCTCGAGTGGGTGGCCGAGCTCAGCCGCAAGCGCCAGAAATGGTCGCCGAACATCAAGGTCCACCGCGCGGCGATCGACGCCGAGCAGGAAAAGCTCGCCGCAATCGAGCGCAAGCTGTTCCTGCCGCTCACCGACATCAAGGACATCAACCGCGCCATGGCCAGCGGCGAGGCGAAGGCCCGCCGCGCCAAGAAGGAAATGGTCGAGGCGAACCTGCGCCTGGTGATCTCGATCGCCAAGAAGTACACCAACCGCGGCCTGCAGTTCCTCGACCTGATCCAGGAAGGAAACATCGGCCTGATGAAAGCGGTGGACAAGTTCGAATACCGCCGCGGCTACAAGTTCTCGACCTACGCCACCTGGTGGATCCGCCAGGCGATCACCCGCAGCATCGCCGATCAAGCCAGGACCATCCGCATCCCGGTGCACATGATCGAGACGATCAACAAGTTGAACCGCATTTCCCGCCAGATGCTGCAGCAGTTCGGCCGCGAGGCCACGCCGGAGGAGCTGGCCAAGGAGATGGACATGCCCGAGGACAAGATCCGCAAGGTACTGAAGATCGCCAAGGAACCGATCTCGATGGAAACCCCGATCGGCGACGACGAGGATTCCCACCTGGGCGACTTCATCGAGGACGGCAACGCCAGCTCGCCGATCGACTCGGCCACCGAAACCGGCCTGATGGAAACCGTGCGCGACGTGCTCGCCGGACTCACCCCGCGCGAAGCGAAGGTGCTGCGCATGCGCTTCGGCATCGACATGAACACCGACCACACGCTGGAAGAAGTCGGCAAGCAGTTCGACGTCACCCGCGAGCGCATCCGCCAGATCGAGGCCAAGGCACTGCGCAAGCTGCGCCACCCGAGCCGTTCGGAACAGCTGCGTTCGTTCCTCGACGTCGATTGATCACTGCTGCGTCATCGCAACATCGAAGAAGCCCCGCCGATGCGGGGCTTCTTCGTTTTCATGGGTACGCACTCAGCCGACGTCGTAGAAGAACTGCTCGCGCACGATCTTGCCGCCGTGCACGCGATACACGCAGATCTCGCTCATGTTCGTCCGGCCCCGGCCCTTCATCGTCACGTCCATCGCCAGCGCGATGCTGAACCAGTTCTCCGCGACCACCGGCTCGCTCACGCTGCCACCGTGCACCGCCTCGATCATCGCGCTGAACTGCCGCCCCTTCTCGTAGATCGCCGCCAGCCCGCGCACGTTGCCCAGCGCGCCCGGCGGCAGGCCATCCGGCTCGATGCTCACCGCATCCTCCGCATACAGCTCACGCTGCGCGTCCTCGTATTTGCCTTCACGGCACAACTCGACCAACCGTTTCGCGATCGCCTCGGTGTTCATGCGCATGCTCCGACCTAGGGGGGATGACCAGCCTACGCCCCGAGCCATCACGTCACCACACGACTTGCGGCATGTCGTCTTCGTGCACGACTGGCGCGCTACGGTAAACTTCCGCCCTTGCGCGGGCCTATAGCTCAATGGTTAGAGCAGAGGACTCATAATCCTTTGGTTCCAGGTTCGAGTCCTGGTGGGCCCACCACACATTTGTCCGAGAGTGCGACTTGTGCGGGAAACCATAAAGTGGCCACTTTGGCCACTTTATGATCTCGTTGGAAGCATAAAGTGGCCATCCATTGCGTAGAGCCACCAGAAGCTAGGCGATTGCAAGCAGCCGCCTTTCCGAGCGGATCAGAAGTATAAAATTAGGTGGTTGTACGGTGCTGGCCGTGAAGCGCCTGACCTTGCCCGCGAGAAACGTATCCCTTGCCGTGTGATTCAATCCACGCAAGGAGAACGACATGACGAAGACAACG
>NZ_JBYTCN010000010.1:79645-169878 GCF_058790335.1 Rhodanobacter sp. FW101-FHT13A11 | reverse complement strand
GGAGGGGTGGGTGGGTCGCACCTCCAGTCTTCCGGGGTCACCCCGGATGAACAACCTACTGAGAGATCACAGCTAGCGGGCTCCTACGGCATGGTTTGCCAGCCATCGCCTGTGCGTATCTGCAGCGGCCTGAAGCGGCGCTTGTAGTCCATCTTCGGGTGGCCGTCGATCCAGAAGCCCAGGTACAGCCACGGCAGGCCGCGGCGGCGGGCCAGTTCCACCTGCTGCAGGATCGCGCAGGTGCCGAGCCCGCGTGCGGTTTCGTCGGGGTCGTAGAACGTGTAGACGGCCGAGACGCCGTTGAGGCAGACGTCGGTGACCGCTACCGCGAGCAGGCGTTCGCCCCGGCGCAGTTCCAGGAACAGGGTGGGGCTCCACGGCGCGGTGAGGAAGCGGCGGAAGTCGCTGGCCTCGGCGTCGTCCATGCCGCCGCCGGCGTGGCGGCTCTGCAGGTAGCGCTCGTACAGCGCGTGGCGTTCGCGGTTGTAGCCGGGAATCGATTCGCTAAGGACGAGATCGGCGTTGCGTTTCAGGCAGCGCCGCTGCGCGCGGTCCGGCTGGAAGTTCGCCACGTCGATGCGGCACGGCGTGCAGGCATGGCACTGCGGGCAGTTCGGAAAATACAGGTGGCCGCCGGCACGGCGGAAACCGCGTTCCAGCGCCGGGCCGTACAGCTTGTCGAGGTTCGGCGCGGCCGGGTCCAGCACCAGGTTCTGCGCCGTGCGGTCGGCGTAGTAGCCGCACGCATGGGGCAGGGTCTGGAACAGGCGGACTTGGTCGGAGCGGCGCATTCCCCGATTCTATGCCGCCCATGGCGGCGCCGCATCCCGGTTCAGATCACCCGCAGGAAGCGCAGCATCAGCATGGCGAACGCGGCCAGCACGGCCAGCAGCACGATCCGGCGCACGCGCGCCACCGTGCCGGCGCGCCGGTCGGCCGGGGTGGGATTGCGCTCGGCGGCCAGTTCCTCGCCGTAGCGGATCGTCGGCTCGATGCCGATCTCGCGCAGCAGCGCGCGGGCCCGGGCGTAGTCGTCGGCACGGGTGATCCACACCTGCGCCCAGCGGCTGCGGTCGTCCTGCCGCTGCGCATAGCTGAAGCGCTGGTAGCTTGGCCGGTTGTAGTTGGAGCGGTTTTCCACGGTGGCCGCGATGCCGTGCTCGGCCATCAGGGCGACCACGGTGTCGATGTTTTCCGGGCGGGGCGAGGTATAGATCTGGCGCATGGTGGACAGTCTACTCAGTCGCCGCGCACACGGATCAGCCCTTCCTGCGCGGTGGAGGCCACCAGCCGGCCGTCGCGGCTGAAGATCTGCCCGCGCGCCAGCCCGCGGCCGCCCTGCGCCGTGGGGCTGTCGAACGAGTACAGCAGCCATTCGTCGACCCGGAACGGGCGGTGGAACCACAGCGCGTGGTCGAGGCTGGCCATCTGCACGTTGTGGGTCATATAGGAGATGCCGTGGGGCAGGGTGGCGGTGCCGATCAGGTGGAAATCCGAGGCGTAGGCCAGCAGCGCGCGGTGCAGGATCGCCGAATCGTCGATCGGCGAGGTCAGCTTGAACCAGATGTGCTGGATCGGCGGCCGCTTGACCGGGTGCAGCTCGTCGCGCGGCCACACCTGGCGGAACTCGAACGGGCCGTCGATGCCGAGCCAGCGCTGCAGCTTCACCGGCAGCCGCGCCAGTTCCCCGGCGGGCAGCGGGTGCAGCGGCTCGATGTCTTCCGGCGCAGGCACCTCGGGCATGCTGGTCTGGTGTTCCACGCCCGGCTCGGGCGCCTGGAACGAGATCGAGCCGTTCAGGATCGGCTGGCCGTGCTGGATCGCCACCACCCGGCGCGAGGAGAACGTGCCGCCATCGCGGGTGCGTTCCACGTTGTAGACGATCGGCGCTTCGATGTCGCCGGCGCGCAGGAAGTAGGCGTGCAGCGAATGCGCCTCGCGCGACGGATCGACCGTCTGCTGCGCCGCCGCCAGCGCCTGCCCCAGCACCTGGCCGCCGAACACGAAACGGGTACCGATGTCGCGGCTCTGGCCGCGGAACAGGTTGTCCTCCAGCCGCTCCAGTCGCAGCAGCTCGACAAGTTCGGCAACGTGGTCTTCGCTCATGGCGTGTCCTTGCAGGGGTTCGCCAGTATAGCGGCGGCCCCGTGCCCGGATATCGGCGCCCCGCCGTATGGGCGAAGCGGCCGAGCGGAGTGCCGGTCACGCTGGGCGTTCCGTCGCGGCCCACAGCCGCCGCGCTTCCTCGGCGATCACGTCGGGGCGCTCCTCGGGCCAGAACAGCTTGCTGCCCTGGAGCCGGCGCACGCCCAGCGAGCGGCCGAAGGCGCGGTCGAGGAAACCGGGGTTGCCGGGGGAAAAGATCGTGTCGGCGCTGCCCCACACGATGCGCACCGGCACGCGGGACCGCGCGAGTGCGTGGCCGATGCCGGCGAGAGCGTTCCGTTCCAGCGCGATGGCGTAGGCATGCGCGGAGCTGCGGCTGCGCCGGGATGCCAGCAGCGGCGCGAAGTAGGTTTCGATGGCCTCGTCGGTGGGATGCGCGGGGTCGGCGTAGCACATGCCGCCGATGCCTGCGGCCGAACGCGCCAGGGCATGGTCGCGGCGCCACGTGCCCAGCCATTCGTCGACGAAGCGCTCTTGCTTCGCCAGCGCGATCACCGGCAGGAGCGCCGGCGGCGGGCTGTCTTCCTCGGTGTCGCAGTTGGTCAGCAGCAGGCTGCGCACGCGCCCGGGATGGTGCGCGAGCAGTAATTGCGCCACGGCGCCGCCGCTGTCGTTGGCGACCACGTCGGCGCGCTCGACCTGCAGGGCGTCGAGCAGGGCGACGAGCATGGCGACCTGCGCGTCGGGCGCGCAGGATTGCCCGCCGGCAACCTCGGTGTAGCCCATGCCGAGGAAATCGGGCGCGATGCAGCGCCGGTACGGTGCCAGCCGGTCGAGCGCGCCGCGCCACTGGAAACCGTTGAGCGGGAAACCGTGCAGGAACAGCGCCGCCGGCCCGTTGCCGCGCTCGACGTGGGCGATGCGACCGAATGCGGTACAGGTGTAGCGGCGCGCGGCGTGGAAGCGTGCCGCGTCCATCGCCACGCGTCCGGCTGGCGGCGACGACGCGCAACCGGCGAGGCCGCCCGCGCCCAGGCCGGCGAGCACGCCCGCGGACAGGGCGAGGAAGCGGCGCCGGTCGATGCCCGGCGCCACCAGCCGTGCCATGGATGATGGCGAGTGGCCGCTCACGACTGCGCTTCCGCCTCGCGCAGCTTCTGCGCGCATTCCTCGCAGCAGACTTCGATGGTGCGGCCGCCGATGGTGACCTGGATGGCGTTGCCGTCGAGCGGGTAGTCGCAGGCGGCGCAGGTTTTCTCGTTCATGGTGGATCTCCGGTGGATGCCCGCGATCGGGCAGGCACAGGAGACCACCGGCGGCCATCGGCGGCTGTCAGGATCTTTAGCGATTCACGACGTCTTGGCCAGCGCGGTCTGGCGGAATGCGCTGGGCGTGCGGCCGTAGGCCTGGCGGAACGCGGCGCTGAAATGGCTGTGGCTGGAGAAGCCCAGGTCCAGCGCCAGCGCGGCGACGTCCTCGCAGCCGGCGATCAGGTCCAGTGCGCGCGCCAGCCGCAGGCGCAGGTGGTAGCGGTACAGCGGCATGCCCTCGACCTGCTGGAAGGCCTGGGTGAGGTAGACCGGCGAACCGCCAACCTCCGCCGCGATCTCCGCCAGCGTCCAGCGCCGGGTGAGGTCGCCGGCCAGCCGCAGCTTCGCGCGGTCCACCAGCCGCTGCCGTGCGCGGGTCGCGCCGGGCGCGTGGGCGGTGCGCGGGCCGAGGCTGCGGCACACCAGGGTCAGCACCAGGCTCTCCGCTTCCAGCGGCTCGATGCCGCCGCTGCGCAGGCTGTGGCGCAGCAGCGCCACCAGCACCTGCGCGCGCTCGTCGATGCGCAGCGCCTGGTGGCGGAATGCGGGTTCGTCGTGCCGCTGCAGCAACGCGGCCGGCGCCAGCTCGCGCAGCAGCGCCGGCGACACCGCCAGCGACAGGCTGGCGTCGCCGCCGGCCACCGGATGGCTGACCTGGTAGCCCTCGCCGGCGTTGAAGAACAGCACGTGGTTGGCGTCGGCCACCGACTGCGTGCTGCCGACGTGGCGCAGGTACAGGCCGCGGTAGGGGAACACCAGTTGGGTGGCGGTGGCGCATTCCTCGGCGCTGCGATGGCGGCAGGCGCCGCGGCAGCCCACGTCGTGCACCGCGACGGTGGTCGATTGCAGCAGCGGCTGGACATCGAACTGCGGCATGGCGGCGGCTCGAAAGGGGCGAGGCAGTCTAGCGCAGCCGCTGCAGGCCGCAGGCCGGGACGATGGCATCCCATGGAAACCGCGGGCCGGGGTCGAGCTTGCGGCGGATCTGCAGCGCGGGGTCGTCGCTGGCCGGCATCAGCGCGGTGTCCAGGTCCTCGTGCCCGGCGATCTGCCGCAGGTGCGGGAATTCCACGCGCAACCGCGCCAGCAGGGCGCCCAGTGCGGCGATCTGGGCTTCGCCGTAAGGCTCGTCCATCTGCTGGTGATGCGAATCCCACCAGTGCGGATAGCGCCCGAGGTTGACCAGCTCGATGCCGATCGAATTCGGGTTGTGCCCGCGCACGTGGTTCGCCACGCGGGTGCCGGGCACGTAGCGGTACACCGCGCCGTCGCGGTCGACGTAGTAGTGGCCGCTGTTGCCGGTACCGCTGGCGTGCAACACGCGCTCGCCGTATTCGCGCGCCGTCGCCAGGTCGGGCAGTTCGGTGCAGTGGATCACCACCAGCTCGACCGCCGCGGCTGGGCGCTCCGGCAGCAGGTCGACGTAGGGCAGCGGTTGATCGCGGAGGGTCAGGGGCATCGGCCAAGTCTCGCATGCGGCAGGCGGGGGCGGAAACGCCGCCTGTTACCATGCACGCCTTGCCTCCTGCAGCTTTCATGGAGACCGCCATGCGCGGCCAGATCATTCTTTCGCACGGCTCGGATTCCGGCCCGGACGCCACCAAGGTCAGCGCGCTGGCCGCGCTGGCCGAGTCGCTGGGCTGGCGCACGCAGCGGCCGGACTACCGCGCCGACGACGCGCGCGGCCACGCCGCGTCGGTGGCGCCGCGGATCGCCCGCCTGCGCGCCACCATCGAGGCGCTGGAGGCGCCGCCGCTGCTGGTCGGCTCCAGCATGGGCGCGTTCGTCTCCGGCCTGGTCTCGCTGGACGTGCCGGTGGCCGGTTTGCTGTTGCTGGCCACGCCGAGCGAGATCCCCGGCTACGCGCGCAAGTTCGACCTGCGCCCGGGTGTGCCCACGCTGCTGATCCACGGCTGGCGCGACGAGGTCTGCCCGCTGCCCGGCGTGCATGCGTTCGCCGCCCGGCGCCGGCTGCCGCTGCTGGTGCTGGACGACGACCATCGGCTGGGCGCCAGCATGGATACGGTCGCCGCGCAGTTCCGGCTGCAGTTGGACTGGCTGGCGATGGCCGCATGAATCGGCTCCCATCAGGCGCGTTCTTCGCCACCTGCCCGAAGGGCATGGAATATCTGCTGCGCGACGAACTGGTCGCGCTCGGCGCCGGCGACGTGCGCGAGGCGCTGGCCGGCGCGCACTTCGCCGGCACGCTGGAAACCGCGTACAGGGCCTGCCTGTGGTCGCGCCTGGCCAGCCGCATCCTGCTGCCGCTGGCCGAGTTCGACGCGGCCGACGACGATGCGCTGTACCGCGGCGTGCAAGCGATCGACTGGAGCGAACACCTGGCCGCGCACGCCACCTTCGCGGTGGATGCGGGCACCGCGATGAGCAAGCTCACCCACAGCCAGTTCATCGGCCTGCGGGTGAAAGATGCCGTGGTCGACCAGTTCCGCCAGCGCGACGGTTCGCGTCCCGGCATCGACACCGACGAGCCGGACATCCGCATCAACGTGCGCATACGCCGCGACCGCGCCACCTTGTCGCTGGACCTGGCCGGCTCGCCGCTGCACCGGCGTGGCTGGCGCGAGGAGCAGGGCGAGGCGCCGCTGAAGGAAAACCTCGCCGCCGCGATGCTGCTGCGCGCGCGCTGGCCGGAGGTCTACGCCGCCGGTGGCGCGTTGCTCGACCCGATGTGCGGTTCCGGCACGCTGCTGATCGAGGGCGCGCTGATGGCGGCCGACGTGGCGCCCGGCCTGCGCCGCGAGTATTTCGGCTTCCTCGGCTGGCAACAACACGACATCGCGTTGTGGCGCGGTCTGCTGGACGAGGCGAAGCAGCGTGCCGAGACCGGCCTGCGTGCGCTGCGTCCGTGCTTCTTCGGCAGCGACGCCGACCCGCGCATGGTGCAGACGGCCAAGCGCAATGCGCAGGAAGCCGGCGTGGCCGGCTTCTTCACCCTGGACCGGCAGGACGTGGCGCATGCCGCGCCGCCACCCGGCGTCGACTACGGCCTGGTCATCACCAATCCGCCGTACGGCGAGCGCCTGGGCGACCGGGCCGAGATGCCGAAGCTGTACCGCGTGCTGGGCGACACCTTGCGCAGCCGTTTCAGCGGCTGGCGCGCCGCGGTGCTGGCCGGCGACGTGGAACTGGGCCGCGCGATGCAACTGCACGCGGACAAGCGCTACGCGCTGTACAACGGCGCGCTGGAAACCGTGCTGCTGACGTTCGACCTGAAGCCGCGCGATGAGAAGCCGCGCGAGCCGAAGCCGCTGTCCGCCGGCGCGCAGATGCTGAAGAACCGGCTGGAAAAGAACGCCAGACACTTGCGCAAGCGGCTCGCCCGCGAAGGCATCCACTGCTGGCGCGCCTACGACCAGGACCTGCCCGAGTACGCCGCGGCGATCGACGTCTATGGCGATACGAACGGCGATGATCACCTGCACATCCAGGAATACCGCGCCCCGGCCGACATCCCCGCCGACGTCGCGCGGCTGCGCCTGCGCGAGATCGCCCGCGTCGCCGGCGAGGTGCTCGGCGTGCCGCGCGAGCGCATCGCGCTGAAGACCCGCGAGCGCGGCAAGGGCGGTTCCAAGTACGGCCAGCTCGACCAGCGCGGCGAGTTCATCGAGGTGGAGGAAGGCGGCCTGAAGTTCCTGGTCAACCTCACCGACTATCTGGATACCGGCCTGTTCCTCGACCACCGGCTGGTGCGCGCCAAGCTGCGCGAGCTGGCCCGGGGGCGCTGCTTCCTCAACCTGTTCGCCTATACCGCTACCGCCAGCGCGTACGCGGCGGCCGGCGGTGCGCTGGAAACCACCAGCGTGGACCTGTCGGCGACCTATCTCGAATGGGCCTCGCGCAACCTCGCGCTGAACGGCTTCAGCGGCGCGCGCCACCGGCTGATGCAGTTCGACGCGCTGGAATTCCTGCAGCGCGACCGTGGCCACTACGGCCTGATCTTCGTCGACCCGCCCACCTTCTCCAACTCCAAGCGCGCCGAGGATTTCGACGTGCAGCGCGACCATGTGGCGCTGCTCGACGCCTGCCGCGGGCGGCTCACCCGCGACGGCGTGATCGTGTTCTCCAACAATTTCCGCCGCTTCAAGCTGGACCGCGAGGCGCTGGAACCGCACTTCGAGATCGAGGACTGGAGCGCGCCCAGCATCCCGTTCGACTTCGCCCGCCGCGCCGATATCCACGGCTGCTGGCTGCTGCGCCGACGCCAGGCTGTGACGGGGATCAACCCCTGGGATACGGCGCACATTAAAAAATGAACCCTTCAGTGCATATTAAGCGTGATCGGACGAGCATCCACCCCGTACAACCGGAGAACGATCATGACCAAGAGCATCGGTAAAGCGGGCAAGCTCGCAGCCATCGGCCTGGCAGTCGCGGCGGTAGTGGCCATGCCGTTGAGCGCGTCGGCGCACGATCATGGTGATCGTGGTTGGCATGGCGGCGGGTGGCACGGCGGTTACCACGATTACGACGGCGGTTATTACCGCCACGGTGGTTACTGGAGCGGCGGCCGCTGGATCGCCGGCGCCATCGTCACCGGTGCCGTGGCCGGCCTGGTCAGCGACGCGTTGCGCCCGGCGCCGGTGTATTACGAGGCACCGGTGGTGTACGGCCCGCCGCGCACGGTGATCTACGAGGATGCCCCGGTCGTGCGTCGCCGCGTGGTCGAAACCCGCACCGTGGTGTATGGCGACCCGTACCAGACACGGTATGTCCGCGAATATGGTGACGATGACGACGACTGAGCAACGCGTCGGATCATTGCATTGCACGACGAAGAGCCCGGCTTGTCCGGGCTCTTCGTGTTTCGGCGACCGGTGCCTCAGTGCGCCGGCAGGGCCGGCGGCAGCTCGGCGCCGCTGCCGTGCCGGGTGGCGTGTTCGCCGAGCTGCTTGAAGCGTGCCTTGTCGATCCTGCTGACGGATTCGATCGCGCACGGCGGCTGGTAGCGCGAGTGCACCGTTTCACCCACCTCGCCGCAGATGCGGCCCCGGTTGACGATGGCGTTGGACGGGTTGGGCCGGAAGATCAGCCCGGGCGGTGGCGTGCCGAGTCGCGGGCAGTCATTCTGCAGCGTCACCAGGTAATGCTTCGGACCGGTGCGCACGATGGCCGTGCGCGCATCGACGATGTACCACTCGTTGATCTGCGTCGTGTCGATGCACTCGTTTGCCGGCAACGGCGAACGGGCGCGGCCTGGCTCGGCCGCGTGCACGTTGCCGACGGCGAGGACGAACAGCAGGGCGGGAAGAATCGCTTTCATGAGCGTTACCTCGTCGGTTGGCGCGGAGCGGGTATCGTGAACCGGCCGCGGGAGCTGCATGCCGGCTACGACGGCGGCCGTCGGGGGCGGCGCTGCAAAGCATCTGCCATCTTCATATCACAATAAGTGAACGGTTGGCGCGGCATGCTGGCGGACATGTTTTTGAACCGCCCGCATCGCGAAACGCTCCGTACCGAGGCCGCCATGCGGATGCCGGGAGGGCGCCGGTGACGACCTGGCAATCGTCCGCGCCGGCCGGCATCGCGGCGCGATTCCGCCAGGTACGCCAGTGCACGCTAGCGCTGTGCGCCGGCCTCAGCGCCGAGGATCTGCAGCTGCAGTCGATGCCTGACGCCAGCCCCGGCAAGTGGCACCTGGCGCACACCAGCTGGTTCTTCGAGCAGTTCGTGCTGGGCCGCGACCCGGCGTACCGGCCGCGCGACCCGGCCTGGCATTATCTGTTCAACTCCTACTACCAGTCGGTCGGCCCGATGCATGCGCGGCCGCAGCGCGGCCTGCTGTCGCGGCCGTCGCTGGACGAGGTGCGCGACTACCGGCACCGCGTCGACGATGCGGTGGGCGAACTGCTCGGTCGCGAGGGCGATGCAGAGTTGCTCGAGCGGGTCGAGCTAGGCCTGCAGCACGAGCAGCAGCACCAGGAGTTGCTGTTGACCGACATCAAGCACGCGCTGTGGTGTAACCCGCTGCAGCCGGCGTGGCGCGCGGCGGTTCCCGCCGCGGACGAGGGCGTGCCGGTGCCGTTGCATTTCGCCGCGGGCCGCGAGGGCATCGTCGAGATCGGCCATCGCGGCGAGGGCTTCGCGTTCGACAACGAGACCCCGCGCCACCGTGTCCTGCTGCAGCCGCACGCGCTGGCCAACCGGCCGGTGAGCAACGCCGAATACCTGGCGTTCGTGCGCGAGGGCGGCTATCGCGAACCCGGCCTGTGGCTGTCCGACGGCTGGGCCACGCTGCAGCGCGAGGGCTGGCAGCACCCGATCTACTGGCAGGACGACCTGGCCAGCGAGTTCACCCTGGCCGGCGTGCGCGCGCTCGATCCGCACGAGCCGGTGTGCCACCTCAGCTATTTCGAGGCCGAGGCCTTTGCCCGCTGGGCCGGCGCGCGGCTGCCCACCGAGGCGGAGTGGGAGTCGGCGGCGCAGGGCATCGCCATCGACGGCAACCTGCAGGACGCGCAGCGCTTCCAGCCGCGCGCGGCCAGCGCCGGCGCCGGGCTGCAGCAGATGTATGGCGACGTGTGGGAATGGACCGCCTCGCCGTACATCGGCTACCCGGGCTTCCGCCCGCTGCCCGGCGCGCTGGGCGAATACAACGGCAAATTCATGTGCGGCCAGTGGGTGTTGCGCGGCGGTTCCTGCGCCACTCCGCGCGATCACCTGCGTGCCAGCTACCGCAATTTCTTTCCACCCCAGGCCCGTTGGCAATTCGCCGGGCTGCGACTGGGACAGGACCGATGAGCAGTGTGCAACCCTGTGGCATCAGCGACGACGAGCGCCGCCCGCCGAGCAGCGAGCTGCTGGAGGTCGTCCAGCGCGGGCTGGGCGCGAAACCCAAGCGGCTGCCGTCGTGGCTGTTCTACGACGAGCGCGGCTCGGCGCTGTTCGAGCGCATCTGCGAACAGCCGGAGTACTACCTCACGCGCTGCGAGATCGCGCTGATGGACGAGCACGCGGCCGCGATCGCCGATGAACTGGGCAGCGGGGTGCGGCTGGTCGAGTACGGCAGCGGCAACGCGATCAAGACCCGGATGCTGCTCGGGCACCTGCACGCGCCGGTGGCCTACGTGCCGGTGGAGATCTCGCCCGAGCCGTTGCGGCAAAGCATGGAGCGGCTGGCGACGGCGTTCCCGCGGCTGCCGCTGCAGCCGTTGTGCGCGGATTTCAGCCGGCCGCTGCGGCTGCCGATCCCGCCGCGTGCGCCGCGGCGCACCGTGCTGTATTTCCCCGGTTCCACCATCGGCAATTTCGAGAGCCGCGAGGCCGCCGCGCTGCTGCGCAAGATGCGCAACGAGATGGGCGACGCCGGCGGCATCCTGATCGGGGCGGACCTGAAAAAAGATCCGGCGCTGATCGAGGCGGCCTACAACGACCGTGCCGGCGTCACCGCCGAGTTCACCCTGAACATGCTGGCGCGGCTCAACCGCGAGATCGGCAGCAACTTCGAGCTGTCGGCGTTCGCCCATCGCGCGCACTACAACCCGATGGCCGGGCGCATCGAGACGCATCTCGTCAGCCGCCGCGAGCAGCAGGTGAAGGTGGGCCGCGCGAACGTGCCGTTCCGCGCCGACGAAACGATACAGGTCGAATACAGCTGCAAGTATTCGCTGGAGGATTTCACCGCGCTGGCCGCTCGCGCCGGGCTGGCCGTGCAGCGCGTGTGGACCGATCCGCAACGGATGTTCAGCGTGCAATACCTGGTACGCGCCAGCACCGCGGCGCGCTGAGCCGCGATGCTGGGCCGGCGATGCCGGCCCAGCATGCAGGCGAAGAAGTCACTTCACGCCGTACAGCGCCTTCACATCGCGGGTCAGCGTCGCCTGGCTGTCCGCACGCGCGTAGAACATGTGGCCGCCGGGATAGTTCTTCACCTGCACGCGGGTGGGGTCGCCCATCGGCGGCATCTGGTCGACGATCAGCACCGAGGCCATGAACGGGCAGGACAGGTCGTCCCAGCCATGCGCGATCAGCACGCGCAGGCCCGGGTCGTTGGCGACCGCCTCGCGCAGTTGCGACACCGAACCCTTGCTGGCGTCCTCGTCCTGGTGCCACAGCTTGTTCACCTCGTAGCTGAGCGCGTTGTAGCGGCCATCGTATTTCCAGCCCACCACGCGGGTGACGAAGTCGACCATCGCGCTGGTGGTCGGCGCGATGATGCCGTTGAGGATCGGGTCGCCGGTCTGCTGGTGCGGCGCGTAGGGGAACGGATCCCAGGCGGTGACGTTGGAATCGTAGCGGCTGCCCAGCTTGCCCTCGGCGCGGTACACCTCGCGCAGGTAGGCCTGGGTTTCGAGGCGGCCGCCGGAGCGCTTCACGAACAGCGGATCGAGCCCGGTCAGCTCGGTGACCTTCTTCACCACGCGGTCGGTGGCCTGCGGATCGGAGCGGCCGCGCAGCAGGTCGCTGGCGTATTCGCCGCGGGTGTATTCGACGATCGGCGCCATCGCCTCGGCGCTGAGCTTGTGCTCGCGCTCTAGGTGCGCGGCGGCGATCGAGGGCAGGGTGAGCATCCATGGCAGCGGCGACACGTTGCCGTCTTCGAAGGCGGCCGGGTCGAGGTAGGGCGACAGCAGCACCGCGCCGCTCATCGCCACGCCGAGCCGGGTCTGCAGGTACTCGGTGATGCGCGGGCCGCGGAAGCCGCCGTAGCTCTCGCCGACCAAGTACTTGCGCGAGGTCATGCGGCCGTTCTTGACCAGCCAGTCGTAGACGATGCGCGACAGGTACTTGATGTCGCTGTCGGTGCTGTAGAACTGCTTGGTGGCTTCCTTGTCGTCCACCAGCGCACGGCTGAAGCCGGTGCCCACCGGGTCGATGAACACCAGGTCGGTGAAACCCAGCCAGGTGCCGGGGTTGTCGCGCAAGGTCGCCGGGTCGGACGGGTTGTCGCCCTCGACGCCGAAATTCACCTTCTTCGGCCCGATCGCGCCGAGGTTGAGGTACACCGACGAGGCGCCCGGGCCGCCGTTCAGCGCGAACGTCACCGGCCGGTCCTTGCCGGCGATGGTGTAGGCGGTGAACACCACCTCGCCGATGACCGTGCCCTTCTCGTCGCGCACCGGCAGCGAGCCCACTGTGGCGGTGTACTTGAGCGTCTTGCCGTCCACCACGGCCGATTGCGCCACATGCGCATCGGCCGGCAGCGGCGGCAGGTGGAAGCCGTTGCCGCCGGCTGCGTCCGCCGCCGGTTTGGGAGTGTCGGCCGCGTGGGCTGGGGCGGCGTTGGAACCGGCCAGCACGAAGGCGGCCAGCAGGACGGATTGCAGGGACTTGCGCACGGTTTTTCCTCGCTGGCGAAAGCGCCAAGCCTAACCTGCCGTCGCGTCGGCGGGAGTATGCCCAACGGCAGGGGGCGCCCCGATCAGCCGCGCGCCAGCGCGCTCTCGACGAACTGCTGCAGCTGCGCCGCGTTCAGCGCGCCGGACTGCCGCGCGATCTCACGGCCCTGCTTGAACAGGATCAGGGTGGGGATGCTGCGGATGTTGAAGCGCTGGGCCAGTTGCGGCTGCGCCTCGGTATCGAGCTTGGCCAGCCGCAGGCGCGGTTCGAACTTGCCGGCGGCCTGCACGAACACCGGCGCGAAGCCGACGCACGGCCCGCACCACGGTGCCCAGAAATCCACCAGCACCGGCAGGTCGCCGCGGCCGGCGATCGCGTCGAAGTTCGCTGTGGTGAGTTCCACCGGATGTCCCTCGAACAGCGCCTGCTTGCAGCGGCCGCAGTTCGGGTGCTCGTCCACCCGTTCGGCCGGCACGCGGTTCAGCGCGCCGCAATGCGGACACGGGATGGCCAGTGGTGTACTCATGGCAGACTCACTCCGATAACGGTCAGGCGCCGGGCGCCAACGCCGACAAGATGGCGACGACCACCTCCGAATCCAAGCCGGGCCGACATGCCGCGACATCCCGACTCATCCGCTTCACGCTGGCCGCGGCGTGGCCTGCTCGCGCTGGGCATGCTGTGGGCGCTGCCGAACAGCCTACTCGGCCTGCTGCTGGGTCTGGCCGGCCTGGCTTTCGGCGCGCGGCTGCGCTGGCAGCCGCGCGAGCTGGCGCTGGTGGTGCGGCGCTGGCCGTGGGGGCGCGGCGGGGCGCTGACCCTGGGCAACGTGATCGTGCACACCGGCGAGCGCCTGGACGTGCCGTGCCTCACCTATGCGCATCGCGCCGGCCATGACATCGAACCGCCGGTGTCGCTGGCCGACCACGAACGCGCGCATGTCTACCAGTACATGCTGCTGGGCCCGCTGTTCCTGCCGCTGTACCTGCTGTGCGGCGGGATCAGCGGGCGCAATCCGTTCGAGCGGGCAGCCGACCGCTACGCGCGCTCGGGGCGCGGCTGGTGGCCGTGGCTGCAGGAAGGCCGATAAGCCGCTCCCGCGATCAGGCTGCCGTTTGTGCTCAGGCGCGGCGCGGCACGAAACGCAGCGCCACCGAGTTCATGCAGTAGCGCAGGCCGGTCGGCCGCGGGCCGTCGTCGAAGACGTGGCCGAGGTGGCTGTCGCAGCCGGCGCAGCTGATCGCGGTGCGCACCCAGCCGTAGCTGTGGTCGCTGCGCTCGACCACGTTGCGCGCGGCGATGGGCTGCCAGAAGCTGGGCCAGCCGGTGCCGGAGTCGAACTCGGTGGCGGCGTCGTACAGCGCGGTGGCACAGGCCATGCAGCGGAACAGGCCGGGCACGGCAGGCCGCTCGTGCTCGCCGCTGAACGCGCGCTCGGTGTCTTCGTGGCGCATCACCTCGTACGCCGCCGGCGACAGCCGCTGCCGCCATTGCGCGTCGCTCAGCACCAGCTTCGCCACCTTGCGCGCGCCGAGGTCGCGGCCGGCGTCGTCGAAGATTTCCAGCAACACCTCGCCCGGCGTGCCGACCGGCGTGTTCGCCGCCGCATGCAATCGCGGCAGCAGCAGGCCGCCGCCGACGGCCAGCAATGCACCGCCGCCGAGTGCGGCGCGCAGGAAGCGGCGGCGATCCATCGCGAGGGTTTCATCGATGCGGGACATGGCAGCCTCCGTGGATGCTCTTTTGTGTAGGAGCCCGCTTGCGGGCGATGCTTTTCCGCGAGCACGGAGGCATCGCCCGCAAGCGGGCTCCTACGTGTCGCTTCAGCCGAACGTGAAGGCGTAGGCCCGCACGCCGGGGTCGAGGAAGGTGATCTCGAACAGCCGCTCGCCGCTGCCGTGGGCCTGGCGCACCAGCTGGTACAGCCGCTGGCTGGTGACCGCGCCATTGCCGGCGGCGTCGGTGTCCATGCCGTGGTTGGCGCCGGGTGGCTGGCCGTCGATGCTGACGCGGTAGCGGATCGGCTTGCCGTCGCCGGCGGGGCCCAGCACCAGGTGCAGGTCACGGCCGCGGAAGCGGTAGACGATGCGGCCGCCGGCCTGCGCCAGCTGCGCGTTCTCGTCGTGCACGGTCCAGCGGCCGTCGAGCGACCACTGGTCGGCAGCGAGCGAGGCGGGTGCGTGATAATCCCGCGCCTCGTCGTGCGCCACCCGGCCGCCGACGAAGTTCATCGCACGGGCGTAGCCGACGTAGGTTTCCGGCGAACGGGTGGGATCGTTCGACGCGGCCGCTTCGACGCCGCGACGGTCGTCGCTGACGTAGCCGCCGGGCAGGTTCTGCTGACCGGCTTCGGCCAGCAGCCGGCGGATCACGTCCTCGCTTTCCCGGTACTCGCCTTCGCCGAAATGATGATGGCGGATCTGTCCCTGCGCGTCGATGAAGTAGTGCGCCGGCCAGTACTCGTTGTTGAAGCCTTTCCAGATCGCGTAGTCGTTGTCCAGCGCGACCGGGTAGTCGACGCCCAGGTCCTTCACCGCCTTGGCGACGTTGGCCGGATCCTTCTCGAACGCGAACTCCGGCGCGTGCACGCCGATCACCACCAGGCCGTGATCCTTGTACTTGTCGGCCCAGCCGCGCACGTAGGGCAGCGAGCGGAGGCAGTTGATGCAGGAGTAGGTCCAGAAATCGACCAGCACCACCTTGCCGCGCAGCGCTTCGGTGGTCAGCGGCGGACTGTTCAGCCATTGCGTGGCACCGGCCAGCGACGGGAACGTGCCTTCCACCGGCAGCGGCTCGCCGGCCTTCGGCGCCGGTTGCGGCGCCGGGGCCGGGCGCACGGCGTTGATCAGCTTCTGCTCGATGCCGCCGGTGCTGGCCAGCGAGACGCGGGTGAGCAGGCCGGTATCCAGCCCCAGCGCGATCGCGGCCACGCCGCACAGCACCAGTGCGCCGAGCGCGCGGCGCACCCACTCGCCGGCGCCGAGCGAGCGCTTCATCAGCGCGAACACCTTGCCGCCGATCAGCAGCGCCAGGCCCAGCGAGGTGGCCGCGCCGGCGGCGTAGGTGAGCAGCAGCAGGGTGGTCTGCACGCTGGCGCCGTTCAGTGCCGCGCCGGTCAGCAGCAGGCCGAGGATCGGCCCCGCGCAGGGCGCCCACAGCAGGCCGGTGGCCACGCCGAGGCCGGCCGCGCCCCAGACCGAATCGCCACCGCCGGCCGAGCGCTGCGACAGCCGGTTGCCCAGCGCCACGAACGGGCGGGTGATCCATTCGGCCAACCGGGTCGACAACAGGGTCAGGCCGAGGAAGGCCAGCACCAGCATCGCCACCCAGCGGCCGTACTGGTTCGCATGCACCGCCCAGCCGCCGCCCAATGCGGCCAGCGTGGCGACCACGGCAAAGGTGATCGCCATGCCCAGCAGCATCGGCAGGCCGTTGCGCATGAACGGACGGTCGGAGCGGGCGAACACGAACGGCAGCACCGGCAGGATGCACGGGCTGAGGATGGTCAGTACGCCGCCGAGGTAGGCGAGGATCAACACGAGCATGGGAGGCATCCGCGGGAGGTTGCTGGTTATTCGCCGGCGCGTCGACGGCGGTTACCTGCAGGTACGGAGTAACGCCGGGGCCGGATGCAGCGAATACCCCACAGGCATTCCGCCGTTGGAGCCCGCATGCCGCAAGCCTTGACCGCCACCGCCTGCATGGGTCTAGATAGTGGACTTTCCCTGCGGGCGAGTCCCGACCCCGTGCCAGCCGATGTCGCCATGGTGAACGGCAGCGAATCGCCCGACCGGCGCCGGGCGGCGTGGATGGCGGCTGCGCAGGCCGGCGACCGGCGTGCCTACGAGAAGCTGCTGGGCGATTCGGTGGCGCTGATCCGGGCCACCGCGCGGCGCCAGGGCGTGGCGCCGGATGGCCTGGACGACGTGGTGCAGGAAACCCTGATCACCGTGCACCGGGTGCGCCACACCTACGACCCGGCCCGTTCGTACGACGCGTGGCTGACCGCGATCGCCAGCCGTCGCGTGATCGACGCGCTGCGCAGCCGCGGCCGTCGCGACAGCCGCGAACTGCACGACGACTTCGCGCTCGACCAGCATCCGGATGTCGACGACGCCAGCGCCGCTGCCGAGAGCGGCCAGCGCGCGCAGCGCCTGCACGAGGCGATCGCCGAACTGCCGCCGGGCCAGCGCGAGGCGGTGGAACAGCTGGGCCTGCGCGAGCGCTCGTTGAGCGAGGCGGCCGAGCTGACCGGGCGCAACGCCGGCGCGCTGAAAGTGAACCTGCACCGCGCACTGAAGGCGCTGCGCGAACGTTTCCATGGAGAACCCTGACGTGATGCCCGACCCGTCCTCCCATGAGGCACTGATCGGCCGCCTCGGCACCGGGCTGGTGCCGGTGCGGCGGCTGCCGCCGCCATGGCTGCGCACCGCCGGCTGGCTGCTGCTGGTGCTGGCGCTCGCGACCGGGTTGCTGGCGCACTACGGCGCGGGCCCGATGCTGCGGCGCTGGGCCGCCACGCCCGACCTGGCCTGGGCCGGCATCGGTGCGGCGGTCACCGCGGTTACCGCCGCGTGGGCCGCGTTCGCGCTGGGCGTGCCGGGGCGGCGTGCGGCGTGGGCGTGGCTGCCGCTGCCCGGTGCCTTGCTGTGGATCGGCGCCAGCGGCCTGGGCTGCCTGCGCACGTGGATCGCGCCGGGCACCGAGATCGCCGGCATGCACCAGAGCGCCGATTGCCTGCTCTTCATCATCGGCTTCTCGGTGCCGCTGTCCGCGCTGCTGATCGTGCTGCTGCGCCGCGCCTGCCCGCTGCGGCCGGTGCTCACCGCGGTGCTGATCGGCCTGGCCAGCGCGGCCGCTTCGGCCAGCCTGCTGGAGATCTGCCACGCGTTTGATTCCGCCGCCACCGACCTGCTGACGCATGCGCTGGCGGTGATCGTGGTAGTGGCGGTCAACGCGGCGATGGGCGGCCGGCTGCTGTCGAAGGCATGAGCCTGCCTGTGTAGGAGCGCACCCTGTGCGCGATGCTCTTCGTCACGCTGCGAGAAAGGCATCGCGCACAGGGTGCGCTCCTACAGTGGCAATGGGGGAATTCAGTCGCGGAAGTTGTCGAACTGCAGCGGCAGCTCGACGTCCGACTTGCGCAGCACCGCCATCGCCGCCTGCAGGTCGTCGCGCTTCTTGCCGCTGACGCGCAGCTTGTCGCCGTTGATCTGCGCCTCGACCTTGAGCTTGGCCGCCTTCAGCTCGGCCACCAGCTTCTTCGCGACCGGCTGCTCGATGCCCTGCTTCACGGTGATCTTCTGGCGCGAGCCGCCCAGGTTGGTTTCGGGCTCGCCCACGTCGAGCGCGCGGATGTCGATCTTCCGCGCGGTCAGCCGGCCGCGCAGGATGTCCAGCATCTGCTGCAGCTGGAATTCGCTGGGCGCGCTCTGGGTGATCACGCCGTCGTCCAGCACGTACTTCGCGTCCACGCCCTTGAAGTCGAAGCGCGTGGTCAGTTCGCGGTTGGCCTGGTCGATCGCATTGGTCAGTTCGTGCTTGTCGACTTCGGAGATCACGTCAAAGGAAGGCATGGCGGCGGCTCGCGGGAAACAGGCACAAAGTGTAAGCCATGCGGCTGGGCGATAATGCGCGACCTGTGGCGGCGCGAGGATGCCGGTTCGTGAAAGTGGACGTGTTGATCATCGGCGCCGGCGCCGCCGGCCTGATGTGCGCGATCGCCGCAGGCCAGCGCGGCCGCCGCGTGCTGGTGGTCGACCATGCCAACAAGGTCGGCAAGAAGATCCTGATGTCCGGCGGCGGCCGCTGCAATTTCACCAACATGGGCGCCACGCCGGCGAACTACCTGTCGGCCAACCCGCATTTCGCCAAGTCCGCGCTGGCGCGCTACACGCCGTGGGATTTCGTCGCGCTGGTGGAGAAGCACCGCATCGCGTATCACGAAAAGGAGCTGGGCCAGCTGTTCTGCGACGACTCGTCGAAGCAGATCGTGCGCATGCTGCTGGACGAATGCGCCGCCGCCGGCGTCACCGTGGAGGCGGATTGCGGCGTGCAGCGCGTGCGCAAGACGCCGGAAGGCTTCGGCGTGCACACCGCGCGCGGCGAGGTGCACGCCGAGTCGCTGGTGGTCGCCTCGGGCGGCCTGTCGATCCCCAGCATGGGCGCCAGTGGTTTCGGCTATGAACTGGCGCGCCAGTTCGGCCACGCCGTGCTGCCCACGCGCGCCGGGCTGGTGCCGCTGACCCTGAGCGGCAAGCACCAGGAGCATTACCAGGGCCTCGCCGGCGTGGCGCTGCCTACGGTGGAGACGCGCGTGGGTAGGCAGGGCTTCCGTGCTGGCCTGCTGTTCACCCACCGCGGCATCAGCGGTCCGGCGATCCTGCAGATTTCCTCGTACTGGCAACCCGGGGATGACTTGCGCATCGACCTGCTGCCGGACCGGGACGCCGGCGCGCACCTGGTCGAACAGCGCGCGGCGCGGCCGCTGGCGGAACTGAAGACCGTGCTCGGCGATGTGTTGCCGAAACGGCTGGCGCAGCGCCTGTGCGAGCAATGGCTCGAGAGCCGCCCGATGCGCCAGTACCGCGACGCCGAACTCGGGCAGATCGGCACGCGGCTCAACGCGTGGCCGATCACCGCCAGCGGCACCGAAGGCTATCGCACTGCCGAAGTCACCCTGGGCGGCGTCGATACCGACGGGCTGTCCTCCAGCACGATGCAATCGAAGCTGGTGCCGGGGCTGTACTTCATCGGCGAGGTGGTCGACGTCACCGGCTGGCTGGGCGGCTACAACTTCCAGTGGGCGTGGGCCTCGGGGCAGGCGGCCGGGCAGGCGGTGTGAGGCCGCCCGCGCACGGCGGATTTCGCGCGGATTGAATATCCCGCGTGCTTCACTGTGCGCCGGCTTCGGCACGAGGACACCCGCATGAAAGTCGGATTCATCGGTCTCGGCGCGATGGGCGGCGCGATGGCCAGCAACCTGCTGGCGGCCGGCCACACGTTGACGGTGTGGAATCGTTCCGTCGCGGCCACCGAGCCGCTGGCCTCGCTGGGGGCCAGGGTGGCGCGCAGCGCCGACCGCGCCGCGCAGGGCGAGGTGCTGTGCAGCATGCTGGCGAACGACCAGGCGGTGCGCGAGGTGTTCCTCGACGGCGGCCTGCTCGATGCGATGGATCGCGGCACCGTGCACGTCAACCACGCCACGATCTCGGTGGCGCTGGCGCAGGAGCTGGCCGCGGAGCACGAGAAGCGTGGGCTGGAATACGTCGCCGCGCCGGTATTCGGCCGCCCGGACGTGGCGGCCGCGGCGAAGTTGAATATCGTCGTGGCCGGCAAGCCGGCCGCGGTCGAGCGGGTGCGCTCCTTGCTGGAGGCGATGGGCAGCCGGCTGTGGCCGCTGGGCGAGGCGCCGGAGCGCGCCAACGTAGTGAAGATCGCGGGCAATTTCATGCTGGCCAGCGCGATCGAGAGCATGGCGGAAGCGAGCGCCTTGACCCGGGCCTACGGCGTCGGTGCCGCGGAGTTCCTCGACGTGATGACGAACACCCTGTTCGCCGCGCCGGCCTACCAGGGCTACGGGAAATTGATCGCCGAGCAGCGTTTCAAGCCGGCCGGGTTCGCCTTGCCGCTGGGTTTCAAGGACGTGGGGCTGGCGCTGGCGGCCGGCGAGGCTGGGCGGGTGCCGCTGCCGTTCGCCGGAGTGTTGCGCGACGCCATGCTGGAGGCCCTGGCGGCCGGCGATGCCGAGATGGACTGGTCCGCGCTGGCGCTGGTCGCCGCGCGCCGGGCGCACCTTGACGAACGCGGCTAGGCTGGTGCCGCGTTTTCGCGGCAGCGCTCAGCCTTCGCGCGGGTTCCAGTCCAGCGCGCCGTCGATCACCGCGTGGCTGCGCCCGCCGACCCAGATCGCGTCGCCGTCGATGTGCACGATCAGTTGCGCGTCGTGGCCGATCTCGCGGCCCTGGCTGACCTTGTAGCCGCGGGCCAGCGTGCCGTGCGGTTCGGCGTGGGCGATGTAGGCGGCGATCAGGCCGTTGGCGGCGCCGGAGGCGGGATCCTCGACGATGCCCACGCCCGCCGGGAACGCGCGCACCACCAGCTGGTAGTCGGGGTGGCCGCTTCGCGCGAACGCGCACAGGCC
This sequence comes from Rhodanobacter sp. FW101-FHT13A11, assembly GCF_058790335.1. Classification (NCBI taxonomy): domain Bacteria; kingdom Pseudomonadati; phylum Pseudomonadota; class Gammaproteobacteria; order Lysobacterales; family Rhodanobacteraceae; genus Rhodanobacter; species Rhodanobacter sp. FW101-FHT13A11. The sequence continues at coordinate 149,022 of NZ_JBYTCN010000010.1, read as the reverse complement.
CATGCTGTCGCTGGCCTGCGCCAGCGCGGCGATGGCTGCGTGGTCGGGTTGCCACGCGCGCAAGCCGGCTTCGTCCGCCACCTCGGCCAGCCACCAGCGGCGGCCGCCGTCGACCAGTGCCGGCGGCAGCGCGCCCAGCTGGATGCCGGCCAGCGTGGTCGCCAGCAGCGGATGGGCGTCGCGGCCGGTGTCCAGTACGCGCTCGCCCGGCGACTGCAGCAGCAGTTCGCGGTCGGCGCCGCTGCCCACGATGCGGATCGGCAGCACGCCGGCGCCGCATTCCTGCCACAGCAGGCCGTCGCGCGGCGCGGCCAGGCCGCATTCGAGCGCGGCGTGCGCGCTGCCGATGCTGGGGTGGCCGGCGAATGGGATCTCCTTGTGCGGGGTGAAGATGCGCACGCGGTAGCTGGCCCGCGGATCGGCCGGCGGCAGCAGGAAGGTGGTCTCGACCAGCGCCGTCCAGCGCGCGAAGCGCTGCATCGCCGCGGTGCTCCAGCCGTCGGCGCCGATCACCACGCCCAAGTGGTTGCCGCCGCCCGGGGTGGCGGCAAAGACGTCCAGATGCAGGTAGCGAAGCGAGGCCATGGGATCCGTCGGGCGGCCGGCGGCCGCATGAAACGGCGCATGATAGCCGCCTGCCACCGCCCGCGGCAGTGATTTTTCGTCATATCCATGCGGTCGCGCGGGCATGAGCGGCCGCACCGGGAAGTCGACAAGCCGCGGCGGTGACGCCAAGATGCCCGCCTTTGCTGCCCGACGCGGAACTGCCCATGCCGATCACCCTGGTCATCATCGCCATCACCTGCATCGTCTCGTTCATGGCGTTCAACAACAGCCGCCTGATGAACGACCTGATCCTGTGGCCGCCGGCGATTGCCCGCCAGCGTGAATACCATCGCCTGGTGACCTACGGCGTGGTGCATGCAGATTTCGGGCACCTGCTGTTCAACATGATCACGCTGTTCTTCTTCGGCCGGGTGATGGAAGGCTTCTTCACCGCGCGGCTGGGCACGCTCGGCTTCGCGCTGTTCTACATCGGCGGCCTGGTGGTCTCGATCCTGCCGACCTACCTGAAGAACCGCGGCAACCCGAACTACCGCAGCCTCGGTGCCTCGGGCGCGGTGTCGGCGGTGCTGTTCGCCTTCATCCTGCTGGCGCCGTGGTCGCGCATCGTCGTGCTGGTGATCCCGATGCCGGCGATCGTCTACGCGGTGCTGTACACCGGCTACTCGATCTACATGGACCGGCGCGGCCAGGGCAACGTCAACCACAGCGCGCACCTGTGGGGCGCGGCGTACGGCGTGGTATTCACCCTGTTGGCGGAGCCGCGGGTGCTGCCGCATTTCCTCGATGCGCTGGCACATCCCGGCTTCCGCGGATGAACGGTTACCGCGCTGCGCCATGCCCGTCGTAGCCGGGGCGCGCATACTGGGGATGGTTGCATCGATCACCGCAGGAGAATGAGCGCATGGCTATGACCCGCAAGTCGGCCGCGAAGCAGTCCGCGGCAAAGAAAGCGTCCACCGCAAAAAAGACGGCGAGGAAGACCGCACCACGCAAGGCGGCAACGAAGAAGGTCGCGGCAAGGAAGGCGGCGACGAAGAAGCCTGCGGCGAAGAAGCAGGCGGTGAAGAAGGCCGCGCCAAGGAAGACCGCGCCAAGGAAGACCGCAGCGAAAAAGCTTGCGGCGAAAAAGGTCGCGGGCCGGAAAGCGGCCGCGAAGAAGGTCGTTGCGAGAAAGGCGGCCGTCCGCAAACCGGCGGCTCGGAAAGCCGTCGCCAGTCCGCAGGTGCGCAAGCCGGCCGCGGCAAAGGCAGCGAAGAAGTCCATGGCAAAGCCCGCCGCCAAGCCGGCGATCGTGGCGAGGAGGCCGGTTGCGCCCGAGCCTGTGCCGCAGGAGGCACCGCTCCAGTACATCAGCCAGGAGGATGCGGTAGCGAAGATCCAGGCGTTGCTGGAGGCCAAGCAGGAACGTGCCAGGCAGGGGCCGGGCTGGCCGGGCGCGAATCTGCCGCTGCCGGTTTCCGGCGGCGCCGACCTGCACCCGCCGCTGTCGACGGAAGCCGGTGGCACCGATGGACGCGTGCTGGCAGCCCAGCGTGGCGAGCAGGGCAAGCGCAAGGGCTGATGGGCGGCTTTCCCGGATCGCCCGCCCGGCGGGACATGGCTGGCGGGTAAATGCCGCCCGGCCCGGCGCCGCAAACTCAGTACGCGTTCAAGCTGCGCGCCCTAACGTGGCATCGTCACTCCTCAGAGGGAGGCAGATCATGAAACGCCTGCTGGCCAGTCTTGCCCTGATCGCCGCCACCGCGGCGCTCTCGGGCTGCTATTACGACCCGGGTTACAGCTATGTGCGCGGCTCCGGCTATGTCGGCGACGCCTACTATGGCGACGGCGGAAGCGCCTATGTCGTGGCGCCGGGATACTACGATAACGACTATTACGGCGGTTACTACGGCAACGGCTATTACGGCTGCTGCTACGCACCCGGCGTCAGCGTGGGTGTCAGCAGCGTGTGGTACGGCGGCTCGCGCTATCGCCACGATGGCTACCGCGACGGCGACCGCGATTATCGCGGTCACGCCGGCCAGTGGCAGGGCCGCCGCGATGGCGGCTACCGGGACCGCGACGACCACGACGATGACCGCAACAACCACCGCGGGCACGACCGCGACCGCGATGATCAGCGCTGAGGCATGAGGCACCGCGGGGGGATGCCCCGGTTCCGATGGCCGTCGCACCGCCGCTTCCCGAGGCTCATCGTCATCGTGGCGATGGGCCTTTTGCTGTGCTCCTGCGGCAGCCTGCGCTACTACGCACAGGCCGTGCGCGGGCAGGGCGAGCTGATCGTCCATCGGCGCGCGGTCAGGACGTTGCTGCGCGATCCGGCCACCGATCCGCAGCTCGCCGCGCGCCTGCAACGTGCGCAACTGGCGCGCCGGTTCGCCTCGCAACAGCTCGGCTTGCCGGACAACCGCAGCTATACCGGCTACGTGGTGCTGGACCGGCCGTACGTGGTGTGGAACGTGTTCGCGGCACCGCGCTATTCGGTGGAGGCGGTGCCGCAGTGCTTTCCGGTTGCCGGCTGCGTGGCCTATCGCGGCTGGTTCGGGGAAGCCGATGCGAAGGCCGATGCGGCGCGTCTGCAGGCGCGCGGCGATGACGTGTGGATCGGCGGCGTGCCGGCGTATTCCACGCTGGGCTGGTTCGCCGACCCGATCCTGTCGAGCATGCTGCGCTGGGACGACGACGAGCTGGACGGCACGATCTTCCACGAGCTGGCGCACCAGCTGGTCTATGTGAAGGGTGACACCGCGTTCAACGAGTCCTTTGCGACCTTCGTGCAGACCGAGGGCCTGCGCGAATGGCGCCAGTCGCGCGGCCTGCCGCCGGGCGACGGCAAGGCGCAGGCGATGGGCGACGGCTTCACCCGGCTGGTGCTGGACCTGCGCGCGCGCCTGAAAACCCTGTACGCCGGCGGCGCGGACGCAGCGTCGATGGAGGCCGGCAAGCAGCGCGAGATAGCGGCATTCCGCGTCCGCTACGCCCAGTGGCGCGATCGGGACTGGCCGGGCGAACACCGCTACGACGCCTGGGTCGCCCGGCCCATCAACAACGCGCGGCTGCTGCCGTTCGGCCTGTACGACCGCTGGACGCCGGCGTTCGCCGCGATGTTCCGCGATGCCGGGCGCCGTTGGCCGGCGTTCTACGCCAGCGTGCGCGAGCTGGCGCGGAAGCCGCAGGCGCAGCGCGAACAGGCGTTGCGGCAATGGTGTGCGGGCAACTGTTCCGACGGGAACTGAAGGGCCGACGGGCCGCAGCTGAACCCGTGCATCAGCGCCCCGGCTTCCGCCCCGCCATGTGCCGCAGGTAGGCCAGCACGGCGTCGAGGTCGGCCTCGGACAGCGCCTGCGCGTCGAAGCCCGGCATCTTCGCCTGCGGCCATTGCCGCAGGGACTGCGGATCGCGGATGAACGCGCGCAGCAGGTCGGCGCGCAGGTACTCGGTGGGGTTGTACGGTAGGTTCAGGTCCGGGCCGAGCTTCGCGTCGCCCTGGCCGTTGAGCGTGTGGCATGCAAGGCAGGTGCGCTGGAATACGGCGAAGCCGTGCCGTACCTCGCTGCCCGGCGGCAGCGAGGGAGCGGGCAGCATCGCTGGGAAGCGTTCGGCCACGCCGGCCAGCCGGCGGATGCTCGCCAGCTGGTACGGCCATTGTTCCGGGCCGACGTGTGCGGCCTGCGGCCGCGTCCACACCACGTAGAACGGCCCGGCGCTGCCGTGTCCGGGCAAGGCGGGCCACGGCCGGGCCGGGTCCTCGATCGCCAGCCACGCCTCGCTGCCCAGCTTGTTCAACAGCAGCGCGGCAGGTATCTCGGCGGCAAAGCCGTCGGCGGCGACGAACTGCAGGTGGTCGCCTGCCGCGATGCCTTCGAGCAGGGCGGCCAGCGGCACGGCGCGGTAGCGCGTCGGGTGGTGGAACGCGACATCCGCCGGCACGTCGATCGTGCGTGCGTCGCCTCGCCTGAGCAAGGTCCCGGTCCGATAGGTCGCGACGCCGTGGCCGAGGTCGATCCTCAGCTCGGCCGCCGCCGCGGGCCGGGCCAGGCACAGCGCGATCAGGCACAGGACGATCAGCTTCATGGCGGGTTCCGGCAGGAGGTGGCGAGATGGCACGTGACGATGCCCGCAGCGGGGCGTCCAGGCAAGCCTGTCGGAAAGCTGAACAAGTCCCCGCATGCACGTTGAACTCACGCCCGGGTGGCCACACTAAGTACGCGTATCGCCGTGACGGCGACAAGAAGTGGTGCAGACCATCGCATCACTGAGGGGTCGGCATTTCCTCCCCTGGATGCCACCTGACAAACCCCATCAGTCCTCCCCTGGCTGATGGGGTTTCTTTTTGCGCGAAGCCGGCGGCGCAGCTCGCGTGGAACGCGCCCGGACGTGGATAATGGCCCACTTCCGTTCGCGCCTGGGCGACTGATGATCATCGATTCGCTGCTCGACACCGACCTGTACAAGTTCTCGATGATGCAGGTGGTGCTGCACCAGTATCCCGCCGCCCAGGTCGAGTACCGCTTCAAGTGCCGCACTCCGGATATCGACCTGGTGCCGTGCCTCGACGAGATCCGTGCCGAGCTGAAGGCGCTGTGCCGGTTGCGTTTCGCGGCGGACGAACTGGACTACCTGCGCGGCTGGCGCTTCATCAAGAGCGATTTCGTCGATTTCCTCGGGCTGTTCCAGCTCAACGAGAAGTACGTGGAGATCGCGCCGGCCGAGGCCGGCAACGGCGAGATCGAGATCCGCATCCGCGGGCCGTGGCTGCACACGATCCTGTTCGAGGTGCCGCTGCTGGCGATCGTCAACGAGGTGTACTTCCGCCGTACCAGTGGCGGCCTCGACCTTGCCGAGGGGCGCCGGCGGCTGCAGGCGAAGATCGGGATGCTGCGCGACACGCCCGGCTATGCCGACTGCAAGGTGGCCGACTACGGCACGCGCCGGCGCTACTCGCGGGTGTGGCAGGAGGAGGTGGTGACCACCCTGCGCGATGGCCTGGGCGAGCAACTGGCCGGCACCAGCAACGTGTGGCTGGCGTGCAAGCTGGGGCTGACGCCGCTGGGTACGCTGGCGCACGAGTACCTGCAGGCGCACCAGGCGCTGGGTCCGCGCCTGCGCGATTCGCAGGTGGCGGCGCTGGAGGCGTGGGCGAAGGAATACCGCGGCGACCTCGGCATCGCGCTGTCGGACGTCTACGGGCTCGACGCGTTCCTGCGCGACTTCGACATGTACTTCTGCAAGTTGTTCGACGGCACCCGCCACGACTCCGGCGATCCGTTCGCCTGGGGCGAGAAGGTGCTGGCGCACTACGGCGCGAACCGGGTCGATCCGCGCAGCAAGGTGCTGGTGTTCAGCGACGGGCTGGACATCCCCAAGGTGATGCAGCTGTATGCGCACTTCCGCGGCCGTTGCCAGCTGGCGTTCGGCGTGGGCACCAACCTCACCAACGACATGGGGCCGGCGCCCCTCAACATCGTGATCAAGATGATCCGCTGCAACGGCCAGCCGGTGGCCAAGCTGAGCGACTCGCCGGGCAAGAACATGTGCGAGGACGAGGCTTACGTGGCGTATCTGCGGCAGGTGTTCCAGATTCCCGCGACGCAGGGGTGACTGTATAGCGGCAGCCTTTGGCTCCTCCCCCTGCAGGCAGGGGGAGGTTGGGTGGGGGTTGCTCGGGCTGGCGGGGAAGAGCAGATCAAGAGCGAACCCCTCCCCAGCCCTCCCCTGCAAGCAGGGGAGGGAGCGCAGCGCGTCGTCAGAACGCTGGCAGCACGGCGCCGTGGTAGTTCTGCTCGATGAACGCCTTGATCGCCGGGCTGGTCAGCGCCTTGGCCAGCTTCTGCACGCGCGGGTCGTCCTGGTTGTCGGGGCGGCCGACCAGGTAGTTCACGTACGGCGAGTCCTTGTCCTCGATCAGCAACGCATCCCTGGTCGGATTCAGGCCGGCGGCCAGGGCGTAGTTGGTGTTGATCAGGGACAGGTCCACCTCGTCCAGCGTGCGCGGCAGCATCGCCGCCTCCAGCTCGCGGAACTTCAGGTGTTTCGGGTTCGCGGTGATGTCCTTCAGCGTGGACATCTGGTCGGTCGGGTCCTTCAGCGTGATCAGGCCGTGCTTCGCCAGCAGCAACAGCGCACGGCTGTTGTTGCTGGGGTCGTTCGGCAGCGTCACGCTAGCGCCGTCGGGCAGCTGGTCGATGTTCTTGTATTTCTTCGAGTACGCGCCGAACGGCTCGATGTGCACGCCGGTGATGATGACGAGGCGGGTGCCGCGCTCGCGGTTGAACGCGTCCAGGTAGGGCTTGGTCTGGAAGTAGTTCAGGTCGATGGCCTTCTCGGCCACCTGGGTGTTCGGTTGCACGTAGTCGGCGAACACCTTGACCTGAAGCTCCACGCCTTCCTTCGCCAGGATGGGCTTCACCTGTTTGAGGATTTCCGCGTGCGGCACCGCGGTAGCGGCCACGGTGAGCACGTTGTCGCCCTGCTTGCCGGAACCGGAACAACCGGCAAGCATCAGCAGGGTCAGGGCGAGGGAGGCAAGCAGCAGTCTCATGGCATATCCACTTGTGCGGCGCACAATGATAGGCCGTCTATACGGCCAAACGCAAACCTGGGACAGGTACGGCTTGCAGCGCGTCACGATTTCGGCGCGGCATAGCCGGCCAGCAGGAGCAGGGCCAGGATGGCAGCGATGGCGGCGAGCAGCAATCTCATGGCGTTGATTCTCATGGGCGGCCAACGAAGGTAGGCCGCCCGCGCCGCCGGGCGCAAATGACCAAATCAGCGTCGCTTATAACGCGCCACGATGCGGTCGCCGACCATCTGCAGCGCCTGCACCAGCGCGATCAGCAGCAGCACGGTGACCAGCATGTAGTCGGACTTGTAGCTGAGGTAGCCGTAGCGGTAGGCCAGGTCGCCGAGCCCGCCGGAGCCGATCGCGCCGCCCATCGCGGTGTAGCCGACCAGGGCGATCGCGGTGACCGTGATGCCGGCGAGCAGGCCGCCGCGGGCTTCCGGCAGCAGCACGTGGCGCACGATCTGCCACAGGCTGGCGCCCATCGCCTGGCTGGCCTCGATCACGCCCTGCTGCACCTCGCGCAGCGCGGTCTCCACCAGTCGCGCGAAGAACGGCGCGGCGCCGATCACCAGCGGCGGGATCGCGCCGCGGATGCCCAGCTTGGTGCCGACCAGGGCATAGGTGACCGGCATCAGCACGATCATCAGGATGATGAACGGCACCGAGCGCAGGATGTTCACCAGCAGCGAGCTGACCGCGTACAGCTTCGGCATCGGGCGCAACTGGCCCTTGCCGGTGAGGTACAGCAGCACGCCCAGCGGCAGGCCGATCAGCACGGTGAGCAGCAGCGAGCCGCCGAGCATCAGCAGGGTGTCGATGCAGGCGCGGCCGATCTCGCCCCAGTCGTCGATGTTCGGGAAGAGTTTCTGCAGCGGGTTCATCGGTGCAGCTCCTCGATCTCGATGCCGGCCTCGCGCAGCGCGGCCAGCGCGGCGTCCACCCGTTCGCCCTGCATCGCCAGGGTGAGCTGGCCGTAGGGCAGGTCCTTGATGCGGTCGATGCGTCCGGCGAGGAGGTTGAACTCCACGCCGGTCTCGCGCGTCACGCGGCCCAGGGCCGGCGTCAGCGTGGCGTCGCCGCGGAAGCTCAGCCGCAGGAGGCGCCCGGGCACCCGGGCGAACGGCGCCAGCTCGCTGGCCGCCTCCTCGGGCAGCGCCTCGTTGACGAAGCGTTTGGTGGTGGGGTGCTGCGGATGCAGGAACACGTCGGCGACCGCGCCACGCTCCACGATCGCGCCCGCGTCGAGCACCGCCACCCGATCGCATACGCGGCGCACCACGTCCATCTCGTGGGTGATCAGCACGATGGTGAGTTTCAGCTCGCGGTTGATCTCGGCCAGCAGTTCCAGCACCGAGGCGGTGGTCTGCGGGTCGAGCGCACTGGTGGCCTCGTCGCACAGCAGGATCGTGGGCCGGTTGGCCAGCGCGCGGGCGATGCCGACGCGCTGCTTCTGGCCGCCGGAAAGCTGCGACGGGTACTTGTCGGCGTGCGCGCTCAACCCCACCCGCGCCAGCAGTTCGTCGACGCGTGCGCGCAATGCGCCGGCGTCGCGTTCGCCGGCCAGCCGCAGCGGAAACGCCACGTTGTCCGCCACCGTCTGCGAGGAGAGCAGGTTGAAATGCTGGAAGATCATGCCGATCCGTCGCCGCTGCGCGCGCAGCGCCGGTTCGGCCAGCGCGGTCATCTCGGTGTCGCCCACGAAGATGCGCCCGCCGCTGGGGCGTTCGAGCAGGTTGATCAGCCGTATCAGCGTCGACTTGCCGGCGCCGGACAGGCCGATGATGCCGAACACCTCGCCGTCGGCGACGTCGAGGCTGAACGGCTGCAGCGCGGGGATGTCCCTGCCGTCGACGCGGTAGGACTTGTGGACATCGACGAAGCGGATCACGGCGGGCCTGGCCTGCGGGTGGGTGGGCCATTCTATGCCACGTGCCGTGGCGGCGATGGCGTATGCTGGCGGATGAACCTGTCGAGACGGAGCCTTCCCATGTCCAGCGTGTATGACTTCACCGTCCGCGATATCGACGGCAACCCGCGCTCGCTCGCCGAATGGCGCGGCAAGACCCTGCTGATCGTCAACGTCGCCTCCAAGTGCGGCTTCACCCCGCAATACCGGGGGCTGGAGGCGCTGTGGCAGGACCAGCGGGACCGGGGCCTGGTGGTGCTGGGCTTCCCGTGCGACCAGTTCGGCCACCAGGAGCCCGGCGACGAGGCCGAGATCAGGACCTTCTGCAGCACCCAGTACGACGTGACCTTCCCGCTGTTCGCCAAGATCGAGGTGAACGGCGAGCACGCCGATCCGCTGTACAAGTGGCTGAAGAGCGAGGGCAAGGGCATCCTCGGCAGCGAGTCGATCAAGTGGAACTTCACCAAGTTCCTGGTCGACGCGGACGGCCAGGTGGTGAAGCGCTACGCCTCCACCGACACGCCGGAGAAGATCGGTCGGGACACGCTGGCCCGGTTGGGCGGCTGAGGGCGGCACGGCGGGCGGGAGGTGGGCCGGCCATGTTCCGGCGCACCGGCGCAGTTCTGCTACCCTTGCCCGCCCTTGTCGGCGCCAGGCCGGCGGACCAGACCCCCTTCGCGAGAACGCCATGCAGATTGCCCAGAACTCCGTTGCCGCCTTCCATTACACGCTGACCGACGACGAAGGCCAGGTCATCGACAGCTCCGAGGGCCGCGAACCGCTGACCTACCTGCACGGCAGCGGCCACATCGTGCCGGGCCTGGAGAAGCAGATGGAAGGCCGTTCCTCCGGCGACAGGTTTACTGCCGACGTGGCGCCGGAGGAAGGCTATGGCGTGCATCACGCCGAGCTGATGCAGGAAGTGCCGCGTGCGGCGTTCCAGGGCGTCGAGGACATCCAGCCCGGCATGCAGTTCCAGGGCAACGGCCCGCAGGGGCAGATCAACGTCACGGTCACCAAGGTCGAGAACGACGTGGTGTTCATCGACGCCAACCACCCGCTGGCCGGCAAGACCCTGCACTTCGCCATCGAGGTGACCGGCGTGCGCGACGCCACCGCGGAAGAGCTGGCGCACGGCCACGTGCACGGCGCCGGCGGCCATCACCACTGATCGCCGGCGCGGCCGCGCCGCGCCGGATGCGCGAAGGCCCGGTGCCTGCACCGGGCCTTCGTCGTTACGGCCTGCTCAGTACCAGTCGAGCAGCGACACGCCCAGGCCGAGGTAGCTGGCGTTGTGGTTGTAGTCGATCAGGCTTTCGCCGTAGCCCTTGAACACCTCCATGTAACCACGCAGGTTGCCGGCCACCGGGAAGCTCCAGCTGAAGCGCGCCGAGCCATGGCTGCGGCTGCCGCCGCGCAGGGAGTGGCGCAGCAGCATGCCGAACTCCTGGCCGCGCCATTCGCGCACGATCTGCACCTCGCCGCGGCCCATGTAATCGCTGATGTCGGGGTTGTCGTTGGTGCGGCGCGATTCGGGGACGTGCCACCACGGGCTGAGCATCACGGTCCAGTCGTCGCGCTCGAAGCCCACGTTGGCGATCACCCGGTTCCAGCTGCGCGACAGCGGATTGCTGCGGCCGTTCGACTGGTGGTTGAAGCCGATGCCGAGCAGGCGCCCGTCCCAGCCGAGCACCTGGTAGTGGGTATCGAAGACCAGCGTGGCCTCGGGTTCGTAGTTGGTCTCGCGGAACGGCCGCGACAGCTTCGCGTTGTAGACCTGCCAGCGCGAAGACTGGGTGTAACCCACCCACAGGTCGCCGGCATCGCCGAACACGCCCTGCCACACCTTGGTCTTCAGGCTGAGCTGGAACTTCATCTCGGCGTTGTCCAGCTGTTCGCCCGGCGCCGGCACGGTGTTGTCCGGGTTCGGGCTGTGCGGCCGGCTGTTCTGGTTGCTGGTGGCGAACACCGGCAGCACGTACACCGGCTTGTAGCCGCGGATGTTGAAGGTGCCGAGCTTGCTTTCCGGCGACAGCTCCCAGCGGCTGTCGAGCAGCGACAGCGGACGGGCCACCTCGTTGTTGGTTTCCACGGCGGTGGCCGGGGCCTTCGCGCGGTCGCGGGCGAAGATACCCGGCGTGGCGGTTTCCGGGTTCACCCGCTTCTGCGCCACCGGCAGGTTGACCCGCCCGGTCGCATGGTCGTAGCAGGCCAGTCGCTGCGCGTCGTTTTCGATCGCGGTGCAGGCACGGATGTCGGTGGGGTCCGGATTCTGCGCGTGCAGGAGGGTACTAGTCGAACCGATGCACAGCACCGTGGCCACGACTGCAATCGATCGCATCATGCAAGAACGTTCCGGGCAGGGCGGTACGCCAGTCTAGCGGAGCGGCTTGCGGTGACGGTGATTGCCGTGTGAAACGCCGGCCGCATCCGCAGCCGGCGTTTCGCGGGGGAGGAACCTACTCGTTCGAGAGCCAGCGCGCGTATTCGCTCTTGCTGATGCGGCCGTCGCGGTTGTGGTCGGCGTGGATGAAGTCGTTGACCAGCAGCGGGTAGGCCGCGGCCTGTTGCTCGGTGATGTATTTGCCGCCGCCGGACAATTGCTCGAAGCTCGGCGCAGGCCCCGCGGGCGGGGGCGGCGGCATGCTCGAATGCACCACCAGCTCGCCGGCCGGCGTGTTCATGGTGGCCGTTTCGGCATGGCCATTCGGCGGCGGGCTGGTCGTGCCGGCGGGCGGCGGCGATACCGAGGCGGCGGGCGACGGCGCCTGCTGGGCGAGCAGACTGCCGGCGGACAGCAGGGCGCCGGCGGCGAACGTGATCAACAATGGCTTGCGGAATTTCATCATCAGTACTCCATGCCAGAATGTCGGCGGCTCGTGCGGATGTCCGCATGGCAGCGGATTTCCGTTGCGGCCGATCCAGGTTCACGCTAGCAGGGGTTTTGTAAATGCCGACTCAAGATCGGTGGCATGAATTCGTGAAGAAGATGTTTCGTTCGGCGCCGCTTCAGGTGAGCCGCGCGTGCTGAGCCCGGGGCAGGCGCGTGCGTTGCAGCTGTCGGCGCAGGGCCTGTTGCAACCTTTGCGCCGGCAGCCGCGGCGCGGCGACGTGGTGGCGGCGATCGAGCGCATGCGCCTGCTGCAGATCGACACCATCCACGTGGTGGCGCGCAGCCCCTACCTGGTGCTGCACTCGCGCCTGGGCGACTACCCGGCGGCGTGGCTGGACGAGGCGCTGGCGCAGGGCCGGCTGGCCGAGTGCTGGGCGCACGAGGCCTGCTTCGTCGGCGCCGCCGACATCGCCTGGCATCGCGGCACGCATGGCCACCGCAGCCACCATTGGGCGTACCGCAACGCGGCGCGGATGCACCGCGAGCAACGCGCCGACATGGAGGCGCTGCTGCAGGGCATCCGTGCCTCCGGTCCGGTGCGCGCGGCGGATTTCGTGCGCAGCGACGGCGTCGCCAAGCCGGGCTGGTGGGAGTGGAAGCCGGAGAAGCGCTGGCTGGAGGCGTGGTTCGCGCTGGGCGAGCTGATGGTGGCGCGGCGCGAGAATTTCCAGCGTGTCTACGACCTGGCCGGAAACGTGCTGGCCCGGCTCGACCCGCCGTTCGACCCGGCCGTGGCGCCCACCGCGGCGGAACTGCGCCGGCGCTTCATCGTCGACAGCGTGCGCGCGCTGGGAGTGACCCAGGCCGGCTGGATCGCCGACTACTTCCGCCTGAGGCCGAAGGTCAGCGAGCGCGAGCTGGCGCCGCTCGTGGCCGGCGGCGAACTGCTGGCGGTGCCGGTGCGGGGCTGGAATGTTCCGGGCTACGTGCACCGCGACCACGCCGAAGCGCTGGACAAGGCGCTGGCCGGCCGCCTGCGCGCCACGCACACCGCGCTGCTGTCGCCGTTCGATCCGCTGGTGTGGGACCGGGCGCGGGCGCTGGCGATGTTCGGCTTCGAGTACACCATCGAATGCTACACGCCGGCGCCGAAGCGCCGCTACGGCTACTACGTGTTGCCGATCCTGCATCGCGGCCGCCTGGTCGGGCGGCTCGACGCGAAGGCCCATCGCGGCATGGGGGTGTTCGAGGTCAAGGCCCTGTTCCTGGAAGCGGGGGTGGCGCCGGAGCCTTCGCTGGTGCAGGCCGTGGCCAAGGCGATCGCCGATACCGCGCGCTGGCACGGTACCCCGGAAATCCAGCTGGGCCGCGCCGAGCCGGCGGCACTGGCCCGGCCGTTGCGCGCCGCGCTGAAACGCGCGTGAGGCCCGCTGGCCGCTACGGCGTGCTGCTGGCCGGTGCCGGACTTTCCGCGCACGACTTGCCGTGCAGCGCCTCGCGCAGCTGGCTGGCCAGCGAATTGCAGCGCGTGGCCAGCTGCGGGCGGATGTCCGGATCCTGCGAATCGCGCAACAGGCTGGTGCGCATCGCCTCGTAGCGGGACTGCAGCTGGCCCGGTGCATAGATCGCCGCCGCGCGATGGCAGGCCAGGTAGCTGGACAGGTAGTCGTCGCAGGCGGGGATGCCGGTCTGTTCAGGCAGCTTGGCCTCGGCGGCGCGGCTGCCGCTGGCCGCGGCGTGTTTCCGGTGCGTCGTGCCGGCAGTACTCGTGCCGGTCTTGGTGGTCGTGGCGGCGCTGGTCGCAGTCGTCGTGGTTGACGTGGTCGTCTTGGCGGCCTCGTGTTGGGCGCAGCCGGCCAGCAGGCCGCCGGCCATGATGGCGGCGAGGGTCAGGCGGGACAGGGTGGACATGGTCGGCTCTCCTCGGCAGGGCGACCGTTGCCGGCGCGCCGAAGCCGCCGGAACGGTTGCAGATCGGGTGACTTGCCGCCACTAGACAGTGTCGCAGGTCAAGAAAACCTGAATTTGCCACCGGGTGGACCAAAAAACGATGGCTCTGCTCCATTCCGTTCAGCCCTGCAGTGCCGTTATGATCCGCCCACTGTGTTTGCCGGGGTCAGCAGAGTTTGTGACCCGATGCCGCCGATCCGCGATCTGCCACATCGTTCACCCCAGGGTTGTTTCCTTGCACACCAGTTGAGTCGGCCACTGCCATGGCAGTGGGCCGAGCCCATAAACCTGTGGAGTGGTCAATCTATGTCTGATCGTCAGATCGGTACCGTCAAGTGGTTCAACGATGCCAAGGGCTTCGGTTTCATCGCCCGCGACAATGGTCCGGACGTTTTCGTGCATTTCCGCGCCATCACCGGCAGCGGCTTCAAGAGCCTGCAGGAAGGCCAGCAGGTCTCCTTCAAGGTGGTGCAGGGCCAGAAGGGCCTCCAGGCCGAGGAAGTGACCCCGGCCTGATCCCGGGTTCATGTAGGGGAAACCGGGTAGCCATGCCCGGTTTTCCCTGCCCGGATTATGTCCGCGACAACCGGCTTGACAAATCACTTGCGGCCAGAAAATCCGTTATGCTTGAACCGCTGCGTCTGCTTGGCTACGTGCGTGCCCGGTAGGGATTTCCTGAATCCGACTGTTGCACCGGACCCTGCATGCTCAGTAAACCGTCGGCCCGTAGGGGCCGGTTTGTCTCAGCGTCTGGATAGGATCGGAGTGAGTCATGTCGGATCGTGAAGTAGGTACCGTCAAGTGGTTCAACGACGCCAAGGGTTTCGGTTTCATCAGCCGCGATAACGGCCCTGACGTTTTCGTGCATTTCCGCGCCATCACCGGCACGGGTTTCAAGAGCCTCCAGGAAGGTCAGAAGGTGAGCTTCAAGGTCGTCGACGGCCAGAAGGGCCTGCAGGCCGAGGACGTCACCCCCGTCTGATCGCGGTGGCGGAATTCCTTTGAGGGGCCGGCGCAAGCCGGCCTCTTTTTTTGTCGCCGCCGCGGCAATTCGCTAGCCTGTGGGGATGAGCGACCACCCTTCCGGCCAGACCCCCATACCTGCCGCGGCGACCGAACCGCTGGTGATCCCGGTGACGACGGCCGATGGCGCCCGCTTCGAACTGCTCGCGATCCTTCCGGGCGGCGACTGGCGACAGCTGCTGTACTGGGTGCCGGCCATGGGCATCCCGGCCCGGCACTACCTGCCGCTGGCCGGCGCGCTGGCGGCGCTGGGCATCGCGGTGGTGGTGCACGAGTGGCGCGGCATCGGTTCCAGCGACCGGCGCGCCGGCCGCAGCTGCAACTGGGGGTATCGCGAGCTGTTGCAGGACGATCTGCCCGCGGGCCTGGCCGCGGTGCGCACGCGCTGGCCGCGGGCCGGGTGCTGGCTGGGCGGGCACAGCCTGGGCGGGCAACTGGCCACGCTCCATGCCAGCCTGCATCCGCAAGCGTTCGCCGGCCTGTTGCTGGTGGCCAGCGGGTCACCCTACTGGCGCCGCTTCCGGCATGGTTGGCTGATCGGCGCGGCGTACGCGCTGGCACCGTTGCTGGCCGGCCTGGTCGGCTACCTGCCCGGGCGCCAGATCGGCTTCGGCGGCAACGAGGCGCGCGGCGTGATCGCGGACTGGGCGCGCAGCGGGCGCACCGGACGTTATGCCGCGGACGGGATGGCGCAGGATTTCGAGCGGCGGCTGGCCGCCTTGCAACTGCCCTTGCTGGCACTGCGCCTGCAGGACGACTGGCTGGCGCCGACGGCCTCGCTGGCCTGGCTGCTGGGCAAGCTGGGGCCGGCCGAACGCGTGGTGGAGGCGGTCACGCCGCAGGACCTGGGCGGCCTGCCCGCCGACCATTTCGGCTGGATGAAGGCGCCGGCAGCGCTCGCCGCGCGCATGGCCCGCTGGATGGAGGCCCATGTCCCGCCGGTCGCCGTACGCGACGATACGGCAGCTTGATTCCGGCGGAGGCCGTCTGCATGTCGTCGGGCTCCCCTCCTGATCCGGATGTCCCGATGAAACTGTTCGAACCGTTCGCCCAGCGCAGCCTGACCCTGCGCAATCGCCTGGTGGTGTCGCCGATGTGCGAGTACTCGGCCACCGACGGCCTGCCGAACGACTGGCACATGGTGCACCTGGGCAGCCGCGCGGTGGGCGGCGCAGGGGCGGTGGTCGCCGAGGCCACGGCGGTCTCCGCGCAGGGCCGCATCTCGCCGCAGGACACCGGCCTGTGGAACCAGGCCCAGGTGGAGGCATGGCAGCCGATCACCCGCTTCATCAGGGCGCATGGCGCGATCGCCGGCGTGCAGCTGGCGCATGCCGGGCGCAAGGCCAGCACGCTGCGGCCGTGGGAGGGCCACGGTCCGGTGCCGGCCGGGGAGGGCGACTGGCCCATCGTGGCGCCGTCGGCGCTGCCGTTCGACAGCGGCTGGCAGGTGCCGCAGGCGCTGGACGAGGCCGGCATCCAGGCGGTGATCGCGGATTTCCGCGCCGCCGCGCAACGTTCCTTGGCGGCCGGCTTCGAACTGGTCGAGGTGCATGCGGCGCATGGCTACCTGCTGCACCAGTTCCTGTCGCCGCTGAGCAACCGGCGCGACGACCGTTACGGCGGCAGCTTCGAGAACCGCACCCGGCTGGTGCGCGAGGTGGTTGCCGCCGTGCGCGAGGTGTGGCCGGCCGAGTTGCCGCTGTGGCTGCGCATCTCCGCCACCGACTGGGCCGATGGCGGCTGGACGGCGGCGGAGAGCGTGGAGCTGGCACGGCAGGTGCAGCCGCTGGGCGTGGACCTGATCGACGTCTCCAGCGGCGGCCTGGTGCCGCACGCGAAGATCCCGCTGGGGCCGGGCTACCAAGTGCCGTTCGCGGCGCAGCTGCGGCGCGAGGCCGGTGTCGCCACCGGCGCGGTAGGCCTGATCACCGGCGCCGAGCAGGCCGCGCAGATCGTCGCCACCGACGCCGCCGACGTGGTGCTGATCGCCCGCGAGAGCCTGCGCGACCCATACTTCCCGCGCCGCGCCGCGCAGCTGCTGGGTGCGAAGATCGACGCCCCGGTGCAATATCAGCGGGCCTGGTGAATCGTCGAGGAGAACGTGATGGAAGCCGTGCCGACCCTGGTCGAAGGTACCCGCCTGCATGATCTCGGCGATGGCTTCATGGTGCGGCGCATGCTGCCGGTGCTGCTGGCGCGGCACGTCGGCCCGTTCGTGTTCTACGACCACATGGGGCCGGCCACCTTCGCCGCCGGCAACGGCATGGACGTGCGGCCGCATCCGCACATCGGCCTGGCCACGGTGACCTGGCTGTTCGACGGCGTGATCCGCCACCGCGACAGCATCGGCAACCTGGCCGACATCCGCTCCGGCGAGGTGAACTGGATGACCGCCGGCCGCGGCATCGCCCATTCCGAGCGCACGCCGCCGGAGGCGCGCCAGGGCGGCCAGCTGCTGCACGGCATCCAGGTCTGGGTGGCGCTGCCGCAGGCCGACGCCGAGGTGGCGCCGGAGTTCCACCATCACGGCCGCGAGGCGCTGCCGAAGATCCGCCGGCCCGGCGTCGAGGCGGTGCTGATCGCGGGCACGGCCTACGGCGAGCGTTCGCCGGTGAAGGTGTTCGCGCCGATGTTCTTCCTCGAAGTGCGGCTGGCCGCCGGCGCCGAACTGGCGCTGCCGCCGGAGCACGCCGAGCGCGGCGTGCACGTGGTCGAGGGCGCGGTCCGCTGGGGCGAGCTGGAGGTCGGCGCGCAACAGATGGCGGTGCAGGCCGGCCCGGCCGCACCGCCGCTGCGCGCGCGCGAGGCCAGCCGCCTGATGCTGTTCGGCGGCGCGCCGCTGGATGGCGAACGGCACCTGTGGTGGAACTTCGTGGCCAGCACGCGCGAGCGCATCGAGCAGGCCAAGGCCGACTGGCGCGAAGGCCGCTTTCCGAAAGTGCCCGGTGACGACAAGGAATTCATCCCGTTGCCGGACTAGCCGGCGCGGATTGTCTTGCTTCGTAGGGCGGGCACTGCCCGCCGCTCTTGCGCTTCATCAACATGCAAAACCCGGCGGGCAGTGCCCGCCCTACAGAGCGCGCGGCATGTCTGCGTGGCAGAATCGGACCATCCCCTCGCAGAGCAGGAACATGTCCAGCTACAGCAGCTTTGCCGAGTTCTATCCGTTCTACCTCAGCGAGCACGGCAACCGCGACTGCCGCCGGATGCATTTCATCGGCAGCACGCTGGTGATCGCGGTGGTCGTGCTGGCCCTGGCGAGCGGCCAGCTACGCTGGTTGTGGCTGGCGCCGGTGGCCGGCTACGGATTCGCCTGGATCGGCCACTTCGGCTTCGAGAAGAACCGCCCGGCCACCTTCAAGCACCCGCTGTACAGCCTGATGGGCGACTGGGTGATGTACGGCCAGATGCTGCGCGGCAAGATCCGCTTCTGACGGATTTTCTCCCTCCCCTGCTGGCAGGGGAGGGCCGGGGTGGGGGTGCTCTTCGCCTCAGCGGTACTGCTGGTGGCAGCTCTTGCAGGTCTCGCCGACCGGCTTGATCGCGGCGGCCAGCGCCTCGCAGCTCGCCGGCGCGGCCTGCACGGCCTGGTGCAGGTGTTCCTGCAGCTTGGCGGCATCGTCGGTGAAGGTCTTTTCGTCGATGCCGAACACCGGCGTGATGTCGCTGGCGGTGGACTCCAGGCGGGCCAGGTGGTGCTTTACCTTCACCGGGTCGCACTGCTTCGCCTTGATCGCATTCTTCAGTTCGCCCACGTGGTAGCCCATCGTCTCCATCACGGCCTTCGGCATCGGGTTGCGCGCGGCCAGCGCGTTCATCACGTTGGCCGTGCCGATCACGCCGATCACCAGGCCGAGCAGGATCATCAGGGCTACGCGCATCGGTACGTTTCCACGGGTGGGGAGGTCCGCAGGATAACCCGCACTGGCGCACGGCATCCACGCAGGCACGATAAAATGGCGCATTCGTACCGCAGGATCCGCCAGTGACCCCCACAGACACGACTACGCACCCGCTCGACGGCGCCACAAACGGGACGACCTTCCCGGCCGAGCGCTTCGCCGGCGTCGAGCGCCTGTACGGCACCGGCAGCGTGGCCACGCTGGCGCGCACGCACGTCTGCGTGGTCGGCATCGGCGGCGTGGGTTCGTGGGCGGTCGAGGCACTGGCGCGCAGCGGCGTGGGCCGGCTCACCCTGATCGATGCCGACGAGGTCTGCGTGTCCAACACCAACCGCCAGCTGCACGCGCTGGACGGCGAGTATGGCAAGTCCAAGGTGGGCGTGATGGCGGCGCGTGCGCACGCGATCAACCCGACGATCCGGCTGGAGGCGGTCGAGCGCTTCCTCACCCCGTCCACGCTGGACGAACTGCTCGATCGCGGCTACGACGTGGTGCTGGATGCCTGCGACGCGTTCCGCGTGAAGCTGGAAACCATCGCCTGGTGCCGCCGGCGCAAGCTGCCGATCGTCAGCGTGGGCTCGGCCGGCGGACGCACCGACCCCACCCAGATCCGCGTGCGCGACCTTTCGCGCACCGAGCACGACGCGATGTTCAGCCTGATTCGCAAGAAGCTCCGCGCCGACTTCAACTTCCCGCGCAACCCGGCCCGCTACTTCGGCGTGTCCGCGGTCTACTCGCTGCAGAACGTGCAGTACCCGCAGCCCGACGGCACCGTCTGCGGCACCCGCCCGCCCGGCGGCGACGCGCTGAACCTGGCCTGCGGCGGTGGCCTCGGCGCCGCCACCCATGTCACCGGCGCGTTCGCGTTCGCGGCGGTAGGGAAGGTGCTGGAGAAACTGCTGGCTTCCCCGTAGGAGCCCGCTTGCGGGCGATGCTCTTGCTGTGAACCTCTTTCGGGTCCTGGAACCAGAGCATCGCCCGCAAGCGGGCTCCTACATGGTTGGAGTGGTGCTCACCACCCCATGTAATGCCCGCCATTGATCGCCAGGTTGGCGCCGGTGATCCAGCTGGCCTGGTCGCCGGTGAAGAACGCCACCGCATGGGCGATCTCGTCCGGGCGGCCGAGGCGGCCCACCGGGATCTGCGCCACGATCTTCTCGCGCACTTCCTCGGGCACCGCCATCACCATGTCGGTGCCCACGTAGCCGGGCGAGACGGTGTTGACGGTGATGCCAAATTTCGCGTTCTCCTGCGCCAGCGAGATGGTGAAGCCGTGCATGCCGGCCTTCGCCGCGGCGTAGTTGGCCTGGCCGTACTGGCCTTTCTGGCCGTTGATCGAGCTGATCTGCACGATGCGGCCCCACTTGCGGTGGCGCATGCCCTCGATCACCGGGCGGGTGACGTTGAAGCAGGCGTTGAGGTTGGTGTTGATCACGTCCGTCCACTGCTGGTAGCTCATCTTGTGGAAGGTGGTATCGCGGGTGATGCCGGCGTTGTTGACCAGGATGTCGACCGGGCCGCACTTCGCCTCGATCGCCTGGATCATCGCCTCGCAGGCGGTGGGGTCGGAGACGTCGCCGGATACCATGCATACCTCGATGCCTTCCGCGGCCATCGCCTTGTGCCAGGCTTCGGCCTTGCCCGGGTCACGGTAATTGGTGGCAACCCGATGCCCCTGCCCGGCGAGGTAGCGAATGATCGCGCTGCCGATGCCGCCGGTGCCGCCTGTGACCAATGCCGTACGCTGCGTCATGTCCTTGAAACTCCTGTGCAGGTGAAGCGGAGGGCTGCCGCACCGGATCGCGGCGAGGGCATGTTTCAGCCGTTGCCACGGGACGCCGGTGCGCTCTGCATTTATAGCGTTTCAGGCGAAAGAGTGACCGCTGCAATGCGGCAAATACGCCGGGTCGAAGTTCGCCAGCGCCTGCGCCAGCAGGTCGCTGGCATCCACGGCCATGGCCGGCGCCGGTACCCGCAGGAATGCCAGCGCCCGCCGCAACGCCGGCAACGGATCGGCCGGGTCGACCGGAAACGCCTGCCCGGACTTCGACAGCTTGCGTCCCTCGCCGTCCAGCACCAGCGGCAGGTGGCGATAAGCCGGCGTGGCCAGCCCGAGGCAGCGCTGCAGCAAGATCTGCCGCGCGGTGGAGTCGAGCAGGTCGAGACCGCGCACCACCTCGGTGATGCCCTGGTGCGCGTCGTCCACCACGCAGGCGAGCTGGTAGGAGTAGAAACCCTCGACCCGGCGGATCACGAAGTCGCCCACCTCGTCGCGCAGGTTCTGTCGTTGCGGACCCTGCAGTGCGTCATCGAATTCGATCACGAGATCCGGTGCGAGCAGGCGCCAGGCTGATGCCTGGCCGGGCTGCGGCGCAGCGACGCAGCGGCCGTCGCGATGGATGCCGCCGGCGCCGGCCAGCTCGCTGCGGCTGCACCAGCAGGGGAACACCTGGCCGGCCTCGCACAACCGTTCGAACGCGGCGTCGTAGGCGGCGAGGCGCCGCGACTGGAACAGCGACGGCGCATCGGCGACCAGCCCGAACGCCGGCAAGGCGGCAAGGATGCCGGCGGCCGAGCCGGGAACCTCGCGCGGCGGGTCGATGTCTTCCATCCGCAACAGCCATTCGCCGCCGGCGTGCCGTGCGCACAGCCAACTGCCCACCGCGGCGACCAGCGAGCCGAAGTGCAGCTGTCCGGTGGGCGAGGGGGCGAAGCGGCCGCGGTAGCTCATCGGCGCATTCTAGGGTAGCGGGGCGTGACCGGTCGCTGCCGGCAACCCTTGAAAGCCACCACTTGCGCCCCGAATCTTGAGCTGCGGTTTTCCCGTTTCCTTCATGACTGCCAAAGAGAGACAGCCATGCGTCGCATCGCATTGTTCATCGGTACCAACCTTGCCGTCCTGCTCCTGCTGAGCATCGTCTGCCACCTGTTCGGCATCGACCAGATGGCCGCCGCCCGCGGCTACGGCGGCATGGGCGGCCTGCTGGCCTATGCGGCCGTGTTCGGCATGGGCGGCGCGTTCATTTCGCTGGCGATGTCCAAGACGATCGCCAAGTGGTCCACCGGCGCGCGGGTGATCGAGCAGCCGCAGGACGAGACCGAGCGCTGGCTGGTCGACACCGTGCGCCGCCATGCGCAGAACGCCGGCATCGGCATGCCCGAGGTGGCGATCTACGACGCGCCGGAGATGAATGCGTTCGCCACAGGCATGACGAAGAACAGCTCGCTGGTGGCGGTGAGTTCCGGCCTGCTGCAGCAGATGAACCGCGAGCAGGTCGGCGCCGTGCTCGGCCACGAGATCGGCCACGTGGCGAACGGCGACATGGTCACCCTGACCCTGATCCAGGGCGTGCTGAACACGCTGGTGATCCTCGCCGCGCGCATCGTGGGGCGGCTGGTCGACAGCTGGCTGTCCGGTGGCCGCGACGACCGCGAGGGTGGCACCGGCATCGGCTATTTCGTGACGGTGATGGTGCTGCAGCTGGTGTTCGGCCTGTTCGCCTCGATCATCGTGGCCGCGTTCTCGCGCTGGCGCGAGTTCCGCGCCGACGCGGCGGGGGCGCAGTTCGCCGGCCGCGGTGCGATGATCTCGGCGCTGCAGCGGCTGCAGGCCAACCACGGCGAGAATACGCTGCCGACCACGATCGCCGCGTTCGGCATCTCCGGTCCGCTGGCCGAGGGTTTCAAGCGCCTGTTCATGAGCCATCCGCCGCTGGAGGAGCGCATCGCGGCGCTGCAGAACCCCACCTGACCTCCGCTTTGCTCCCTCCCCTGCTAGCAGGGGAGGGCTGGGGAGGGGTTGCTCTTCGCCGCAAGGTCAATCCAGGATCAAGAGCGAACCCCCTCACCTGAAGGACTCCCTTCGGTCGCCAACCTCCCGCTTGCTAGCAGGGAGAGGGGCCATTTCCCATAGTCAGCGCAACAACGGAAACTCCACGCATGAACGCACCCGCCGAAACCCGCAAGTTCGAAGCCGAAGTCGCCCAGGTGCTGCACCTGGTCACCCATTCGCTGTACTCGCACAAGGAGATCTTCCTGCGCGAGCTGATCTCCAACGCTTCCGACGCCTGCGACAAGCTTCGCTTCGAATCGATCGCCAAGCCGGAACTTTCCGCCGGTGACAGCGAGCTGCACATCGACGTCAGCTGGGATCCGGACGCGCGCACCGTCACCGTGCGCGACAACGGCATCGGCATGAGCCGCGACGAGGTGGTGGCCAACATCGGCACCATCGCCAGCTCCGGCACGCGCCGTTTCCTGGAGGCGATGTCGGGCGAACAGAAGGCCGACGCGCGGCTGATCGGCCAGTTCGGCGTGGGCTTCTATTCCGCCTTCGTGGTCGCCGACAAGGTCACCGTGCTGAGCCGCCGCGCCGCCGCGCCGGCAGGCGAGGGCGTGAAGTGGGAAAGCGACGGCAAGGGCGAGTACTCGCTGGAGCCGGTCGAGCTGGCCGGGCGCGGCACCGCCGTGATCCTGCACTTGAAAGCCGACGAGGACGAGTTCCTCAGCCGCTGGCAGCTGCGTGCGCTGATCACCCGCTATTCCGACCACGTGGCGTTCCCGATCCGCATGCCGACCGAGAAGGACGGCAAGCCCACCGACGAGTTCGAGACCATCAACGCCGCCTCGGCGCTGTGGACCAAGCCCAAATCGGAGATTTCCGACGAGGACTACCAGAGCTTCTACAAGTCGCTCGGCCACGACTTCAACGACGCGCTGGCGTGGACGCACAACCGCGTCGAGGGCAGCCAGAGCTTCACCACCCTGCTGTACATCCCCTCGCAGCCGCCGTTCGACCTGATGATGGGCGGCCGCGACGAGCGCAAGGGGCTCAAGCTCTACATCAAGCGCGTCTTCATCATGGACGCCGCCGAGGAGCTGCTGCCGAACTATCTGCGCTTCGTGCGCGGCGTGGTCGACGCCGACGACCTGCCGCTCAACGTCAGCCGCGAGATCCTGCAGCACAACCGCCAGCTCGAGCGGATCAAGGCCGCCTGCGTCAAGCGCGTGCTCGACCTGATCGAGAAGCTGGCCAAGGACGAGCCGGAGAAATTCGCCACCTTCTACAAGGCGTTCGGCAACACGCTCAAGGAAGGCATCAGCGAAGACGCCAACAACCGCGAGCGCATCGCCAAGCTGCTGCGCTTTGCCTCGACCAAGGGTGACGGCACCAACCAGACCACCTCGCTGGACGATTACATCGGCCGCATGGCCGTGGGCCAGGACGCGATCTGGTACATCACCGCCGACAGCTACGCCGCCGCCTTCGGCAGCCCGCAGCTGGAAGCGTTCAAGGCGAAGGACATCGAAGTGCTGCTGATGTCCGACCGCATCGACGAGTGGATGATCGGCTCGCTCAGCGAATACGAAGGCAAGAAACTCAAGAACGTCGCCAAGGGCGAGGTGCCGCTGGACGAAGCCGACAAGAAGAAGCAGGAAGAGGCGACGAAGGAAGCCGGGCCGCTGCTGAAGAAGCTGAAGGACCTGCTCGGCGACCGTGTCGGCGACGTGAAAGTCTCTGCCCGCCTCACCGACTCGCCTTCGTGCCTGGCGCTTTCCGATTACGAGATGGCGCCGCACCTGGCCCGCCTGCTGCGCGAAGCCGGCCAGGCCATGCCCGAGAGCAAGCCCACGCTGGAGGTCAACCCGCAGCACGCGCTGCTCAAGCGCGTCGAGGCGGAAAACGACGAGGCGAAGGCCAGGGACCTGGCCACCCTGCTGCTGGAGCAGGCCGAGATCGCGGCCGGCGCGCCGCTGCCCGACCCGGCGGCCTTCGTGCAGCGGATGAATCGGGTATTGCTGGGATAAGCCGCATCACGCCTTTCGCGACGGCGATCCCGGAAAGAAGAAAAGGCCCGTCGGATCCGACGGGCCTTTTCCTTGCGGGACATCCTGGCGGCGTGACGCGTTCCTCGCCCGCCGGCGACCGCCGGTTCAGGTCACCGGCCATGTCCCGGGTCGCGCGGTGCCGGAGGGCTGGTCACGTTGCTGGTGGCGCTACGAATGGCCGGACCCGGTGCGGACTGGATGTCCCAGGCACGCTGCGGCAGGTACTCCGGCCGATGCCTGTTGAAGCGAAGGTTTTCGATGCGGCGGATGTCGTTCCTGTTCGCGAGCGCCAGCCGGTGGCCGTCCTCATGGACCCAGTACCACGACCCGATGGGCACGGGCTGGCTCGAGACATAGGCGAAGTGGGCGTCGTAGTCGCCCTCCTTGCGCGGGGTGGTCTGCAAGGCGAGGTTGATCACGAGTTGGCTGGCTACGGGGCGATCGTGGTCGAACGCCGGCTTGGCGATCATTTCGCCCAGGTTCCTGGCGAGCAAACGGCTGAATCGCGGGGGGAGTTCATAGGCCGGCGAGACATCGGTGACCTTGCCCCGGGAATCCACGCGCACCAGGACCGGCAGGACCTTGGGCGTGAACGCGTTGAGCGAGCCCGAATCGGCCATGGCGCCGCCGGTGGCGGCCGACAGCATTCCGGAAAGTATCATCAGTACGTGGGACCGCTTCATAAGGCCTCCTTGGCATGGCCAGGTACTCGTTACGGGCATCCTGCACGGTGCCCGTCTTCGGCACACCCGACTTTCCTCCCGCCGCACTGCGCAGTCAATTGGAGATGGGGACGACCCGGAACGTGTCGCCTCTCGGTCATGGGGGCTCAATGCACGTAATGGATGGTTGCCGCCAGGGTGACGCTGCCGGTGATGTGCGGGCCGCCGAACGTCGGGCGGCCTGAGCTCGGCTACGGAGGCGCGAATGTGCACGAGATTCGCGAAGGCGTGCGCCGGCTCGGCCGGTGCATCTGAAACGCGGGCACCCGCCTCGCGCGAGGCGATCCAGGCGAATCGCGATGCTGGGCCGGCGCGAAGTTCTGCCTGGCTTTTCATGCGGCGGCGGGTTCAACGGCTCGGCCGGGTGCGCCGCAGACAGCGCTTCAGCACTGCGTGCGACCACCGGCCAATTGCTTGCACGGGTGGAAGACGGGTTCGTCCGATGACGGCGGGCGATGGTCGCGATCGTCGTCGTGATCCCGGTCGCGGTGGCGGTTCCGGTACGGCGGGGGGCCCCAGTAGACGGGTGGGGCGTTGTAGACCGGCTGGCTCAGCTGGTTCTGGTAATCCGCGTTCTGCTGGCGCAATGCCTCGTTCTCGGCATGCAGCCGGTCGCGCTCGGCCGCCTGGTCGGCCAGCGCCTGCTGCCGGGCTTCCTCGGCGCGCTGCTGCGCCGCGTAGGCATCGTCGGCTTCACGCTGGGCCTTTTCGTCCATCGCCTGCTGGCGCGCGTCGACGCGCTGCTGGTAGAGCGCGTCGAGGTGGCGTGAATCCGCATAGCGCTTCGCCAGCTCGTCCTGGCCCAGGCGCAGGTAGCGGTCGATGACTTCGGTGTCGTCGGCCTGGTGCAGCAGCTCGCCGCTGCCGTTCGGGCACGGGTGGTCGGTATAGGCGACCTGGCCGCCCTGGGTGCACTTGTAGATGTTCTGCGCGCCGGCCGGCCCCGCCGCGGCCAGCAGCAGGACGACGACGTACAGGAGCTGCATTCCACCCGGCGGGATATTCATCCTGGCGTCCATCCGGCATTGACGTTGCGTGCAGCCGTAGTGTCGTCGCAGCGGCGTTACGATTCGCTGAACATGCCGGGACCGGGCTTCCGCGCCGGCGTCAGGCGCAGGCGGGTGCCTTGCCGGCGCGCTGCCACGCGCGCAGCCCGATCGCCGCCAGCACGATGAAGCCGGCGTACAGCGCCGCGGTAATCAGCAGCGACTTGTAGGCGTACTCGCCGATGTAGATCGCATCCACCACGATCCACAGCCACCAGGCGGCGACGTGCCGGCGCGCCTGCCACCACTGCGCGACCAGGCTGAAGGCGGTGAGCGCGGCATCCAGCCAGGGCAGGGCGGCGTTGGTGCGGTAGTGCATGAATGCGCCCAGCGCCAGCGCGCCGAGCACGCCCAGCGCGATGTGCGCCATGGCCTGCCGGCGCGGCAGCGCGGCCACCTGCACGCGGCCGTCGTCGCCCAGGTGCTGCAGCCAGCGCGCCCAGCCGTAGCCGATCAGCATCGCGAACGCCAGCTGCAGCAGCGCGTCGGAATACAGCTTCGCCCCGGTGAACACCCACGCGTAAACCAGCACCGACACCAGGCCCACCGGCCAGCACCATGGCCGCCGGCGTGCGGTGAGCCACACGCCCCAGGCGCTCAGCAGCGCGGCGACGAGTTCGATCCAGCCCATGTCAGAACGCGAAGGTCGCGGAAAGCCGCGCCAGTCGCGGCGCGCCCGGGAACAGGTAGCTGTCGCCGCCGGAGCTGCCGGTGTCGCGCCAGTAGAAGTGGTTGAACACGTTGTCGACGTTGAGCCGCACGGTCAGCGCGTGGTCGTTCCACCGGGTGGTGTAGCGCAGGCCGGCATCGAACACGTGGTACGCCGGCACGCGCGTCATGCCGTCCGGCGTGGCGACGTTCGGGCTGGCGTAGCGCCAGCCGCCGAGCAGGCCGATGTCGGCCGCGAACGGCAGGCGATAATCCACGTACAGGGCCGTGCGCAGGCGCGGTACGTTGACCACCTGGTGGCCCTCGTAGGCGGCCGTGCCGGTACCCTGTGCGCGGGCCCGGATCAGGTTGACGCTGGCGGTGAGGCGCAGCGCGTCGCTCAGCTGGCCGGCGGCGTTGAGTTCCAGCCCGGCATGCGCCTCGTTGCCCTGCTGGACGAAGGTGAAGCCCGCGGCGCTGCCGTCCGGCCGCGCGAACTGGTATGGCTGGCGGATGCGGTACAGCGCGGCCGAAAGGCCGAGTGCGTCGCTCCAGGCGTACTTCACGCCGGCCTCGGTCTGGCGTGCCAGCAGCGGGGCCAGCGTGGTGCCGCCGTTGGAGGTCCAGTACGGCGCCGGGTTGCCCAGCGACAGGCTCTCGCTGTAGCTGGCGTAGGCAGTCAGCCGGCTGCTCGGCTGCCACAGCACGGCGGCTTGCGGCAGTGCCTTGCCGAGGCGGGTGTCGCGCTGCGGCGCGCCGGCGTCGTCGTAGGCGCGCTCGTGCAGGCGCACGTAGCGGCCGCCGGCCAGCAGTTGCCAGTGTGCGCCGAGGTGGATGCGGTCGAGCGCGAAGATCGAGTGCTGCCAGCTGGTGAGGCGTCGCGCCGAGGCACCCGGCTGGTTCGGCGACGGCGCGAAGTACGGCGGGTCGACCTGGTCGATGTTGCCGGTGCCCACGTAGTCGTAGACGTAGGGGCGCAGGTCGATGGTGCGGCGGAACGCGCTGGCGCCGAGGCTGACTTCGTGGCCGATGGCGCCGGTGTCGAACGAACCCTTCAGCACCGCGCGGGCCTCGTCGTTGCTGCGGACCTCGTCGGGGCTGCGGTAGTCGTAGATGTCGTAGTCGCCGTTCGGCGCGAAGAACCAGCCCGGGGTGGCGCCGCTGGCGCAATCGGGCGAGTAGAAGCAGCCGTAGGCGAACGCCACGTTGTCGTCGATCATGGCGCGGCTGTGGCCGGCCGAGAGCTGTGCGTGCCAGTCGTTGCCGAGGCGGTAGTCGAAGCGCAGCGTGCTGTTGCTGGCGCCGACGCCGACCGGCTGCTGCCACGGCTGGAAGCCGAGCATGCGGGTGCGGCTGGGGCGGGCGGGCAGGGTGCGGCCGCCGAGCAGCTGGTAGCCGGAGACGGAGCGCTGCGAGCTGGCCTGGTAGTCGCTGTCCAGCTGCAGGGTGGCGTCCGCGCTGATCTTCCAGTCGGCGGCCAGCGACAGCAGGTTGCGCCGGCCGTCGGCGTGGTCGACCCAGGAGTGGATGCCTTCATGCG
This sequence comes from Rhodanobacter sp. FW101-FHT13A11, assembly GCF_058790335.1. Classification (NCBI taxonomy): domain Bacteria; kingdom Pseudomonadati; phylum Pseudomonadota; class Gammaproteobacteria; order Lysobacterales; family Rhodanobacteraceae; genus Rhodanobacter; species Rhodanobacter sp. FW101-FHT13A11. Next base: position 120,491 of record NZ_JBYTCN010000010.1, on the reverse strand, counting down.
CCGCGTTCACCCGCACGCCGAACGTGGGCGAGAGCCAGCCGCCGACGTCCACGGCGAGGTAGCGCGAGCCGTGCGAGTCGGTGCCGACGGTGGCGCTGCGTACCTCGGCCGGGCGCTTGCTGACGTAGTTGACCAGCCCGCCCGGCGCCAGCACGCCCGCTTCGAGGCCGCCGAGGCCCTTGAGGATTTCCACCCGCTGCTTGTCTTCCAGTGCGATCGGCTGCTCGCCGGCCAGGCTCATCTCGTTGAGCCGGTAGCCGGTGGCGAGGTCCAGCGCGAAGCCGCGGATGGCGATGTCCTGGTAGTAGCCGACCGGCGCGTAGTTGTCGCCCAGCGCGGCGTCGGCGCGCGCCAGTTCGCTCAGCGTGCGTGGCTGGCGATCGTCGATCTGGTCGCGGGTGATCACGCTGACCGCGGCGGGGGTGTCCTGCAGCGGCGCATTGCCGAAGCTGCCGAAGGTGTCCAGTTGCGAGTTGTCGGCGTGGTAGCCGTGCGCGCTGTCGGCCTCGACGTGGACCGGCGCCAGCGGCGTGGCCTGCGGCCTGGTGGTGTCGTCGGCGGCATGGGCGGAGGCCATGACGGCGAGCAAGGCGAGGATCAGGGGGGAGCGGGCGGGAAAAGTGCGGAGTGCGGCCATCGTCGTCTTCAGGTGATGCGGACGAAGCGACGGCGACCCGGCCGTCGCCTGGACGTGCCGGATCTGCAAGCTCCCTACGCCGGTACGGACCGGATCAGGTTCCAAGGGACTCTCTCAGCCCGGCCATGCCGGGCACCCCCGCTTCAAGAACGCCCATTTAACCACGATTGGGCACGGACCGCCGCGACGCGGGCGCCCTCCCGGCTCAGGCGTGGTCGCGGATCGCCTGCCGCAGGGCCTGCCCCGGCGGCGTGCGGAACCACGCCGGATGGCCGCGCAGGAAGGTGTCGTAGGCGATGTCGGCGTTCGCGGGCGAGCGGGTGACGGCGTGGTAGTACTCGACTTCGGACAGCGCGAAGTCCACGTGCACCAGTGGCAGCAGGTCGGCCAGCAGGTGGAGATCGGCGCTGGAGAGCGGGCGATGCCGGCGGTAGCCGTCGATCAGGGCGCGGGCGATGTCGGGGCGGGCGGCGTCGGCGTCGGCGTCGAGCGCCAGCCAGGCGATCGCGTTGCGCTCGATCGCGGTGGCGAGGTCGAACAGCGCGAAGTTGGCGGCGGCGAGGCCGAAGTCGAGCACGGCGCCGATCCGTGCGTCGTCGCCGTCGTCGCTCCAGCACAGGTTGGAGACGTGCCAGTCGCCGTGCGTCCATAGCGGGGGCTGCCGCGCCAGTCGCGGCTGCGCGGCGGCGTGCCAGGGCGCGAGCAGTTCGGCGAGATCCGCCGGCCAGTCGCGGCCGCGCAGGTAGTCGGCCAGGCCGGGGCGTTGCGGCAGTTGCGCACGCAGCGCGGCGACCGGATCGGCGGCGCGGATCAGCTCGCTGCGCGCGACCAGCAGGTGGGTGTCGCGCTGCGGCGCACGGTAGCCCGTGGCTGCATCGTGCAGGGCGGCCAGCATGCGGCCGGCGGTGAGCGCATGCGCACGGCTCGGCAACGGCTCCCACGAGATCGCCTCGCGGTACAGGTCGATGCCGCCGGCGCGCCCGTGCACCTCGTAGGTCCAGTCGCCGATCGCCACCGCGGTGCGCCCGCGCGCATCGGGCAGCACGGCGGGGATCGGCATGCCGTGCGCGCGCAGGTGCGCGATGAAGCGGTGCTCCTCCTCCAGCGTGGCCACCGATCGCACGTCGCGATGGTGGCGCTTGACGAACAACGTGCCGCGGTCGGTGGCGACCAGGCAGGCGGCCGACAGCGGCCGCGGGCTGTGCCAGTCGATGCGGAGCGGCGTACCCGGCGCCGGATAGCCGCGCAGGAGCGCCGCGACCTCGTCCAGGGCCAGCGGCGGCCAGTCCGGCGGCGTGCTGTCGCCGGCCAGTCCGTGCGCGAGATGGGGAGGGTCGTTCATGGCGGCGGGCTTGCGCGGACGATGGACGAAGGATTATCGCCGATAAGCCCGCGGCGCCGGCTTCCGCGCAGGTGCGGCATCGCGTTTAATGGGCGACTTCCCTGCGATGGCCGCCCATGAGCGCGATGCTGCTGCTGTTCGTCTGCCTGATCCTCGGCACCCTGGTGGCGCGCTTCGCGAAGCCGCCGGCCGGGATCGTGCCGGGCATCAACTGGTGGGTGTTGAACGTGGCGCTGCCGGCGCTGGTGCTGGAACTGATCCCGAAGGTGAAGTTCGACCCGCAGCTGTGGTTCCCGGTGGCGGCGATGTGGCTCACCTTCGGCGGTGCCTGGCTGCTGTTCGGCCTGCTCGGGCCGCGGCTGGGCTGGTCGCGGCAGCGCACCGGCGCGCTGATTCTGGTCTGCGGCCTGGGCAATACGGCGTACATGGGCTATCCGATGGTGCAGGCGCTGCATGGCAAGGCGGGCCTGGCGCTGGCGGTGGTGGCCGACCAGATCGGCACGTTCCCGGTGCTGGCCTCGGCCGGCATCGTGGTGGCCTCGCTCTATTCCGGGCGTACGCCTCGGCTTGGCCCGATCGCGCGCCGCATCGTCACGTTTCCCGCCTTCGTCGCGCTGGTCGCGGGCATCGTGGCAGGCCTGCGCGGCGGCTGGCCGGTCGTGCTGGAGGGCGTGTTCGCGCCGGTCGGCGCCACGCTGACGCCGCTGGCGTTGTTCTCGGTGGGCCTGCAGTTCAAGTTCCATCCGGGCCAGCGCCAGCTCGGCGCGGCGGGCTGGGGCCTGGGCTGGAAGCTGCTGCTGGCGCCGCTGGCGTGCTGGGCGATGGGCAAGGCGGCCGGCGTGGGCGGGCTGGTACTCACCGTCGGCGTGCTGCAGGCGGCGATGGCGCCGATGGTGTCGGCGGCGATCCTGGCCGACGAGTACGAGCTGGAACCGACCCTGGCGAACACCGTGCTGGGCGCCGGCATCGTGCTGTCGCTGCTCACCGTGCCGCTGGGCAACCTGCTGCTCGGGGCGTAGCGCGCGGCTTGCGCCCGACCCGTGCTGCGCCGAGACTAGCGGCCGGAATCCATGGGCTGGGGGAGGCTCATGTCATGGCAGGTTTCGATCTGATCAAGCGCATGTTCGGCGATCATGGCGAGCGCCGCACGGCGCCACGCAGCGGCGGGCCGAAGGAAGCCTGCGTGCTGGTGGTGGACGACTCGCCCACCATCCGCGCCGTGCTCGGCAAGATGCTGGCGCAGAACGGCCACGTGGTGCTGAAGGCCGCCGACGGCGAGAGCGCGCTGGAGATCGCGCGCAGGGATCGCCCCGACCTGATCTTCCTCGACATCGTGATGCCTGGCATGAGCGGCTTCGCCGTGTTGCGCGCGCTGCGCCACGACCCGCTGACCTGCGGCATCCCGATCGTGATGATCAGCGGCAACCTGCAGGCGACCGAGCAGTTCTACGTGCAGCGCTTCGGCGCCGACGATTTCATGAAGAAGCCGTTCGGCCGCAGCGAGGTGTTTGCCCGCATCGAACACCTCACCCGCAGCGGCCGCCTGGTGGTGTGCCAGTGCGCGCCGGAGGAGACGGTTCCGGCGGAACCGGAGCCCAGCGAGGCCGAGCATGCCGCGATCCCGGACATCGCGATGCCGGATCCGCACGACATGGCCGTGCCGCCGGCTGGACAGGACTGAGCCACGCGCAGCCGCGATGGCGCGATAATCCGCGCCATGAGCAAACCGCCAGCGCCGGCAACGACCGACACGCGCGCCGACGTGTGGCTGTGGGCCGCACGCTTCTTCAGGACGCGCAGCCTCGCCAAGCAGGCGATCGACGGCGGCCGCATCGACGTCAACGATGCCGGCTGCAAGCCGGCGAAGACGTTGCGCGTGGGCGACAGGCTGAAGATCGGCCGCGGCGAGGAGCGGCTGGAGGTCGAAGTGCTGGCGCTGTCCGACCGGCGCGGCCCGGCCAGCGCGGCGCAGGCGCTGTACCGCGAGACCGCGGCCAGCCGCGTGGCGCGCGAGGCGGCCCGCGAGCAGCATCGCCTGGTCGGTGCGAGCGGCCCGGTGAAGCGCCCGGACAAGCAGGCGCGGCGCGAATTGCGACGGCTGAAGGACACGCGCTGAGCAGTGCATCGCAGAACGGGGGCCGGATCTGCGGGAATATCCTCGCAAATCCACGGGGTTGGCGCTGCCGCGCCATCCCACCGGCCCGGGAGGCTTGCTTGGACGGACACGCACTGATCAATGGCATCGGCTTCTTCAAGCGCCTGCTCGGCAACCACACGGCCGCCGAGGAGAGTGAGGCGCCACGGGCCGCGCTGGGTGCGCGCATGCTGGTGGTCGACGATTCGCCCACGATCTGCGCCGTGCTCGGCAAGATGCTGCGCCAGGACGGTTACGCCGTACTCAACGCCACCAGCGGCCTGGACGCGATCGGGCTGGCCTGCAGCGAGCAGCCGGCGCTGATCTTCCTCGACATCGTGATGCCGGGCATGAACGGCTTCGCCGTGCTGCGCGCGCTGCGCCACGATCCGCGGACCCGGCACATCCCCATCGTGATGATCAGCGGCAACCCGCAGGCGACCGAGCAGTTCTACGTGCAGCGCTTCGGCGCCGACGATTTCATGCGCAAGCCGTTCGACCGCAACGAGGTGTACCTGCGCATCGGCCAGCTGGTGCAGTCGGGGCGGCTGGCCGCGCGGCTGCCGCTGGCGCCGGTGCCGAGCGAGACGCCGCTCGCGATGCTGGCGGCGGAGGCGCTGTCGCCCGAGGAACTGGCCGACATCCCCGATATCGCGATGCCCGACGCGGAGGCCACGCCGCGCTTGGCCGCCACGGCCGCGATGCCGCAAGCCACCTTGCAGGTGGTTCACGGCATCGGCTGACGCATCGCGTCAGATCGCCAGCCCCAGCGCCCTGGCCACGCCCGCCGCGTAGGCCGGATCGGCCTTGGCGAAGTGGCCGAGCTGGCGGCGCACGATGTCTTCCGGCACGCCCTGCATCGACGCCGCGATATTGTCGAACAGCTGCCGTTGCTGGTGCTCGCTCATCAGCCGGAACAGGTCGCCGGGCTGCTTGTAGTCGTCGTTGCCGACGCGGTGGTCATAACGGTCGGCGTCGCCGGAAATCTTCAGCGGCGGCTCCTTCACCGAGGGGTCTTCGACCGGGCCGCCGAACGAGTTCGGCTCGTAGTTCACGCTGCCGCCGCCGTTGCCGCCGTAACGCATCGACCCGTCGCGCGCGTAGTTGTGCACCGGGCAGCGCGGCTGGTTCACCGGCAGCTGGTCGTGGTTGGCGCCGAGCCGGTAGCGTGCCGCGTCGGCGTAGGAAAACAGGCGGAACTGCAGCACCTTGTCCGGCGAGAAGCCGATGCCGGGCACCACGTTGGCCGGCGAGAAACTGGACTGCTCGACCTGGGCGAAGTAGTTGTCCGGGTTGCGGTTCAACTCCATCACGCCGACCTCGACCAGCGGATAGTCCTTGTGCGGCCATACCTTGGTCAGGTCGAACGGGTTGTACGGGGTTTTCTCCGCGTCGGCTTCGGGCATGATCTGCACGCACAGCGTCCACTGCGGGAAGTCCTTGCGCTCGATCGCCTCGTACAGGTCGCGCTGGTGCGACTCGCGGTCGTTGCCGATCAAGGTCGCCGCCTCGGCATTGGTGAGGTTTTTGATGCCCTGCCGGGTCTTGAAGTGGAACTTCACCCAGTAACGCTCGCCGGCCTCGTTCAAGAAGCTGTAGGTGTGGCTGCCGAAGCCGTGCATGTGGCGCAGTGTGGCCGGGATGCCGCGGTCGCTCATCAGCGTGGTGACCTGGTGCAGCGACTCCGGCGACAGCGACCAGTAATCCCACATGGCGATCGGGTTGCGCATATTGCTGCGCGGATCGCGCTTCTGGGTGTGGATGAAGTCGGGAAACTTGTACGGATCGCGGATGAAGAACACCGGCGTGTTGTTGCCGACCAGGTCCCAGTTGCCTTCTTCCGTGTAGAACTTCAGCGCGAAGCCGCGCACGTCGCGCTCGGCATCCGCCGCGCCGCGCTCGCCGGCGACGGTGGAGAAGCGTGCCAGCATCGGCGTCTGCGTGCCCGGCTTGAACACCTTGGCGCGGGTGTACTTCGTGATGTCGTGGGTGATGGTGAGCGTGCCGAACGCGGCCGAGGCCTTGGCATGCACCACGCGCTCGGGGATGCGCTCGCGGTTGAAGTGCGCGTGTTTTTCGAACAGCGCCACGTCCTGCACCAGCAGCGGGCCGCGCGGGCCGGCGGTGAGGCTGTTCTGGTTGTCGGCCAAGGGGGCGCCGGCGTCGGTGGTCAGCGTCTTGCGGTTCTGGCTCATGTCGGGCTCCTGTGGAGGTGACTCGGGTGTCCGGTCAATCTACGCAGACATGGCGATCAACGGAATTCGAATGTTCCGATGCCGGCGATAGCCTATGGCTATGGCCGGGGCGCCCACGGCAGGCCAATATCGCCAACGAGGCGTGAGCGCAGGGTGGTGGCGGGCGACATAGCCCGCCGGGGCGCGATCAGTCCAGCCGTTTCAGGCGGTACAGCACTTCCAGTGCTTCGCGCGGGGTCAGCGCATCCGGGTCGATCTCTTCCAGCGCCCGCTCGGCGGCGGAAGGCTGCGCCGGGGTGAACAGCCCCAGTTGCGGCGAGGTGTCGGCGGCCGGCGCGTACGCGCCGGCGTGCTGGTGCATGCCGCGCTCGAGTTCGGCCAGGGTGCGCTTCGCGTCGGCGATCACCGACTTCGGCAGGCCGGCCAGCGCGGCCACTTGCAGGCCGAAGCTGCGATTCGCGGGGCCTTCCTTCACCGCGTGCATGAACACCAGTTGCTCGCCCCGCTTCTGGTCGTGGAACTCCACGGCGTCCAGGTGCACGTTGGCGATCGCCGGGAATTCGCCGGCCAGTTCGGTCAGCTCGAAATAGTGGGTGGCGAACAGGGTGTAGGCACGGCTGTGGCGCGCCAGGTGCACGGCGGCGGCGCGGGCCAGCGCGAGGCCGTCGTAGGTGCTGGTGCCGCGGCCGACCTCGTCCATCAGCACCAGGCTGTCCGCGCTGGCGTTGTGCAGGATGTTCGCCGTCTCGCTCATCTCCACCATGAAGGTGGACTGGCCGCGCGAGAGGTCGTCGCCGGCGCCGATGCGGGTGAAGATGCGGTCGATCGGGCCGATCACCGCGCTCGCCGCCGGCACGTAGCTGCCGATGTGCGCGAGCAGCACGATCAGTGCGTTCTGGCGCATGTAGGTGGACTTGCCGCCCATGTTCGGGCCGGTGATCACCAGCATGCGGCGGGTGTCGTCGAGCTTCAGGTCGTTCGGCTCGAACGGCTCGTCGCGAACCTTCTCGACCACCGGATGGCGGCCGCGCTCGATTGCGATGCCGGGCTCGTCGGTGAGCTGCGGCGCGCTCCAGTCCAGCGCCTCGGCGCGCTCGGCCAGGGTGGCCAGCACGTCCAGCTCGGCCATCGCGGCAGCGGCGGTTTTCAGCGGTTCGAGTTTCTCGGTCAGCGTGTCGAGCAGCGCCTCGTACAGCGCGCGCTCGCGCATCAGCGAACGCTCCTTCGCCGACAGCACCTTGTCCTCGAACGCCTTCAGTTCCTCGGTGATGTAGCGCTCGGCGTTCTTCGTGGTCTGCCGGCGCGTGTAGTGCGCGGGTGCCTTGTCCGACTGCGCGCGGGTGATCTCGATGTAGTAGCCGTGCACGCGGTTGTAGCCGACCTTCAGCGTCGTGATGCCGGAGGCGGCCTTCTCGCGCTCTTCCAGTTCGACCAGGTACTGGTCGGCGTGGGTGGACAGCCGGCGCAGTTCGTCGAGTTCCGCGTCGTAGCCGTCGGCGATCACGCCGCCGTCGCGCTGCAGCACCGGCGGCTGTTCGACCACGGCACGGGCGAGCAGGGCCGCCGTATCCGCATGGTCGCCGATGCGTTCGACCAGTGCGTGCAGCAATGGGCCGAGGCTTTCTTGAAGAGTGCGGCCATGGATGGCCGCTTTTTGATTTCCGCGATCAGGGATGATCGCACTGGCAACTCCCGCTTCTTGATTTTCGCGATCAGGGACGAGCGCACGAGTGAGCTCAGGGGCGGCCAGCAGGCCGTCCCTGAGCGTAGACAGGTCGCGCGGGCGCGCCGAGCGCAGTGCCACGCGGGCGAGGATGCGTTCGAGGTCGCCGATGCCGCGCAGCTGTTCGCGCAGACTGTCGTAACGACGGCTGTCGATCAGCGTGCCGATCGCCTGATGGCGCTGGCGCAGCAGTTCGCGCGAGCGCAGCGGCCGGGTCAGCCAGCGGCGCAACAGGCGTGCGCCCATCGGTGTCACGGTTTCGTCGAGCACGCCGAGCAGGGTGTGTTCGGTGCGGCCGCTTGGGTGGGTATCCAGCTCCAGGTTGCGGCGGGTGGCGGCGTCCAGCGCGATCGTCTCGCTGGCGCTTTCCACCGCCATGCCGGTGAGGTGCGGCAGCGCGCTTTTCTGGGTTTCCTCGACATAGCCGAGCAGGCAGCCGGCGGCGGCGACTGCCAGCGGCAGCTTGTCCACGCCGAAGCCGCCCAGGTCGCGGGTGCCGAAGAAGCGGTTCAGCTCGCGCGTGGCGGCGTCGCCGTCGAAATGCCACGGCGGGCGCTTGCGCAGGCCGGGCAGGGCGCTGACCAGCTTCGGCCAGGCCACGTCCTCCGGGATGAGGGTCTCGGCCGGCTGCAGCCGCGCCAGCTCGGCGGCCAGCGCCTCGGCGTTTGGTACCTCGCTGAGCAGGAAGCGGCCGCTGGACAGGTCGACCCAGGCCAGGCCGTAGCCGCCATGCGCCCCGGCGGCGATCGCCAGCAGCAGGTTGTCGCGGCGTTCCTCCAGCAATGCGGCGTCGGTCACCGTGCCCGGCGTGACGACGCGTACCACCTTGCGCTCGACGATGCCCTTGGCCAGCGCCGGGTCGCCCATCTGCTCGCAGATCGCCACCGATTCGCCGAGCCGCACCAGCCGCGCCAGGTAGTTTTCCGCCGCGTGGTACGGCACGCCGGCCATCGGGATCGGCGCGCCGCCGGACTGCCCGCGCTGGGTCAGGGTGATGTCGAGCAGCCGCGCCGCCTTGCGGGCGTCGTCGTAGAACAGCTCGTAGAAATCGCCCATGCGGAAGAACAGCAGCACGTCCGGGTGCGCGGCCTTGGCCGACAGGTACTGGCGCATGCCGGGAGAGTGGGCGGCCAACCAATTAGCATGCGCCTCTTTGTCATTTTTGTCAATCATTTCAAGATTTTGGCTCTTGCTATTTATGTACTGTTTTGGCGGATTTACATGCTAATAGCATGCTGGGGGCCTGAGGGGGTGCGAAATGACGTCCAAGTACCGTCCAAGTCCTCGATTCAAAACCTACTAGACGTCCAAGTTCTTTCTCACGGAAAATCAACGAGATACCTTAAATCAGCCGAATTTTCGGAATCGGCGCTCAATCTGGGGACATTGAACCATGGAAAAGTTGGGCAACAAGGGATGATCCGAGTGGCTGGCTCCGTGCACATCGGATTTCGGTCGACCTGGTGGGGCGCTCACCCTACCTGCCCCACCACGCGGCGCCACCGACCCGTCTAACCACCGCCCAACCTCGGCCTAAACAGCCCCCACCTGTTCTTCAGCTCTGTCAATGAGCGATCTTGATACCATCGCTTGATGGCCACGTTAGGCGGCGTTGGCTAGACCACCCAATTTACCCTGCGCGCATGTCTCGAATCGCTAACCTCCCCTCGACCATTTGGACGGCGCTGCTCGCCGCGCTGCTGTTCGGTGCGAGCACGCCATTCGCAAAGCAACTGCTGCACGACCTGTCGCCGGTGCTGTTGGCCGGGCTGCTTTACCTCGGAAGCGGCATCGGTCTTGGGCTGATTCGGCTGATGCGTGATCGCGGCTGGCATACCCCGTCCCTCTCCGGACGCGAGTGGCTCTGGCTGCTGCTCGCGATTGGCTTTGGTGGGGTACTCGGCCCGCTGGCGTTGATGCTTGGACTCACGACGACGTCGGCGGCATCGGCGTCGCTGTTGCTGAATCTCGAAGCGGTGCTGACGGCCGTACTGGCATGGGTCGTGTTCCGCGAGAACACGGACCGTCGCGTTGTGCTGGGGATGGCGCTGATTGTTGCGGGTGCCGTGTTCCTGGCTTGGCCAAGCTCCTCTCCCGGAACAGTCGGCCTGGGCTGGGGCGCGTGGTGGATCGCGGGTGCCTGCCTGTGCTGGGCGCTGGACAACAATTTCACGCGCAAGGTCTCTGCGTCCGACGCACTGTTCCTGGCCGGACTCAAGGGAACCGTGGCCGGCGTGGTCAATACCGGAATCGCGCTCATGCTCGGTGCGCGTGTGCCTGCGGCTCCTGCCATCGGCGAAGCGATGGCGGTCGGGCTGTTCGGGTACGGCATCAGCCTGGTGTTGTTCGTGCTCGCCCTGCGTGGATTGGGATCGGCACGCTCCGGCGCGTACTTTTCGACGGCGCCGTTCATGGGGGCGGCGATCGCAATCCTTGCCTTCGGTGACCATGCCTCGCCGATGTTCTTGATAGCGGCGGTGTTAATGGGCGCGGGCGTATGGCTGCACCTGACCGAGCACCACGAGCACTTGCACACCCACGAAGCGATGACCCACACCCATTGCCATGTGCACGACGCGCATCACCAGCACACGCACGATTTCGAGTGGGATGGCCAGGAGCCGCATACGCACCCGCATACCCACGAACCGATCACGCACAGTCACCCGCATTATCCGGATATCCACCACCAGCATTCGCATGATTGACTATATCTGCGCAACTCGGGGGCATGCATGCGGATCATGCTACTGGCCGCCAATCTTCTTCCAGCTATGTACTCGGGGAATCAACTGCGAAGCGCGTAGGCTCGCGTGCGCGCTAGTGTTATGGCTGATCTGCTCAACGATCCAATGCATGGCGTAGATCGCGGTTGCGAAAAAGATCCATGCAGGCAGTTGCTCGGGATAGAACGCCCCGTTTCTCGCCAGAAACGGGGCGTTCCGTGCCAGTTAAATTTCCAAATGCAGGCGGATTCCGCCAATGAACACCGGGCCGCGACGATCCGCGTTGTAACCGGGGTTACGGATCAACTGGACATCGGGACTGATCTCGACACCTTTGAACAGACGATAGCTGTAGTAAGCCTCCAGCACCTCCTCCCTGGCGTAGTGGCTGAGCTGGCCATCGCCGAGAAACCCGCCCAGACCGCCGGCAGCAAGATACTCCCGGTGCTGGCGGTTCAGCCCGGCCGTTGAGAAAGCCACCCCCAGTACATCCTCCGAGCGTCCCCATGATGTGCCGTTGATGGACACGCCAGCCGACAAGTCGTTATCGATCTCGGTAAACGTGAATTCCTCGATGCGGTCGTTGGCGCCGCTGGCGCGTAGAAACACACCGACATCGTTGCCGAGCCGCTGCTCGAAGCTAACGCCCCAACCGACCTTGGAGGATGGCTTGAGCACGGCATTGACATCCGGAAGGCTGTTGGTGGCTTGCGCCAGGGCGAGCGCGTCGGTGTAGCTGCCGGCCAGCTCGTGATTGCGGAATGCCAGCACCCGAACCAAGCCCGGCAAGTCGCCGAGTTTGTAGTCGTGCTCCACCTCGACCTCGTCGCCGTGGTAACGCCCGATGTTTTCGTTGAGCGTGGTGCCGTTGGCGACCTTGGGCTGCATGAATCGTCCTACGCGGAATACCCAGTTGTCCCAGTACAACTCGCCAGCGCCGCCGATGGTGTAGGCGCGCGCATCGGCCGCGTAGTCCCAGGCGCCGTGGGTGATCAGCGCCCAATTCAGGAACTGGGTGCGCGGGTCGTTGGCGTAGGTGTTCTTCTCGAACAGATCCGTCAGGGTGATCTTGCCCAGCGTCATGACGAACCGACGGGAGTCATAGTTGCTGGCCAACTGGTTGGGGCCGTCATCCACGTGCGTGCTGTCGCCGCCGAGGTTGAAGGTCTGCCGCAGGAACCAACGTGCCCAGTAACCCCGTGGCCGTGTGCCGCCGTTCTTCTGGATTTCGCCGTTCTGGATGCTGGCAAGGCCAAAAAGATGGGAGAGCGGTCTGCCCACCACGACCTCGGGATCGAGATACAGCTCACCGCCTGTCCAGAAGCGCGCCCCGATGTATGCAGTCGCCGTCCACGTGTAGCTGTACTCCGGCGTGGCGCTCAGGCTCTGCGGACCCGTGTAGGGCGCACTGAAGCCATGCTTGTTTTGGTAAACATAGGTGGTCTGGGCGTGGATGTTGAAGTTCTCCTCGCGGGTGTCGCCGTTGCCTTTGCTCCGGGGCGGCGACGGCGTGGGGCTGCGATCGACATCCGTGGTAGTGAGCGCGTCCTGCGCGTGGATGGGAGTCACGCAGGCCGTGGCGCCCAGCCACAGCAGCCACAGGGAGAGTGAGGTTCGCGAGATTCGAGTCTGGATTTTCATGGAGGCGTATCCGATGGATGTTTTAGGGCGCAACGTGGCCCGCAGCGGACGCATGGCGCGTCCACTGATCTCGACGGTGCGATGAAGAAATCGGAGTGGCTGGCCGCCCCTGCGGCCAGCGCGAGGTCAACGCGACGGAGGCTGGCTGAGCCGGAACCACGCCGTAAGCAGGATGTTCCTCATGCCCGTCGCTCCATTAGGCCTTGGCGATCAGGACTTGCACGACCTTGACGATGGCCAGGATCAGTGCCGCCGCCAGATAGGCACGCAGCACGCCCAGCCAGATCCGCCGCCGCACGCTCATCTGCGCCGGCGGTAGCTTGTGCAGCGGCGGCATGCGCCATTCGGCCTTGTCGACGCTGGAGCTGGCCATCGGCACCGTGGGCGCGGGACGGCGCTGGCGCAGGATCGCGACAGCCAAACCGAGCACCAGCATCAATACGCCGCCGCCGATCAGCACGCCGATGATCTGCGCACTGGTGATCGAGGGATACAGCACCGAGGCGGTGAGGATGACCGACAGCAGCACCAGCACCCCCACCACCGCGCTCGTGAATATGTTGGTGAGCGGCTTGTTCACCCAGGGGCCCAACACGGCCTTGTCGTTGCACAGCAGCAGCAAGAACACCGATGCGCCCGGCAGCAGGATGCCCGCCAGGGTCTGCACGGCATTGGTGATGAGGCCAAGCGGTGCATTCGGGATCAGCACCAAGCCGGCGGACACGGCGATCAACAGGGCATATACCGCGTAGAACAGCTTGGCTTCCGAAGGCTTGCGGTGCAGAGAGTGGTTCACCGCCAGCACGTCGCCGATGGCATAGGCGGTCGAGAGCGAGACGGCCGAAGCACCGATGATGCTGGCATCGATCAGGGCGATCGAGAACAGCACCGAGGGCGTGTTTCCCACATATTTGGCAATGCCTGCAGCCACCGCGCCCGCATCGGCGAACTGGCCCATTTCCGGACGGCCGGCAAAGGTGGCTGCGGTGAACGCGATCATGGCCACCGCGCCGATGATGACCAGCACGATGCCGATCCAGAGATCCGCTTTCTCGTAGCCCATGAAGCGGGGCGTGATGCGCTTGTCGATCACATAGCTCTGCTGGAAGAACAGTTGCCACGGCGCGACCGTGGTACCCACGATGGCTATGATGAGCAGCATCACGTCGCTCAGCGGCGCACCCTTCGGCATGCTGGGCACAACCATGTTGTGCGCGATCTGCGACAAGGGCGGGTGCACCATCAGTAGCACCGGCACCAGCACCAGGCTGCCCACCACCAGCAGCAAGGCAAACCGTTCGAAGCGGCGAAAGTTGCCGGTGGAGGCCGTGAGGATGATGAGCACCGCCGAAATCGCTACACCCCAATCGCGTGATAGCCCAAGGTGATCCAGACCTAAGCTGATGCCGATGAACTCGGTGACGATGGTGAGCGCGTTGAGGATGAAAAGATCGATCACGCTGAACGCGCCCCAGAACTTGCCGAAGCGTTCCAGGATCAGGCGAGCGTGGCCCACGCCGGTCACTGCGCCAAGTCGCAGCACCATCTCCTGATTCACATACAGCACGGGGATCAGCAGCGATAGCGTCCATAGCAGCACCGTGCCGTAGTTCTGGCCGGCCTGCGTGTAGGTGCTGAATGCGCCAGCGTCGTTGTCGCCGACCATCACGATCAGGCCTGGGCCGAGAATGGCCAGCAGGGTGCGCAAGCGCGCACCCCAGCCATCGCGTCGTGCATGATCGTTGTGGGCGATGGTGCCGAGCGCGCCGCGAATATCGCCCACGTGGGCGGTATCGAGCACGGCGTGCTCGCTGGCTTCCTTGAGGTTGACGGCGGTGTTCATGGCGAAGGCCTGTCGTTGGACTGTGGTCGGGGAGATGGCGCGCCATCGGGGGCGGCCACCTGCGTATCAGGCGGTGCGGAAGATCGGTTTGGTGGCGAATACCTCGGTGGGCTTGCACGGCGTGCGGCCCCGCACAGGCAACGCGAGGCCATCAGGCTGCACGCGATGGAGCAGTGCCCGCAGCGGACGGAACGCATCGCGCAGGCCGTGGAAGACCTGCATGGCGGCGGCGATTTCGGCCGGTTCGCTTTCTTCCACGAACAGGTCGGCTGTCACGGCGTTGCGTTCCGCGAAAGTGCACACCACCAGATGGATACCGTTGCCGGTCATCGCACCGATCACACCCTGCGCGGCCGTGGTGGTGAAGTGGCCGTAGCGGATGGGCAGGTGACGGCGCGCCACCAGCAGTTCGCAATGGGTACGGACCGCTTCGGGATCCATGAGCAGTGCTTCGGGAGCGCAGCAGTCGAACCACTCGCCGACGAAATGGATGTTCATCATGGGCATGTCTTCCGTTTCTCTGGCCAGCAGCGAAACCACCGGCGCGCACAGGACAGCCCCTGCGCGCATCGGCGCCGGGGCTCGCGGGTTCTCAGGCGTTGCGGGCGCGGCGTGCCTGCCAAAGGCCGCGATACCCATGTACCGCGGCGCGTAGCAGCGTCACCACCAGGCCAGGCGATGACGGCCGGGCGGTGCGACAGGAAAAGTAGACGTTGAGCAACGGGTTCGACGTGTGCAGCGGTCGACGGGTGTACAGGAAGAGTTGCATGGCTCGGTTCTCGTGGTTCGCCGCAAGGGCGACACGGACGCGAGCCAGCTCACATCGGCGCGATGCGGGCGGCGCGCAGCGCGTGCACGTCCAGACGGAAGTGTGGAAGGAAGGGCGTGTTACCGGCAGGGGGAGGTCGCATGGAACTCATCCTCGAACACGTTGACGCAACGGAGGGCGCAAGCCAGCGCCGCGAAGCGGCCGGGGCATGGGGACACTGGCGGCAAGACGCGTCTTGTTTCGGGTCGCCCGCGGCGCGGCCAGTGCATCGCAAACCCAGCGGCATTCCAGCGCACCGGTGGCGGTGTTGCGCTGCCATTGCGCGCGCATGGGGACGATGCGATGCAAGGGCGTCGTGGCCACGACGACACGCGCACGGTTCCAAGAACCGCGCGGGACATTGTGGGAGTGAAGGGCACCAGCCGCGCGACGACGGACTGCGTGCAGGTACAGCTTGTTCATGGCTCACCTTGTTCGCGCCAACGGTGGCGCGGCAGGTGAGCCGGACTTTCCTAGTCGTGGAAAGCGCCGGCCGACCGAGCGCGGCCGCCGTCAGGGCTTGCGTTGTTCAACGGGCACGCCAACACCGGCACGGTGCGTCCGAAGCTGGCGTATCGACTAGGAGGGTAACTGTCCATTTCTCGTGGTTTGGTTGTCTGGGAAGTGCCACCGGAAGGCAGAGAGGCTTTCTGGCGGCGGGCGAACGATACGCATGGAATCTGCCGATGTCAAGACCAAATCGAGGTCATTCATGCCTCACTATCGACACCCCATCAGGCTCCTCCTGAGGATCGCTGGAGTGGTGCACCATCCACACTGTCGCCCCTTGACTGGACTCGACTCCAGCTGCGCTATGATGACAGTGCCATGCGCAAACGCTTTCACATCAGCCGTCGTCGCCGAGTCCTTTGGACTGTTGTCGCGCTGTTCTGTCTGCTGTTCCAGCAACTGGCCATGGCGGCCTACGCCTGCACCTTGCCCACTGCCCCGATAAACGTCGCCATGACGAGTCACTGTGCGGCTATGGGCATGGGATCTACGGCAAAGATGCCAACCTCGCATCAGCACGGTGTGGATCCGCGTTGTACCGAACACTGCGCCGGCACGACGGTATCGACGCACGATGCCAGCCTGCCGACGGTGCCACCGCTTCTGCTCGCTTCGACGTCGCCCACGACGCTGGGGATCCTTGCGAACACAGCAGATCGGATCGCCCTGCCGAACACGGCCCTGCATCGTCCCGATCCACCTCCCACCCTGCGGTTCTGCTCCCTGTTGATCTAGCGCCTCCCGGCCATCGCCGAGGTGCCGTCGTGCCTGCGTGGCGCGACGCCTGATCGATCACGGGAGTGAACCCTCATGCTGCTTTCCTGTTTGGCCCGGCGCCGTTGCGCATGGGCTCTGCTTATTATCCTGGGCGGATCGGTGACTGTTGCCACGGCCCAAACCGCCGGTGCGCCTCCCCTGACACTCGACGCCGCCGTGCGGCAGGGCGTGATCCATGCGCCATTGCTCGCCGCGCGCAACGCCGATCTCGACGCAAGGCGCGATGAAGCCGTGCGTGCGGGGCGCCTGCCCGATCCGTCGCTGACCTTCGGTGTCTCCAACTTTCCAGTCACCGCTCCGGGCGCCTTCAGCCTGCGCTCGGACACGATGACCATGCGCACGATCGGCGTGATGCAGGCGATTCCTTCGCACGCGGCGCGCGCGGCGGATCGTTCGCTGGCCGCCGCGCAGGTCGATGCCGCCGAGGCCGATCGCACCGCCACCGCACAGAGCGTGCGCGAGCGCATCGCCGACGCTTGGATCGGCGTATGGGCAGCCACGCAGCAGCGCGCTTTGCTGGAAACTTTGCGCGACGAAAGCACCCTCGCGGCGCAGGTCGCCAAGGCGCGGTTGCACGGCGGCACCGGCAGTGCGGCGGACGTACTGGCGGCACAGGCCGAGGCGCTGACGCTGGCCAACCGGATCGAAGCCGCCGACGCCGATCTGCAGGCGGCAAACGCGTCCTTGCAACGCTGGCTGGGCGACGTACCGACTGCGCTGGCGGACGCCCCGGACTTCGACCAGTTGCCGGTCGCGCCGGATCAACTCGAACAGCACACCGATCGGCAGGCGCCAATGCAGGCGTGGCAAGCCCGCGAGCAGGTGGCCGACGCCGCGCTGGCGCAGGCGCGCGCCTCGAAGCATCCGGACTGGAGTGTGGACGTGACCTACGGTCACCGTGCGCCGTATCTGTCCGACATGGTGATGGTGCAGGTCGGCGTGAGCCTGCCGCTGTTCACGCGCAACCGGCAAGACCGCGACATCAGCGCGAAGCAGGCGCAACGCGATGCGGTCGAGTCGGCGCACGAGGATGCCCGCCGCGCGCAACGCGAAACCGTCGCGCGCGACGTCGCCGCCTGGCAGGGCTGGGGGCGGCAGATCGCACGCGATCGCACGGCGCTGCTGCCGCTGGCGCGTGACCGCAGCCGGGTGGCGCTGGCCGCCTATCGTGGCGGCGGCACGCTGCAGCCGTGGCTGGATGCACGACGCGACGAGATCGCGTTGCGTCTGAGCTACGCCGATGCACTGGCCGCCCGCGCCCGCGCTTGGGCCGCCTTGGCCTATCTGCTGCCCGAATCCACTCTGTCTTCGGAGAACCTGCCATGAAACGGATCGGTATCGTGATCGGCGCGCTGGCGGGTGCCGCCGTGCTGCTGGCGCTGGGCTATGTCGGCGGTCGCCATGTTGGCTCCGCATCGATGCCGGCCAGCACCATGGCGGACACGCAAGGCGCAAAGCGCAAGGTGTTGTACTGGTACGACACGATGGTGCCCGACCAGCACTTCGACCACCCCGGCGTGTCGCCGATGGGCATGCAAATGGTGCCCAAATATGCGGATGAGGGCGGCACCGACAAGGACGTGGTACTCATCGACCCAGCCACGGTGCAGAACCTGGGCGTGCGCACGGCACCCGTGGTGCGCCGGGTGCTGGCAAGCCAGCTCCAGGTGCCCGGCACCGTGAGCTGGAACCTGCGCGACGCGGTCACCGTGAGCGCGCGGGTCGACGCGACGGTGGAGCGGCTCGACGTGCGCGCGCCGTACACCGCCGTCAAGGCCAGGCAACCGTTGGCCGAACTGCTGGCGCCGTCATGGAGCAGTGCGATCGCCGAATACCGCGCCCTGCAACACGCGCAGTCCGCTGACGCACAGGCATTGCGCGCAGCCGCGCGACAGCGACTGCAAGTGCTGGGCCTGACCGCGCAGGACATCGCTTCGGAACGGGACGGCCACATCACGCTGCACGCGCCACAGGACGGTGTGGTCATGGCGCTGGACGTGCGCGAAGGTCAGCAGGTCGGCGCCGGGCAGACCTTGATGACGCTCAACGGCCTGTCCACGGTGTGGGTGGAGGCAGCGCTGCCTCAGGCCGCGGCGAGCGCGGTGCGCGCCGGCACGCCGGTGACCGTACGTGCGGCGGCCTTGCCCGGCCAGGTGTTCCACGGCCAGGTGGAAACCCTGCTGCCGGACATCGACGCCATGACCCGCACCCAGCGTGCGCGCATCGTGCTGGCAAATCCGGATCACACGCTGAGTCCCGGGATGTTCGTCAGCGTCGGGCTGCAGCCGGCATCCGGTTCGCCCGAACCGGTAGTGCCCGACGATGCGGTAATCGCCACCGGCAGTTCCGCGCCGCGGGTGATCGTGGCCGAAGGTGACGGACGCTTCCGGCCGGTGGCAGTGCGTCTCGGTCGTTCGGCGGACGGCTACACCGAAGTCCTTGCCGGCCTCACCGGCGATGAGCGCGTGGTGGTGTCCGGCCAGTTCCTGATCGATTCGGAGGCGAGCTTGTCCGGTGCGTTGCAACGCCTGCAGACGGGCGAGCCCGCGCCGGCGGCCAGCGCCGCCATGCCGGGCATGCCGATGGGAGACGGGCGATGATCGCCGCGCTGATCCGCGTTTCGATCCGGTATCGCGTGTTCGTGCTGCTGGCCGCGCTGGCGCTGGCAGCGGTGGGCGTGTTCTCGGCGTGGCATACGTCCATCGACGCGCTGCCGGACCTCTCCGACACCCAGGTGATCATCCGCACCAGCTACCCCGGCCAGTCGCCGCAGGTGGTGGAGGATCAGGTGACCTATCCGCTGGCCACCACCATGCTGTCGGTGCCCGGCGCGACGACGGTGCGTGCCTACTCGTTCTTCGGCGACTCCTACGTGGACGTGCTGTTCAGCGACAACACCGACCTCTATTGGGCGCGCTCGCGCGTGCTGGAGTACTTGAGCCAGGCGCGCGATCGACTGCCGGCCGGCGTCAATCCCGCACTCGGTCCGGATGCCACCGGGCTGGGCTGGATCTATGAGTACGCGCTGGTCGACCGCACCGGCCGGCACGACATTGGCCAGCTCACCGCGCTGCAGAATTGGTTCCTGCGCTATCAGCTGAAGACCGTGCCGGGTGTCGCCGAGGTGGCCACCCTGGGTGGCATGGACCGCGCCTGGCAGATCGTGCCCGATCCGCAGGCGCTGGCCGCGCGCGGTCTCACGGTGACGCAGCTCGTCGATGCCGTGCGCGCCGCCAACGGCGCCAACGGCGGCTCGGTGATCGAGCAGGGCGAGGCCGAGTTGATGGTACGCAGCGAGGGGTATCTCAAGACCCGCGCGGATTTCGAGAACGTGCCGATCGTCGCCAACACGAACGGCGTGCCGGTGCGGCTGCGCGACGCGGCGACGGTGCGCCGCGGCCCGACCTTCCGGCGCGGCCTCGCCGAACTGGACGGCCAGGGCGAAGTGGTCGGCGGCATCATCGTGATGCGCTCGGGCCAGAACGCCAAGGCCACCATTGCGGCGGTGAAGGCGCGCCTGGCGCAGCTGCAACGCAGTCTGCCGCCGGGCGTCGAGATCGTGCCCACCTACGACCGCTCCCAGCTGATCGATGCCACGGTGGAGAACGTCTGGGAAAAACTGCTGGAGGAGTTTCTCGTCGTCTCGCTGGTCTGCGTGTTGTTTCTCGGCCATCTGCGTTCGGCGCTGGTCGCCGTGATCACCCTGCCGCTGGGCGTGCTCGCTGCTTTCATCGTGATGAACCTGCAGGGCGTCACGGCGAACCTCATGTCGCTGGGCGGCATCGCCATCGCCATCGGCGCGATGGTGGACGCGGCGATCGTGATGATCGAGAACACCCACAAACACCTGGAGCACTGGCGCGACGCGCACGATGGCGAGGAACCGCAGGGCGCCGCCCGCTGGGCGTTGATCGCCGAGGCCACCGTGGAGGTGGGGCCGGCGCTGTTCGTGAGCCTGCTGATCATCGCGCTGTCGTTCGTGCCAGTGTTCGCGCTGCAGGGCCAGGAAGGCAAGCTGTTCAAGCCGCTGGCCTTCACCAAGACCTACGCGATGGCGACCGCCGCCGG
Source organism: Rhodanobacter sp. FW101-FHT13A11 (assembly GCF_058790335.1). Taxonomy (NCBI): domain Bacteria; kingdom Pseudomonadati; phylum Pseudomonadota; class Gammaproteobacteria; order Lysobacterales; family Rhodanobacteraceae; genus Rhodanobacter; species Rhodanobacter sp. FW101-FHT13A11. The sequence goes on along the minus strand of NZ_JBYTCN010000010.1, from coordinate 100,087 downwards.
ACTGGCGGTGACCCTGGTGCCGGTGCTGATGGGCTACCTGGTGCGCGGGCATCTGCGCGCCGAGCACGCCAATCCGATCAATCGCGGCCTGATCGCGCTGTACCGGCCGATCCTTAACGCGGTGCTGCGTTTTCCGAAGGCTACGCTGGGGCTGGCCGCCTTGGTGCTGCTCACGGCGCTGGTGCCGCTCAGCCGCCTTGGCAGCGAGTTCATGCCCGCGATGGACGAAGGCACGCTGATGTACATGCCGACGGCCTTGCCTGGACTGTCGTCTGGCAAGGCGACACAGTTGCTGCAGCTCACCGACCGCATGCTCAAGACCGTGCCCGAGGTGGCCCACGTGTTCGGCAAGGCGGGGCGCGCGGACACCGCCACCGATCCGGCGCCGCTGGAGATGTTCGAGACCATCATCACCCTCAAACCGAAGGATCAGTGGCGCCCCGGCATGACGATGGCCAGGATTAAGGCCGATCTCGATCGGGCCGTGCACGTGCCGGGCTTGACGAACCTGTTCGTGCCGCCGATCCGCGACCGCATCGACATGCTCTCCACCGGCATCAAGAGCCCGATTGGCATCAAGGTGCTTGGCACCGACCTGGCCACGCTGCAGACGGTGGCCGACCGCATCGAAACGGTCGCCAAGACCGTGCCTGGGGTCAGCTCGGCCGTGGCCGAGCGTCCGACCAGCGGGCGCTATGTCGACGTGCACATCCGCCGCGACGAGGCGGCACGTTACGGATTGACGCAGGAGCAGATCCAGCAGCTGATCGCCACGGTGGTCGGCGGCGATCCCGTCGGCCAAAGTATCGAAGGGCGCGAGCGCTTTCCCATCGTGGTGCGCTATCCGCGTGTGGATCGCGATTCGGTGCAGGCGTTACGGCAGTTGCCGATCGTGGCCGCGAACGGTGCCCAGCTCACGCTGGGCCAGGTCGCCGACATCACCGTCGCGGCGGGGCCGTCGATGCTGAAGAGCGAGGACGGCCAGCTCGCGACCTACGTCTACATCGACACGGCCAGTAGCAACCTCGGCGGCGTGGTCACCCGGTTGCAGCAGGCCGTAGCCCGACAGGTCACGCTGCCGCCCGGCGCCACGCTGGATTGGTCCGGCCAGTTCCAATATCTGGCCAGTGCGGCGGAGCGACTCAAGCTGGTAGTACCGGTCGCGCTGCTGATCATCTTCGCGCTGATCTACGTGGTGTTCCGGCGTGCCAGCGAGGCGGCGCTGATCATGGCCAATGTGCCGCTCGCACTGGTCGGCGGCCTATGGCTGATCTGGCTGCTCGGCCATTCGGTGTCGGTGGCGACGGTGATCGGTTTCATCGCGTTGGCCGGCGTCGCCGCCGAGTTCGGCGTGGTGATGCTGCTGTACCTGCGCCACGCCTGGGATCGGCAACTCGCGCTCGATCCGCACGCCGGTGTCGACGCGCTGGATGAAGCGATTCGCCAGGGCGCGGCGCAGCGCGTGCGGCCACTGGCGATGACCGTGGCAGTCATCATCGCCGGCCTGCTGCCGATCCTGCTCGGCCACGGCGCCGGCTCGGAAGTCATGCAGCGCATCGCCGCGCCGATGATCGGCGGCATGGTCACCGCGACGTTGCTGACCATGCTGGTGCTGCCGGCGGCGTTCCGGCTGCTGATGCGGTACCGGCTGCACAAAGCAACGCAGTCCACCCCAGCGTTTCATCCACCCCAGGAGACCCGACCATGAAGAAGTACGTTTTCACCCTCGCATGCGCCAGTGCGCTGGCCTTAGCCTCGACCGCCGCGTTCGCCCAACAAATGGACCCGAACATGCCCGGCATGGCCGGTATGCAAACGGCGAAACCCACTCAGGCGCAGGGCGTCGGCGTCGTCAAGGCCATCGACACCACCAAGGGCACGATCACGCTCCAGCACCAAGCCATTACGGCCATCGGCTGGCCGGCCATGACCATGACCTTCAAGGCTGACCCGCCGGCGCTGCTGCAAAAGGTGAAGGTGGGCGAGTCGGTGCGGTTCACCCTGCATCCGGCCGGCATGGCCAGCACGGTGACGGCGATCAGCTCGGCAGGTTGATCGGGAACCACCGCCAACCGGTGCTTGCCTCCGGCAGGGGCCGACCGGCGGGGGTGGCAGTGCGGCCACGTGCCTCGTGGGGTTTGTGGCCGCGCCTGTCACGGTAGTCCGATGATTTTGGAGTACAACGATGAAAGCGCACGCTGCGTATCTCGGCATCGCCCTGCTATTCACGGGCTTGACCCTCGGCACGATCGCGCACGCGACCAATACTTACGCCGACGGCTGGATTGGTCATGTCAACGGCCGGCAGCTGGACATCTGCTACCGGGTTACGCCACTGCCCGCCGTCGGCACGCGGCTGCAGGTCATGAGGTTGGCGTACGTGATTCCCGGCAAAGGCGTGCCCATTGAACACTTCGCCGCGAGCGGGCAAGCCACGGTAACGTCGATCACGGACGCGCATTGCGTGCGGGCCGAACTGATCCAGGGCACGGCGCAATGGTCAGATCACGCGCGGCCCATGCCCTGAACGGGCGCGACGACGAGGCAGCCAAGGCGGCATGCTCCGCGACGGGCCATGGCGGAGTGGCGATGGCGTGGTCACACCACCCAGCCGATACACTTCACCGGCGTCATGCCTGTCACATCCTGCCTGTCGCCATTTCAGCAGGCATGCAGCGAGGCGATCAGCGGGCAGGACACGCTGCGCCGACGCGTGCCGCATTGCTCGACCAGCGCAGCGAGGGCCGCCTCCATGCGTGCGAGGTCGGCCAGCCGGTGGCGTACATCGGCCAGCCGCAGCGCGGCCAGACTGGCCGCTTCCGTGCAATGGGTGCCGTCCTCCAACCGCAGTAGCTGCGCCACCTCATCGAGGCTGAATCCCAATCGCTGCGCGGATTTCACGAACTTCACCCGCGCGACCTCCGCGTTTCCGTAGCGGCGAATGCCGCCCGACGGACGGACGGGCTCCGCCAGCAGGCGCTTGCGCTGGTAGAAGCGGATCGTTTCGACATTGACCCCGGCTGCCTTGGCGAAGGCGCCGATGGAAAACGTTTCCTGTGTGGATGGCATGGACTTGACTCCGTACTTGACTACGGGAATACCTTAGACCGTCAGCATTCCGCGCGAAAGGAGAACCCCCATGTCCCTGCTCACTCGGCTGGCCGACAAGGCCGGACTGATCGGCAGTGTCGTCTCGGCAGCGGCCTGCGTGAATTGCTTTCCCGCCCTGGCCAGTCTCGGTGCAGTGATCGGGCTGGGCGTACTGAGTCCGTATGAAGGTCTGTTCATTCGCATCCTGTTGCCGGCGTTTGCCGCCATCGCGCTGCTCGCCAATGCGTTGGGCTGGCTCAGTCACCGGCAGTGGCCGCGTGCCGTACTCGGTATGCTCGGTCCGCTGCTGGTGCTGCTGGCGGTATGGGTGATGCGGGCCAGTGGCCATCGCACCGGATGGCTCCTCTATCCGGGTCTGCTGCTGATGGTGGCGGTCTCAGTCCGCGATCTGCTGGCGCCGCCTCGCAGCGCGTCCTGCCGCACGGCCAGCGATGCGATGGATGCCCAGTGAATCGACACGATAGACATGGGCGCAGCGAAAACCCTGCCGACACTTCCCATTCATTTCTCCGGCGAAACGCATGACGGCCGAACTCATCCTGCAGAGCACGCTGACCTGTCCGCATTGCGGCCATCAGGCCACCGAGACCATGCCGACTGACGCATGCCAGTTCTTCTACGACTGTGGGGGTTGCGGCGAGCTGCTCCGGCCGAAAGCGGGCGACTGCTGCGTGTTCTGCTCCTATGGCAGCATGCCGTGTCCACCGATCCAGCAACAGAAGTCGTGCTGCGGGTAGCGGTTGGCGAATCATCCAGCCCGTCAGGCTGTTCGGGCTTTACTACGCGATTGGGTGGTCGGCGCTGACGGCTTACATAAAGCCTTGTCGGCGTCACAGCTGCTATCGGGCTGACTGTAGCAATGGTTTGTGAGATAGCCGGCCATCGCGCCACCATCAGCATGATGTGCGAGGGCGGCGTGATGGGATGCACGGCATGAAAGAGAGTCAGATCCCAGCGGCAGAGACTCGCAGGTATAACGGCAGCCGCCGTGTCTTATGCTCCGTCTGCATCCGACTGGCATGGCCAGCACGGTGACGGCGACTCTCAGGCTGAATATGTGGCGGCTACTGGGGCCCAGCATGGCCGATCTTCTCTTTCTCGACACCGAGTGGAACAACGATGCCGTGCGCGAGCTGGTCAGCTTGGCCCTGGTCAGCGCGGATGCCACCCAATGCTTCTACGCCGAGCGGGCTCCACGCCCCGGAGCGCCGTCTTCCTTCGTCAGCAAGGTGGTCTACCCACTCCTGGACGGTGGTGATGCAGCGCTCTCGGATGAGAGCTTCGGTGAACAACTACGGGCGTTCGTGGCGTCCTTCGACCACCCACGTATCCACTTCGACGGGGCGATCGATAAGCGACAGTTGGCGAGGGCGCTGACGGGGTTTGGAACGTGGAGCGGTGAGGTGCCGGCGTGGGAGCCGGTGCTCGTCACACACCAAGGCGTCCTGGGTGAACTGGAGATCTATTTTGGCTGCAGGCCTGAGAGGGCGGCGCGCCGACATCACGCAGCCGTGGACGCTGAGGCATTGCGCGCCGCTTACATCAGGGTAGTGGGGTTGTGAGGTCTTCCCTCGCGCGACCAGCGTGAAACCCGGGCCTGGACGACGCCCAGGTCCTGATTAGCCCGAACTTGGCCCAGCTATCCACCGGCCAACCAACCTTTTCTGGTCAATTCGCACCGCACCGTGGGCCTTGTTCCCGGTGTGGTGGTACGCCATCAGCGCTCCAGCTGTTCTGGATTGCTTGCCCGTCTCAGGTGCAGGCGGCCACGTCGACCCCTAACGCGCCCGTGGACCACTTCACTCCGTTCTCGTCGCGACCAGCGCTGGTCGTCATCTCGGCCAACTTGCCAGGGAAGCCCTCTGGGCTGGGCCAACTCCAAGCACTCCGGGCTCGCTAGAGGAGTCGGCCAAGTGGTGGGCGCTATCCACGCTTTGAGATGGCCATGTCGCCGACTTTTGGTGCGTTCGGGCGTGGGCGTTTGGACGTCCAAACGAGGGCGGATTTTGGGCGCCGTCCAAGTGCTTTTTCGGGGTTGTACCCGGGTCAAAACCCATGTTTTCGGCGTCCAAGTTCCGTCCAAGTGGGCTATCCGATGGGTCTGTGTGCCCCGGAACCCGCGCCCCGCTTGGGGTTGTTCACCATACGGACATTCTGCCGCATGAACGGGGTGTGCTTGGTGAGATCGTCTTGGCTCATGCAATGCAAGTCTTGGCGTGGTCGCGCGGAACAGGTAGAACGGTGCCTCTGCGCGTGGCGCAAAGTCTCGTCCAAGTCCGGGAGTCTCGCATGGAGTCGTCGTCCGTTCCTACCGATGCCGAGTTGCTGGCGCTGGCCGGCGCGGTGGCCGACGAGGTGCAACGTTGCCGGCTGATGCTGGTGACGGCCGAGTCGTGCACCGGCGGCTGGATCGCCAAGACCTTGACCGACCTGCCGGGCAGTTCGGCCTGGTTCGATGCCGGCGTGGTGACCTACAGCTACGAGGCGAAGGAAGCGCTGCTCGGGGTCAATCCGCGCACGCTAGAGCACAGCGGGGCCGTCAGCGAGGAAACCGCGCTGGAGATGGTGTCCGGCGCGCTGGCACGCTTCGGCGCCGGCGTGGCGGTGGCGGTGACCGGCATCGCCGGGCCGTCCGGCGGTACCCCGGACAAGCCGGTCGGCACCGTGTGGATCGGCTGGAAGCGCCGCGGCGGCTACGGTCATGCGCGGCAGTTCCATTTTCCGGGCGATCGCGAGGCCGTGCGCCGGCAGACCGTGGCGGCGGCGCTCATCGGCCTGCGCAAAACACTGACGGAGTGACGCGCGATCCGCCGCCAGACCCGATTGACCGGTGTGGGATACTGGCCGCCAGCGTCGATTCCCCGTGTCGCACCCGTTGATCGCAGCCGGTGAGATCCGATCCGGGCATCATGTCCCCCAATCACAGCCCAACCGGAACACAAGACGATGGATGACAACAAGCGCAAGGCGCTCACCTCCGCCCTCGGCCAGATCGAAAAGCAGTTCGGCAAGGGCGCGGTCATGCGCATGGGCGATCGGGTCAACGAGGCGATCGAGACGGTCTCCACCGGTTCGCTGGGGCTGGACATCGCGCTCGGCGTCGGCGGCCTGCCGCGCGGCCGCGTGGTCGAGATCTACGGGCCGGAATCCTCCGGCAAGACCACCATGACGCTGCAGGCGATCGCCAGTTGCCAGCGCGCCGGCGGCACCGCCGCGTTCATCGACGCCGAGCACGCGCTCGACCCGACCTACGCGGAGAAGCTGGGCGTCAAGGTCGACGACCTGCTGGTGTCGCAGCCGGATACCGGCGAGCAGGCGCTGGAAATCGCCGACATGCTGGTGCGCTCGGGCGCGGTGGACATGGTCGTGGTCGACTCGGTCGCCGCGCTGACCCCGAAGGCGGAAATCGAGGGCGAGATGGGCGACTCCCACGTCGGCCTGCACGCGCGCCTGATGAGCCAGGCGCTGCGCAAGCTCACCGCCAACATCAAGAAATCCGGCTGCCTGGTGATCTTCATCAACCAGATCCGCATGAAGATCGGCGTGATGTTCGGCAGCCCCGAGACCACCACCGGCGGCAACGCGCTGAAGTTCTACGCCTCGGTGCGCCTGGATATCCGCCGCATCGGCGCGGTGAAGAAGGGCGAGGAGATCATCGGTTCGGAAACCCGCGTCAAGGTGGTCAAGAACAAGGTGGCGCCGCCGTTCCGCCAGTGCGAGTTCGAGATCCTGTACGGCGAGGGCACCTCGCGCGAGGGCGAGATCATCGAGCTGGGCGTGGCGCAGAACCTGATCGACAAGTCCGGCGCCTGGTACAGCTACAACGGCGACCGCATCGGCCAGGGCAAGGAGAACGTGCGCCAGTTCCTGCGCGACAACCCGGCGATCGCCAACGAGATCGACAAGCAGCTGCGCGAGCGCCTGCTGGTACCGGTCGGCAAGCCGGCTCCCGCCGCGCCGGAAGAGGCGCTCGAGGAAGTCTGATCCGTGGGCGTCGATCGTCTCTGGCGGAAGACATGGCCCGGCTTGTCCGGGCCATGTCCGTTTGCGTGGCCATGAAGCGCCCGCCCGGCAAGGACGATCCGGCCAGGCCGAAGCGCAGCGCCTATGACAAGGCGCTGGGCCTGCTGGCGCGCCGCGAGCACTCGCGCAAGGAGCTGAAGACCAAGCTGCGCCAGGGCGGTTACGAAGGCGACGAAGCCGCCGCCGCGCTGGACCGGCTCGGCGAGCAGCATTACCAGGACGACGACCGCTTCGCCGAGGTGCTGCTGCGCAGCCGGATCACCCAGGGTTACGGCCCGCTGCGCCTGCGCGTAGAGCTGAAAAGCCATGGCGTGGCCGACGCGCGCATTCGCGAGTTGCTGGATGCGGCCGAGGTCGACTGGGCCGCTTCGGCCGCCGCCCAGCTGCGTCGCCGCTATGGTGGTACGGGCACGGCGGACCCCGCCGAACGCACCCGGCGGGCGCAATTCCTCTTGCGCCGCGGCTTTGCCGCCGCCACAGTACGAAGTGTTACCCACGCCGATGTGGACGAAGCCGACGATATTTCCTGAAATCCGCCATCCGCAGATGATGGGTTGGCGGGTCGGGCGGCCTGGCCGCGGCGTGGCCTTTATCGCCTGCCACTTTTGATCCGCATGAAAACCTCCGACATCCGTTCCGCCTTCCTCGACTACTTCCGCTCCAAGGGCCACACCATCGTGCCGTCCAGCTCGCTGGTGCCGGCCAGCGACCCGACCCTGCTGTTCACCAACTCGGGCATGGTGCCGTTCAAGAACGTGTTCCTGGGCAGCGAGAAACTGTCCTACGTGCGCGCGGCCGACGTGCAGCGTTGCCTGCGCGCCGGCGGCAAGCACAACGATCTGGACCAGGTGGGCTATACCGCGCGCCACCACACCTTCTTCGAGATGCTGGGCAACTGGTCGTTCGGCGACTATTTCAAGCGCGACGCGATCGCCTACGCATGGGAGCTGCTCACCGGCGTGCTCAAGCTGCCCGCCGAAAAGCTGTGGGTCACCGTCTACCAGAGCGACGACGAGGCCTACGACATCTGGCACAAGGAGATCGGCGTGCCGGCCGGGCGCATCGTGCGCATCGGCGACAACAAGGGCGCGCCGTACGCCTCCGACAATTTCTGGCAGATGGCCGATACCGGCCCGTGCGGTCCGTGCACCGAGATCTTCTACGACCACGGCCCCGGCGTGGCCGGCGGCCCGCCCGGTTCGCCGGACGAGGACGGTGACCGCTACATCGAGATCTGGAACCTGGTGTTCATGCAGTTCGACCGCGCGCCGGACGGTACGCTCTCGCCGCTGCCCGCACCCTGCGTGGACACGGGCATGGGGCTGGAGCGCCTGGCCGCGGTGCTGCAGCACGTGCATTCCAACTACGAGATCGACCTGTTCCAGCACCTGATCCGCGTCGCCGGCGAGCTCACCGGCACGAAGGATCTTTCCAGCAAATCGCTGCGCGTGATCGCCGACCACATCCGCGCCTGTGCGTTCCTGATCGTCGACGGCGTGCTGCCGTCCAACGAGGGCCGCGGCTACGTGCTGCGCCGGATCATCCGCCGCGCGTTGCGGCACGGCTGGATGCTCGGCGTGCGCGGCGACTTCTTCTGGAGGATGGTGCAGCCGCTGGTCGAGGAAATGGGCCAGGCCTATCCCGAGCTGCCGGCGAAGCGGGCGTTCGTCGAGGACGCGCTGCGCACCGAGGAGCAGCGTTTCGGCGAGACGCTGGAGCACGGCATGCGCCTGTTCGACGAGGTCGCGGTGAAGTCGGGCCGGGTCATCCCGGGCGTGGACGCGTTCCGCCTGTACGACACTTACGGCTTCCCGGTCGACCTTACCGCCGATATTGCGCGCGAGCGCGGGCTGGAAGTGGACATGGCCGGCTTCGAGCAGGCGATGAACGAACAGCGCGAGCGCGCCCGCGCCGCGGGCAAGTTCGAGGCCAAGGGCCAGATGCCGGCCGAGCTGGCAAGCCAACTGCGGCCCACGGTATTTCTCGGTTACGAGGCATTGCAAGGCACCGGCAGCAAGGTACTGGGCATCGTGCGCGGCGGCAACCAGGTCGACCAGCTCGCCGACGGCGAGGAAGGCCTGCTGATTCTCGACCGCACGCCGTTCTATGCCGAGTCGGGTGGCCAGGTCGGCGACACCGGCACCCTGGCCAATGCGGCCGGCCGCTTCGAGGTCGGCGACACGCTGAAGATGGGCGGCGTGTTCTTCGGCCATGCCGGCACTTGGCGCGGCGCACGGCCGCTGCATGTCGGCGATGCGCTCGATGCGCAGGTGGATGCCTCCCGGCGCCAGGCCATCGTGCTCAACCATTCCGCCACCCACCTGCTGCACGCCGCGCTGCGCAAGGTGCTGGGCATCCACGTCACGCAGAAGGGCTCGCTGGTGGCGCCTGATCGCCTGCGCTTCGACTTTGCCCACAACAAGCCGATGAGCCGCGACGAGCTGGCCGAGGTCGAGGTGCTGGTCAACGCCGAGGTGCGCCGCAACGCCGTGGCCGAAGTGCGCCACATGGCCTACGACGACGCCATCGCCTTCGGCGCGATGGCGCTGTTCGGCGAGAAGTATGGCGACGAGGTGCGCGTGCTGAAGATGGGCGAGTTCTCCACCGAGCTGTGCGGCGGCACCCATGTCGGCCGTACCGGCGACATCGGCCTGTTCAAGATCGTCGGCGAGGCCGGCGTGGCCTCGGGCGTGCGCCGCATCGAGGCGGTGACGGGCGCCGGCGCACTGGCCTGGGTGGCCGACGAGGAACGCCGCCTGGCCGAGTTCTCGCAACTGCTCTCCAGCAGCGGCGACGATGCGGTGGACAAGTTGCGCCAGCTGTTCGACCGCCAGAAGAAGCTGGAACGCGAGCTGGAATCGCTGCGCAGCAAGGCAGCCGGTTCGGCCACCGCCGACCTGGCCGCGGCGGCGGAGGACGTCGACGGCATCAGGGTGGTGGCGGCGCGGCTGGAGGGGCTGGATGCGAAATCGCTGCGCGACAGCGTGGACCAGCTCAAGCAGCAACTGGGCGACTGCGTGATCCTGCTGGCCGGCGCGGTCGATGGCCGGGTTTCCCTGATTGCCGGGGTACACGGCAAGGCGCTGGGCCGGATCAAGGCCGGTGACGTGGTGGCGCACGTCGCCGCGCAGATCGACGGCAAGGGCGGCGGCCGCCCGGACATGGCCCAGGGCGGCGGAGCCGACGCGCCGAACCTGCCGGCGGCCCTGTCGACCCTGCCCGGGTGGATCGCGGCCCAGTAGCCCGTTCGGAGCATGAACGGGGGGCCGTTTGGCGGGGTACGGACGCGTTGCGCTTACGAATCAGGCTCAAGTACTATCGGCCGGGTGTCGATGCTGCCGGGGACGGTGGCGTCGCCAGTCAGGACGCTCAGGAGTGTTTTGGCTGTGAGCCGGGAAGGCGGTAGGGCCTTCGACGGATCAATCGTCGAACTGCGGGTTGGCGGACGCTCAGGGGTGAGGCACCGCCAGGCCGCGAGCCTGTGACCAACAGCATTATGGAGTAGCAATCATGTTGATTCTGACCCGCAGGGTCGGTGAAACCCTGATGATCGGCGACGAGGTGACCGTTACCGTTCTTGGCGTGAAAGGCAATCAGGTACGCATCGGCATCAACGCGCCGAAGACCGTGGCCGTCCACCGCGAGGAAATTTACCAGCGGATCAAGGGCGAGAACGAAACGGGCGGTGCATCAGACGAGCCCGCCGGGCATTGATCGCGCGGAGCGCGCGAATTTAAGTCTTTACCTCGACCATGCCGGTCGGTATCCTTGCGGGCTCCGCAGCGATGCGAAGAAACCCCCGGAGAGATGCCCGAGTGGCCGAAGGGGCTCCCCTGCTAAGGGAGTATAGGGTCAAAAGCCTTATCGAGGGTTCGAATCCCTCTCTCTCCGCCAGATACGCATTTAAGCCCCTGAAATATGGGGCTTTTTTGTGGACGATGATTCTTGAACCCATGCCCGTTCCCACTTCAGTTTGTGGTGCAAAACGGCGCAGGATTGACCTTCGGTATCGGGGATTTCAGGGGAACACGGATGAAGATTTTTGTAGGCCTCGCGCTTATCGGTGCGCTCGCTGGGTGCAGCACGTACCAGGCGCACAGCAACCTCGCCACGCCTTACGCAGCTACGAACGCGAGTCGGGTGCAGATTCTTTATTCCCCGCCGCAGCGGGCGTATGAGTCCATCGGCATTGTCTCAGCCAAGCGCTACAAACCCGGCTGGACCGATCCGACTGTGAGCGATGCCATTCCGCAATTGCAGGCAGCGGGCGCTGAGATTGGCGCGGATGCCGTCATCGTCCGAAACGATCAGCGGATGAATGATCGACACGTTGTAGTCGAAGGCGAAGCGATCAAATTCACTTCCAAGTCGCAGTAACTCGGAACGCCCGGCCATAAAAGAAAACGCCACCGTTGCGGGTGGCGTTGGGGGCTTCGGTGCGGCGGTCACGCGTGATGCGTCACTTTAAGCCGTCGGGTATGTCTAGGCCGTGCTTGTCGTCGGCTACCGGCACAGCATCAAGTTCCGCGTGCAGCTCGCGCCCAGCTTGCTCAAAGGTACGGCGGTAGTCAGCGCGTGCGGTATCGGCGTCTAGAAATCCTTTTTCGATGTCCATCACAGTATCCGTGGCGCATCCGTACTGCGCGGCACGGATGGCCTTCAGTGCTGTTATCACGCCGGGGTACGGTTGGAGCTTCTGAATCCAGACGCTATAAATCGCGGCCGACTTCTCGAAAGCATCGTTACTGTCCTTCACCAGCTGACTTTCGCTCAGATGCAGGGAATCTACATGCTTCACACCATGTGCAAGAAGGACTGCTGTCGATATGCGCGCAGAGCAATCCGCTTGTAACGTATAGAGCTCAACCTCTATCGCCGCTCGATCACTCGCGCTGATTCCATGTGGGGCAGCCGGCACGGCCGAGTGGTTGGGAACCTGCGACGCACTCGAAAAGTTGGCCGCCGATACAGCTGGTGCTTGCGGTGCTTTTTGAGTGCTGCAAGCAACAAGCACGACGCCCGTCAACACGAGTAGAAGCTTCCGTTTCATAGTCCCCCCCTTACCCTAGGCCCCATCATCACACAGCGCAGGGCCCCTCGGCGTTGTCAGTCGTCGAAGTCGTTGCGAGCTGGCGGCGGGGCGGCAGTGACGCGCGAAGCGGCGGCGGGCGTCATGCCCAGATCAGCCAGCAGGCATTGCAGGCGCGCGAGTTTGACCGCGGGGAAGTCTGCGGGCGCTGCGCGGAACTGGACGAACAGGGATGCGGCAATCTCGACGGCCAGGCGGTCACGATCAGCTAGAACGCCCTCGGGGCACGCCTTCACGATCAGATCCCACGCCTTGCGAAAAGTAATCGGCACCTGCCGGGGCGCTGAACCGATCGGCCCGCGGGGTGTGGGGTCGGTGCGGGCGCGGTTCGGATTCTTCGCGAAGGCGCCCGACAGCTGCAATACGTTGCTCGGTTTGCGGTGGGCGGCCATCGGAATATCTCATTTGTGGAAGCGTGAAGTTAGCTGTCCACACGGTCCGCAGCGACCGATGCGGGAGGTCCAAACGGACCCTACGGGGGGGTAATTACTGAGCGGTCGCCGCGTTGGGTAGGTTGCCCCCGCACCAGATCGCGCTGGCCGGGGGCTGCAGGGCTCGGCGGGCTGACGCGCCCAAGGGCTACCGCGTACCGCTGCATGCTGGTGTTGTAGTGGAGTCACCACCGCCAGCTGGGCGACGTGCGTCGGGCATGAACTTGGCCGCCCCGATCGCACATACCGCGGCCGTTGTTCTTTACGTGGTCGGCGTCAGATCCACCGACAGCACCGCGCCCGGCGAGAACACAGCGAGGCCGGCGCGCAGTTCGGCCAGCGTGGTCACCATGTTCGTGGTGAAGTTGCTGCCATCCTCGCGGCTCGATGCGACCACGACTTCCTGACGATCCAGCAACGCCAGCTGCGAAGCGTCCAGCACCAGGGCAGTACCGGCGGCCAGCGCTGGACACGTCACCACGGGGACCGACCACAACGACGGCGGCGCCGGGTTGCGCGCACTGCCCAGCACATACTGGCCGTTGGTGGTCGACCGCTCGCGCTGGATGGCGCCCCAGTCGGCCGGATTGAGCACGATCACTGACGCATGCCAGCCGTTGCTGTCCAGTTCGTCCAGCGCCTCGCCGATACGATCCGCCGCGGCGTCAGCAGCAGCAGCGAAGGGCGTTGCATACGCCAGCAGACCCTTGATCTGGCCAGCGCCGCCGGCACCGTTGATCAACAGGTTTTCCAGTTTCGACATGCAGCCATAAGACAGCAGATTGTCGAGTTGGAATGCCAGCGCCGGCGCGTCGTCGATCACCTGCTGACTGGACCGCACGAAGTGGGCGACGGTCGCGATGTTGGCGGTGACCTCGGCAGTGGGCATGCTGCCTTGTGCCTTGGCGTCGCCTTCTTTTGCCTGCACGGCTGCAGCGTTCGCGTATCCCGACAACTGCATGTAAAGGAACGTCGCCGTGCTCACCGGCAACGTGGGCATAGCGTCGATCAGCGATAAGCGACGCTGAGGATTTGCCCACAAGTTGCTGCTGTCACGATCCGGCGCGACGCTGTAGGACTGGTCGCCCGACTGACCCACGCCGGTATTCGAGATGGCCTTGGTCAGCAGCTTGAGACCGCCGCTCTTGAGCGTGACGCGGCCCGTACCGTTCGCACCGTCGCGCATGGCCTGAAGCTGTGCCGACTTGACGAACTCCGCCGATGGGGACGGCGCAGCGCTGAAATTACCGCCGACGATTCGCGCGCCCGTCTTCATCTCGGCGATTTCCTGCGCCATGCCGTTGACCAGTTCGGCCTGTTCGGCGTTCGCATCCTTCAGTGCCTTGATTTCCAGACGATCGGCCGCGGCCTTCGCCTCGATCTTTTCCGCGTGCTCGCGCACGGCTTCGATGATTTCGTTATCCATGATTTTTGCCTCGATTCGATTAGGAGAGGCGCAGCGCTTGCCGCACCTGTTGAGCGGTTACGCTGGGCGGCGCATCGTCTCGACGCTGTGCGGCATCATCTCGATGCAGCACCGGCCAGCCCACGGCCGCTAGGTGTTTCGCTCCGCGAGCGGATAGGCCCAGTGCATCCCGCACTAGGTGCTCGAACTCACGGATGGTTTTGCATTCCTTCGCCGACTTCACCGACGACACGATGGCCGCGGGGTTGTCTGCGATGGGTACAAGGGAAATTTCGTAAAGGTCGATCACGCGGATGTGCCGGACGTTGCCGACCATCGTTGCCCCACCTGCGGGGACCACATAGCCGATCGACAGTGACAGGCCGCCCACCTTCGCCAGCTCATACGCAATCGCGCCGGTCGGCGTGGCGATGGCAATTTGTCCGGCGACTTCCAGCCCGCGGCCGGTGGCGCTGGCGCTGGTAATCGCGCCGATCGGTTCATCCTGCCGGTGCAGATACAGCAGCGGGATACGGCCGCCTCGCGATTGCCACGCGGCCAACGTCTGCGCCCATGCGCCGGGCTCGATAACGTCCGCGCTGCGGTCCAGATCGGGAGTGCTCGCGAGGCCCGTAAAGCTGCCGGCGGCGGCCGGGTCTGCGGTGAGTTTCAGTTCAAGCGTCTGCATGGCGATCGTCCCGATCAGCTGGGGCGTGCGGGTTGCACGCGGCATGCTTCCAGCGTGCCGAGTCGTCTTCGGGCCGCCTATGTCGTTGCGTGCGTTCCTATGCGGTTGCGTGCGGTTGCGTGCAACGACTTCACGCGTCGGCGCGCTGGCGCTCGATGAATTCGGCCAGGTCGGCCAGGCGGTAAGTCACGCGGCCGGCGACTTTGTAGAACGCCAGCGGGCAGGAACCGGCGCGCAGATTGCGCAACGTGCCGGCCGCCAGCCCCACCAGTCCCGCCGCGTCGGCTTCACTCACTCGGCCATCGCCGGTAACAGGGATGGACGATGCGCAAGCTGTAGCCGCCAGCGTCGCCAGACAATCGGCAATGCGCTCCGCTAAATCAGGGACGGTAATGCGCTGGTTATTTGCGGCTCGCATATCCCTTATACCCTTGCACCGGGAACTGGCGCACTGGCGCGCGTTCCATGCGCCGATACGCTGGTTTGCGCTGGTTCTACAACTGGCGCTAACTGGCGCACTGGCGCAACGCTAAATTTCTCCCGTCGATGGCGCGAGTCGTTTAGATATTCCTCGACCACAATCCGGCCGCTTCGCTGCAGGTCGGTAACGGCCGCCCAAAAGTCCTCGCGCCCTCGCGTGCCGCGCAACGTCGCCGGCAGGTCGGGCAGGTTTTCCAGTACGCGTTGCGTTGTCGCTGGACCGCTTCGCGCCGTGGGGACGTTCACGCCATCCGCCACTGCGGCAACGATCGCCGCCAGCACCTCGTCGGCATCCGATCCGGTTGCACCGTCGACGTACTCGGCGCGGTCGGGGATCAGCACGCCGGAAGGTGTCCAGGCGAGCCGGATCGGTGCGGCCTTCGCGCCCAGGTTGAGCTTTTCCTGTACCAGATCCTTCCCGGTGCGCGTGTCGACCAGCGCCAGCCGTGACCGCGCCGAGTTGTGCCAAGCGCTCGAACCGCTGTAGCTGTTGCCTTGCGAGCCGAACCGCGCCGCGGCCTTGTCGATGTGAGCCAGGAGCATCACGCCGGCATTGTTGCCGCGGCCCAGTCCGGCCAGCTCACGGATAAACGTCCGCACTTGCCGCCGATCATTCTCGGGGCCGTCGTATGCGTCGCTGGCGTTGTCGATGATCAGCAGCCCGGCACCGCCCACCGCGGCGCGCAGTTCGCCAAGCGTCGCCGTAGGCACCAGCGAGCGCACGCCGAACGCGGCATGTTCTGTCATGAGCGCGGACAGCCCGGCGCTACCGTCCAGAATCGTCAACCCGGCCAGTACCGCGGCGGGGTCCAACTGGTAGCCCTCGATAATCTTGCGCAGCCGGTAGCGCACAATTTCCGCGGCATCTTCCAGCGACACAAAGAGCACCGGGCGATGCTGCACCGGAAGTCCGGCCCACGGCTGGCCGGCCGCAACGTGCGCGCCGATAGCCAGCGCAAGGATTGATTTACCGCTACCGCCATGCGAGCCGAACAGAGTCAGATGGCCGGCAGGGATCAGCGGATTAACGATGAATTGCGGCGGCGCTACGGTCGCGCCCATGACGTCGGCAATCTGCACCGTTTGCAACGTCGGGCCGGTGGGCGCGTCGCTCGGCAACGGCTGGCGGCCGAACAACTCAGACGCGCGGCGCATCGCTGCTGGATTCTGCCAATTGTTGCGCGCAGCAGCCGCAAAGATGGCGGCCGGGCCTGTGGAGTCGTGGCCGATGGTCTCGAACGTATCCGGGTCGATGTCCGCGTTGTGCTTGTCGCTTGTCGCACTCCATGAGACCCACAATTCTCGGCCAGCTTCGCCGAGTGAGCGCAGCGCAGCGCCCGCGGCAATCCATTGGTCCCGGCTGTCCGCGTCCAGCACCGTGAGCGCGTCGGCGAGGTCGGCGAGTAGTTCGGGAGTTGCCTCGATCGTTGCCGACGTTGCGGGGCGATCAGCGACCGGGGCCAGCGCAGCAGCAACAAGCCAAGCCGGGGCCGGTGCGATCGGGGAAAGGTCGGCCCATTGGTACTCGCAGCCGTCGACCGTGGTCGGCGGTGCGACGACGTAGCCGCCAGCGCCGCGGACGTCCAGCGCCTTTCCTACCTTGTCGGCGCTGTTGCGGATCGGTTCGGACGTCGAAAAATAATAGTGAAACCCGCCCGACGCGGTGCGCGCGGTCAGCGTCTGCGGCAATGGGCCGTGCTCGGCGATCAGCGCGGCGATTGATTCCGTGCCGGGCTTGCCGTTGGTGTCGACGTCCAGGACGATCACAGGCGCGCCGGTAGCAATGCCGATCCCTGCGGCGGGGGTTTCTGTCCACCACGCGGCGACGGTCGCGGCGTCATTCGTTGCAGCGTGCTGCCAGCCCGGCAACATCGGCAGCTTGCTACCGGGTCGCAAGGGATGGACGCGCCACCCAGCCTCGGCCAGCTGCGCGGCGTATTCAAGATTGTTCATCGGGGGTTTCCTTGCGACACCCATTCGAGCGCGCGCGGAATCTCACCCGGTAGTCGGCTGCCGTAGACAAGGCCGTTTTCGCCGAACGGCTCCAGCCACGAATCACCATCCGAAGTCACGAGGGCGAATGCGACGACGCGCCGATGCTTCACTCCCTCGGGTCCTTCCAGCACTGAAAAGCAGCCGGCTGGCGCGGGGATCACCTCGCGGATGCGCAGGTTTTCGTAGTCGCAATGTTTAACAGGGAGACCACACTCGGGAATCATGCTGCACCCCCAGCACTCAGGGTATCCAGCGTGGCTTGCTCGGCGTAGCTCAGGCCATCGGGGCGAAGGGTTGCGGCAACGGTCACCGCAGCGAGTGCCGCCGGGTCGCTCGATTGCCAGCCCTCGGTGTTCCACACGCCTAGCAACTCGGCGTGCATGGGCCGCTGGTCGATAGCGTGCGCAACGTCCAGCGCCTGCAGGATGCGGGCGAGCCGATCCATACCGCGGCGGTCGCGTTGCGAGTACATGCCGGGAAGGTTTGCGGCTACGACGGCGCGCGCATCGTCCATGCTCATCGGGGCGCGGATCACTTCGCACCGCCTTGCGCCTTCAGACGCTCGGGCAGTGACTTCAGCGACTCCACCAACACATACCGGGCGCGGCCGATGGTGAAGGTTTCAAGCAAGCCTTCGCCGGCCAACTTGAACGCGGTGGTGCGAGCGATGCCATGTTCACGGCAGGCCGGCACCAGCGGCCGGAAGGTGGGCGATATGTTCGTCTGGTGTTCCATGTGCTTCTCCAATCCGCAGCGAACTGCCGCGACTGGTTAGAGAAGTTATGCGCATGGAATCGGGCCGGTTTTGCGTTTCTCCCTCGAAACGCGGCGAGCCTTACGACATAAGGGCCGCGGCAATATCTGCCGCTATGCCTCGGCACTCCATCCGGCCTGTCGATTGCGGCGGCGGATCGCGCTCCACCAGCGCCAGCAATGCCGCGTTGAAGCGCGCGCCGGCCATGTCGTGCGGCTTGGTCGTGCGTTCCAGTTTCGGCGCAGGCGCGCACGCATCGGCCAGGCGCACCAGATCGGCCGGCAGCGTCGTGTCGATGTGCCACAGCGCCGGACGCATCACGCTATTGCGTAGCTGTTCCAACAGCGGCCACAGATCCACGCCGGCAACAAACAGCGCGGCATCGCTGCCGCTGGGGA
The DNA here is from genome assembly GCF_058790335.1 of Rhodanobacter sp. FW101-FHT13A11. Taxonomy (NCBI): domain Bacteria; kingdom Pseudomonadati; phylum Pseudomonadota; class Gammaproteobacteria; order Lysobacterales; family Rhodanobacteraceae; genus Rhodanobacter; species Rhodanobacter sp. FW101-FHT13A11. Next base: position 81,713 of record NZ_JBYTCN010000010.1, on the reverse strand, counting down.
AGTTTTCCAAGCGCTGCTGCAGACGATGGGCCAGCGTTTGCGGCCATAGGTCCGCACCGTGCGCGGGCTTCGTGCCGGCGGTGATGTGCTTGACGGCAACGGGGATGCGCTTGGCAAGCTGGCGGCAGTCGTCGGCGATGGCTCGCATGTCCCCGGCTTCGTGGCTGGCGCTGGTTCGATTCGACAGCGCGGCGCGGTCAGCTTGATACGTCGACCACGCGCGTTCGATCGCGTCCAGCATGTCGGCGGGCGGCTCGCCCGCGTAGTTGTCGACCAGCACCGCCCACACTGCGCGCCGGGCCGTATTGCGCTGCGCCGCGTCCTGTTCCTGCACCTCGCGCACCTTGTCGACGCCAAGCGGCTTTGCGTTCGGGAAGCCGGACGTAATTCGGCTGCGATGCTTGGGCGGCCGGCTCATGCTCGCTTGCTCCTTTTGATCGGCGTTACGTTGCCGGCGGCAGGCTTGGCGCAGTGCCGGCCCCAGTCGTCCATCAGGCGCGCGCGGCGGCGCAGCAGATCACCCCGCTGATATGCGGCTTCCGCGGCATCCTTGAGCCGGTGCGCCATCGCCGCTTCGATCACTTCGCGCGGGTGGCTGGTCGTCTCGGCGGCCCAGTCGCGGAACGTGGAGCGGAAGCCGTGCGCCGTGATGCCCGGCTGCATTTCCTTGAGTAGCTGCATGCCGGCGGCGGTGGTCAGTGGGCGGCCCTTCACGCCGGGGAATAGATTGTTGTCGATGCGATGCAGGGACTGCAGCAGCGCCAGCGCGGGCACCGACAGCGGAACACGATGTTCTTTGCCCGCCTTCATGCGCTCGCCGGGAATGGTCCAGACGGCGGCCTCGACGTCGAACTCGTCCCACTGCGCGCCGACTGCTTCGCCGGGACGTGTGGCCGTGAGGATTTGCAGTTCCAGCGCGCGCGCGGCGAGTCCTTGACGTTGGCGAAGCTCCGCCATGAAAGGCGCGGTGTCGGCGTAGGGGAGTGCCGCGCGGTGCTCGACTTTCTGCACCTTGGAACGCTTGGGCAGCAGTTGGTCCAGATGGTTACGCCACTGCGCTGGGTTGTCGCCGGTGCGGAACTTGCGCACGGTCGCCCACGCCAGCACGGATTCAATGCGCTGCCGTACCCGCGTCATCGTTTCTGTTTTCGTCGACCAGTGCGGCTCAAGACAACGCATTACCAGCCCGGTGTCGATGGCTCCCACGTCCAGCGGCCATAGCAGCGCGCAATAGGTGCGCAAGGTGGCGTCCCATTGGTCGGCGTGCTTGGCGTTGCGCCAGCCGGCCCGGTGCGCCGCAATGTACTGCTCGCAGCACTGACCGAAGGTGACGCGCTTGGCATGGTCGGCCTTGATCGTCTGCCGGCGCTCTTGTGCTACGCCGATCGGGTCGGCGCCGTCTAGCAGTTGCAGGCGGCACACAGTAGCGCGCTCGCGTGCTCGGGCCAGGTCGATGTCGACAGCCGGCCCCAGTCCCTTGTCGCGCACCTTCCCTGTTACCCGATCGGAGTAACGGAACACCCATGACCGTGCACCGTTCGTGCCGATGTAGAGATAGAGATTGCCGCCGTCGCTATAGCGTCCCGGCTCCTTGAGTGAGCGCACCTTGAGCGCCGTCAATTTGTTGCGTGTACGGGTCATTTAGAAGTCTCCGCCCAACTGGCCGTTCCCACTATGGTTCCCGTAACATATAGCGGCTTGTGGCGAACCGCAAGAGACGGCGGCGAACGGGTGCGGTCAAAGTACCCTAGTAGGGTCAACAACTTAGCGGACGTTTGCGAACTTGCGCGATTCGGGCCGAACGTGACAAAAACAGACTCTCTCTCCGCCAGATACGCAAAGCGCCCCGCGAGGGGCGTTTTGCGTATCTGGCGGAGAGATGAGGTGTGGACGAACCCTACCCGGGTTCGACAAATTCGTCTGGAACGAATTTGGACAGCCGCAGGCTGGCCCCGGAGCGCGCCAGCGCGCAGGGGTAAACCCCATGGATGGGGGTTCACCATCCCGGGCTACACGCCAACGCGACGTCAATAGACGCGCCCCGCGAGGGGCGTTTTGCGTATCTGGC